>CAIKLM010000125.1 GCA_903828235.1 uncultured beta proteobacterium | reverse complement strand
CAGCGCGGCGGCCACGCGCCAGGCGGCCTCGGGCGGCGCGGCGCGGGCCACCGGCGGGGCGTCGGCGGCGGCCCACTCGTCCAGCCGCTCGGTGGTCATCGCGGCGGCGGTGAAGTCAGGGTGGCGCAGCAGCTCGTGCAGGAAACGGCCGTTGTTCACCGGCGCCAGCAGCGGCGCCTGCTCGAGTGCGCGCAGCAGCCGGCGCACGGCGTCTTCGCGCGTGCGGCCGTGGGCGATGAACTTGGCCACCATCGCGTCGTAGTGCGGGCCGATCAGCTGGCCCTCGGCCAGGCCGTGGTCCACGCGCACGCCGCAGGCCTCGGCCCGCTCGGGGCGCCAGCCGCGCACGGTGCCGGTCTGCGGCACCCAGCCGGCGGCGGGGTCTTCGGCATACAGGCGCAACTCGATGGCGTGGCCGTCCAGGCGCACCTGCTCCTGCGTCAGCGGCAGCGGCTCGCCCGCGGCCACGCGCAGCTGCCACTCCACGAGGTCCAGGCCGGTAACGCACTCGGTGACCGGGTGCTCGACCTGCAGCCGCGTGTTCATCTCCAGGAAGTAGTGGTTCATCGCCGCGTCGACGATGAACTCCACCGTGCCGGCGCCCACGTAGCCCACGGCGCGCGCGGCGGCCACCGCGTCGCGGCCCAGGGCCTCGCGCAGCGCCGCGCCGACCACGGGCGACGGTGCCTCCTCGACGACCTTCTGGCGGCGGCGCTGCGCGGTGCAGTCGCGCTCGCCCAGGTAGACGACGCGGCCGTGCGCGTCGCCGAACACCTGCACCTCGATGTGACGGCCCTGCTCCACCAGCCGCTCCAGCATCAGCGTGGCGTCGCCGAAGGCGCTGGCGGCCTCGCGGCGGGCGCCGGCCACGGCATCCGGCCAGTCGGCCCAGTCGCGCACCAGGCGCATGCCGCGGCCGCCGCCGCCGGCCACGGCCTTGACGAGCAGCGGCAGCCCCAGGCGCTGGCCTTCCGCGCGCAGCGTGGCGTCGTCCTGCGCCTCGCCCAGGTAGCCGGGCGCGCAGGGCACGCCGGCCGCGAGCATCAGCCGCTTGGCCTCGGCCTTGCCGCCCATGGCGCGGATGGCCGCCGCCGGCGGGCCGATGAACACCAGCCCGGCATCGACGCAGGCCTCGGCGAAGTCGGCGCGCTCGGACAGGAAGCCGTAGCCCGGGTGCACCGCGTCGGCCCCGCTGGCGCGCGCGGCGGCGAGCAGCGCCTCGATGGACAGGTAGGACCCGGCGGCCGGCGCCGGCCCGATGCGCACCGCGGCGTCGGCCAGGCGCACATGCGGCGCGCCGGCGTCGGCGTCGCTGCAGACGGCCACGGTGCGGTACCCCAGGCGGTGCGCGGTGCGGATGACGCGGCAGGCGATCTCGCCGCGGTTGGCGATCAGGATGGTCGAGAAGCTCACCGGACGACCCTCCGCACGCCGTGCTCCGGGATGAGCGCTTGGGGACGGTCCGGCGCGCTCATGAATCCGCCGCCCACGAGGGCTTGCGCTTGCCCAGGAACGCCAAAGTGCCCTCCTGCCCCTCGGGGCCCAGCGCCGCGCGCGAGAACAGCGCCGCGGCCTCGGCCACCAGCGAGGCCGGGCTCTGCAGCCGCGCCTTGGCCATCAGCGCCTTGGTGGCCGCCACGGCTCCGGGCGCGCAGGCGCGGATGTCGGCCAGCGTGGCGGCCAGCAGCGCGTCCACGTCGCCCACGCCGTGCACCAGGCGCAGGGCCTGCGCCGCGGCGGCGTCGAGCGTGGCGCCGGTGACGGCCAGCCGCCGCGCCTCGGCCACGCCCAGCCGCTCCACCAGGAAGGGCGCGATCTGCGCCGGCACCAGCCCCAGCCGCGTCTCGGGCAGCCGGAACTGCGCCGTGGGCGCGGCCAGCGTGATGTCGGCCACGCAGGCCAGGCCGAAGCCGCCGCCCATGCAGGCCCCCTCCACCACCGCCACGGTGGCGATGCCGGTGGCCGCATACGCGCCGCAGAGCTCGCCGAAGGCGGCGTTGGTCTCCTCGATGGCGCGAGGGTTCTCGTCCAGCCGCACGCGCGCCGCGGCCAGGTCGGCCACGTCGGCGCCGGCGCAGAAGTGGCCGCCGGCGCCGCGCAGCACGATCGCGCGCACGTCGCCGCCCGCCTCGGCCTGCGCCAGCGCCGCGCGCAGCTCGCGCACCATGGCCAGGCTCATGGCGTTGCGCTGCGCCGGGCGGTTGAGCGTCACGTGCAGCACGCCACCCCCCGGCGTCGGATCACGCCGCAGCGCCAGCGTGGTGAACCCGTCAAGCTCAGGGTTCATGACGCCTTGCCCGGCAAGGTGCCCTCGAGCTTGCAGATGATGCCCAGCATGATCTCGTCGGCGCCGCCGCCGATGCTGATGAGCCGGCTGTCGCGGTAGGCCTGGCTGATGGGGTTGTCGGCCGTGAAGCCCATGCCACCCCAGTACTGCAGGCAGCTGTCGGCCACCTCGCGGCTCAGGCGCCCGCACTTGAGCTTGGCCATGCTGGCGAGCCGGGTGACGTCCTTGCCGCCGATGTAGGCCTCCACCGCGCGGTAGGTCAACGCGCGCAGCGCCTCGACCTCGGTGCGCAGCTCCGCCAGCCGGAAGTGCACCACCTGGTTGTCGAGCACGGGCTTGCCGAAGGTGCGGCGCTCGCGCGTGTAGGCGATGGTCTGGTCGATCAGGCGGTCCAGGCTGCGCAGGCTGCCGGCGGCGCCCCACAGGCGCTCTTCCTGGAACTGCAGCATCTGGAAGGTGAACCCCAGCCCTTCCTGCCCGATCAGGTTGCGCCGCGGCACCCGCACGTTGTCGAAGAACAGCTGCGCGGTGTCGGAGCTGTGCATGCCGATCTTGTGGATCTTCTGGCGCGTGATGCCGGGCGCGTCCATCGGCACCACGATCAGGCTCTTGTTCTTGTGCGCCGGGCCCTCGGAGGTGTTGGCCAGCAGGCAGCACCAGTCGGCCTGCATGCCGTTGGTGATCCACATCTTGGTGCCGTTGATCACGTAGTCGTCGCCGTCTCGCCGCGCCGTGGTCTTGACGGCCGCCACGTCGGAGCCGCCGCCGGGCTCGCTCACGCCCAGGCAGGCCACCACGTCGCCGGCGATGGTGGGCACGAGCCACTCCTTGCGCAGATCATCCGAGCCGAAGCGCGCCAGCGCCGGCGTGGCCATGTCGGTGTGCACGCCGATGGCCATGGGCACGCCGCCGCAGTTGCACTGGCCCAGGGCCTCGGCCATCACCATGCTGTAGCTGAAGTCCAGGCCGGCGCCGCCGTATTCCTCGGGGTACTTCAGGCCCAGCAGGCCCAGGTTGCCGAGCTTCTTGAAGACCTCGTGGGCGGGGAACTGGCCCTTCGCCTCCCACTCGGCCACGAAGGGGTTGAGCTCCCTGTCGCAGAACTTGACGACGGTGTCCTCGAGCGCGCGGTGTTCGGGGGTGAACTTCATGGTCGTCTCCAGTCCGGGAAGGTGCAGCAGGCGCTTCGGGGTTGGGTCACCCTCGGGCCACGCCGAAGGTATTGGGCCGCAGCACGCGCGCCGCGGCCTCGGCGGCGATGTCCAGGCACAGCGCCAGCACGCGGCGCGTGTCGCGCGGGTCGATGATCCCGTCGTCCCACAGCCGCGCGGTGCCGAACAGCGCCGCGCTCTCGGCGTCGAGCCGGCGCCGCAGGCCGTCGCTCATGGCAGCCAGCGCCTCGTCGTTGGCCGGCAGGCCCATCTTCTGCAGCTTGGCGCGATTGACCATGTCCATCACCATCGCCGCCTGCGCGCCGCCCATCACCGCGGTGCGCGCGCTGGGCCAGGCGAAGATGAAGCGCGGGTCGAAGCCGCGCCCGCACATGCCGTAGTTGCCGGCGCCGAAGCTGCCGCCGAGCACGATGGTGAACTTGGGCACCCGTGCGTTGGCCACGGCCTGGATCATCTTGCTGCCGTGCTTGATGGCGCCGGCGCGCTCGGCCTCGGTCCCGACCATGTAGCCGGTGGTGTTCTGCAAGAAGACCAGCGGCACGCCGGCCTGGTCGCACAGCTGGATGAACTGCGCGGCCTTGGTGCTGCCCTGCGGCTGAATGGGGCCGTTGTTGCCGACGATGCCCACCGCATGGCCCTCGATGCGGGCGTGGCCGCAGACGGTGTCGGGCGCGTACGGCGCCTTGAACTCCAGGAAGGCCGAGCCGTCGGCCACGCGGGCGATCACCTCGCGCACGTCGTAGGGCTCGCGCTCGTCGGCGGGCACCACGCCGAGCAGTTCGTCGGGGGCGAAGCGCGGCGGCGGCGCGGCGGCGCGCCCGGGCACCGTGTCCCAGGGCAACGCGGCCAGCAGCTCGCGCACCAGCGCGATGGCGTGCGCGTCGTCCTCGGCCAGGTATTCGCCCAGGCCGGTGACGCCGGCGTGCAACGCGGCGCCGCCGAGCGACTCCTCGTCGGCGTCCTCGCCGATGGCGGCCTTCACCAGCGGTGGGCCGGCCAGGTAGATGCTGCTGCGGCCGCGCACCAGCACCACGTAGTCGCTCAGGCCCGGCAGGTAGGCGCCGCCCGCGGTGGACGCGCCGTGCACCACCGCGATCTGCGGGATGCCGGCCGCCGACAGCCGCGCCTGGTTGGCGAAGGTGCGGCCGCCGTCGACGAAGATCTCGGCCTGGTACATCAGGTTGGCGCCGCCGCTTTCCACCAGCGCCACCAGGGGCAGCTTGTTCTCGCGCGCCAGCTCCTGGGCGCGCAGCGCCTTCTTCAGGCCCATGGGCGCGACGGTGCCGCCCTTGACGGCGCTGTCGCTGGCACTGACCAGCACGCGCTTGCCCGCGACGACGCCGATGCCGACGATGCTGCCGCCGCCCTGCACGCTCTTCTTGCCGTCGTCGTCGTGCATCCCCAGGCCCGCCAGCGGGCTGAGCTCCAGGAAGGCGCTGCCGCGGTCGAGCAGCCGCGCCACGCGCTCGCGCGGCAGCAGCTGGCCGCGGGCCTCGAACCTGGCGCGCTTGCCCTCGCTCTCGGCCACCACGCGGGCCTGCAGGGCCTGCACCTCGGCCAGCCGCTCGGCCATGCGCGCGGCGTTGGCCTTGAAGGCCGCCGAGTCCGCGTCGAGCCGGCTGGCCAGCGGCGGCATCACTTCAGGACCTTCATTTCAAGACCTCGGGCGTGGTCGCGCGGTGGAAGCCGTCGAAGGGCACCGAGCTGCTGGTGCTGCCCAGCGGGAAGATCTCGCTGCCGAGCGACGCCGCGCCGTCGATCTGCAGCGTCACGCCGGTGATGAACGCCGCCGCGGGCGACAGCAGGAAGACGATCGCGCCCGACACCTCGGCCTCCACGCCCAGGCGCCGCAGCGGCACGTGCTGCTTCAGCCGGGGGATGATGGCCTTCATGGCACCGCCGTAGGTGTCCATGCCCGAGCTGGCGATCCAGCCCGGCGCCACCGCGTTCACGCGCACGCCGGCGTGGGCCCACTCGAAGGCCGCGGTCATCGTGAGGTTGCTCATGCCGGCGCGCGCCGCGCCGCTGTGGCCCATGCCGGGCATGCCGTTGCGGAAGTCGGCCGTCATGTTGACCACCGCGCCGCCGTGCGCCTGCATGCACTGGTTGAACAGCTCGCGCATCATCAGGAAGCCGCCGGTCAGGTTGTTGGCCACCACCGCGTCGAAGCCCCTCTTGCTGATGGCCAGCAGCGGCGCCGGGAACTGCCCGCCGGCGTTGTTGACCAGGCCGCTCACCGGGCCGTGCCGGGCGATCACGGCGGCCACGTGGGCCTTCACGGCGTCTTCGTCGCGGATGTCGAAGGCCGCGGTGTCGCAGCGGCCGCCGTCGGCCGTGATCTCGGCCGCCACGGCATCGAGCTTGGCCTGCGTGCGGCCGCTGATCACCACCGTGGCGCCCAGCGACGCCAGCTCGTGCGCGACGCAGCGGCCGATGCCGCTGCCGCCGCCGGTGACCCACACCACCCGGCCGTCGAACAGGCCCGGGCGGAAGACGCTGGCGTAACGCGATGCGCTTGTCATGTGTCGCATTGGGCCGCAGGGGTGACGTTAACGTCAACCAGCTGACATCTAGGTGAATACGCGCATCCTCGTGCCAATCGGCGTGGCTACGATGAGCCGCCATCGCCAGCCACCCCGAGGAATCGACCCATGGACCTGCAAGCCTGCACCGAAGCCCTGCGCGCCAAGGTGGGCGATTCGAGCGGCCTGAACGCCGTGCTGAAGTTCGACTGCGGCGCCGACGGCGTGGCCGTGATCGACGGCCGCGCCGTGCCCAACACGGTGGACAACGTCGACCGCGAGGCCGACTGCACGGTGGCCATCACGCTGGAGAACCTGGCCGCGCTGCTGACGGGCGAGCTCGAGCCGGCCACCGGCTTCATGATGGGCAAGTTCAAGGTCAGCGGCGACATGAGCGTGGCGCTGAAGCTCCAGCGCGTGGTGTGACCGTGCTCGACGGCCGCCGACGCAGCGCCGGCCCCGCGTCGGCCGCCACGCGGGAGGCGGTCGACGCCCACCGCGACGACGGTGGCGCCGAGCTGTTCGGCATCACCGAGCTGTGCCAGCAGTTCGGCATCACGCTGCGCACCATCCGCTTCTACGAGGACAAGGGCCTGCTCGCCCCGCGCCGCGTCAACGGCGCGCGCGTCTACACCCGGCGCGACCGCGCCCGGCTGGCGCTCATCCTGCGCAGCAAGGCCATCGGCGCCAGCCTCGACGAGATCAAGCACTTCCTGGCCCTGTACGGCACCCACGGCGAGGGCCGCGTGCAGCAGATGCGCTACGTGGTGCAGCGCACCGACGAGGCCATCGCCGAGCTCGAGACCAAGCGCGCCCACATCGAGGCCACGCTGTCGGAGCTGCGCCTGATCAACCAGCGGGTGCGCGAGGCCCTGGCCGCGCAGGCCCCCAGGCGATAGGAGGCCGGCCATGGCCACCGCCCTGCCCGACGCCTACGTCTACGACCACGTGCGCACGCCGCGCGGCAAGGGCAAGAAGGACGGCCGCCTTCACCAGGCCACGCCGGTGTGGCTGCTGGGCACCCTGCTGCGCGCGCTGCAGCGGCGGCTGGCGCTGGACACGGCGCTCGTGGACGACGTGGTGCTGGGCTGCGTCACGCCCGTGGGCGAGCAGGGGGCCGACATCGCCCGCACCGCCGTGCTCGACGCCGACTGGGCGCAGACGGTGGCCGGCGTCACGCAGAGCCGCTTCTGTGCCAGCGGCCTGGAGAGCGTGAACCTGGCCGCCGCCAAGGTGGCCAGCGGCTTCGAGCGGCTGGTGGTGGCCGGCGGCGTGGAGAGCATGAGCCGCTGGCCCATGGGCAGCGACGGCGGCGCCTGGTTCATGGACCCGCGCATCAACGCCAAGCTGGGCTTCGTGCCCCAGGGCATCGGCGCCGACCTCGTCGCCACGCTGGAGGGCTTCACGCGGGCCGACGTGGACGCGTTCGCGCTGGAGTCGCACCGCCGCGCCGCCGCCGCGCGCGCGGAAGGCCGCTTCGGCCGCAGCCTGGTGCCGGTGCACGACATCGCCGGGCTGCTGCTGCTCGACCACGACGAGACCATCCGCCCCGTCGTCGACGAACGCGCCTCGGCCGACGCGCTGGCCCGGCTGGAGCCCAGCTTCGCCGCCATGGGCGCGATGGGCTTCGACACCACGGCGCTGGCGAAGTACCCCACGGTGGAGCGCATCGAGCACGTGCACCACGCCGGCAACAGCAGCGGCATCGTCGACGGCGCGGCGCTGATGCTGGTGGGCCACGCGGCGGCCGGCGCGGCCGCGGGCCTGACGCCGCGCGCCCGCATCCGCGCCGCGGCGGTGGTGGGCAGCGAGCCCACCATCATGCTCACCGGCCCCACGCCGGCGGTGCGCAAGGCGCTCGCGCAGGCCGGCATGCAGCCCGCGGACATCGACCTGTGGGAGATCAACGAGGCCTTCGCCGCGGTGCCGATGAAGACCGCGCGCGACCTTGGCGTGGATCTGGCCCGCGTCAACGTCAACGGCGGCGCCATCGCGATGGGTCACCCGCTGGGCGCCACCGGCTGCATCATCCTCGGCACGCTGCTCGACGAACTCGAGCGCCGCGGCCTGGCCACCGGCTGCGCCACGCTGTGCGTGGGCGGCGGCATGGGCATCGCCACCGTCATCGAGAGGGTCTGAACATGGACCCCCAAGCTCGCGTTCGCTCGCTACCCCCCGAGGGGGCTTGCCTCCCTCGGGAAACCCTGCGGGAGGCGGCATGTCCGACGCCGTTCGACTGACCCTGGGCGACGACGGCGTCCTCGTCGCCACGATGGACCTGCCCGGCCGCCCGATGAACGTGGTGACCGACGCGCTGTTGGCGGGCATCGCCGCCGCCGTGGCGCGCCTGGCCGAGCCCGGCGTGAAGGGCCTGGTCCTGGCCAGCGGCAAGGCCGATTTCTGCGCCGGCGGCGACATCGACCGCATGTCGCGCTGGACGACGCCGAAGGAGCCCTTCGAGGCCAGCATGGCCATGAAGCGCGTGTTGCGGCAGCTCGAGACCCAGGGCAAGCCCGTGGTCGCCGCCATCGCCGGCCACGCGCTGGGCGGCGGCCTCGAGCTGGCGCTGGCCTGCCACGCCCGCATCGCGCTCGACGACCCCCGGCTCAAGCTCGGCCAGCCCGAGGTGAAGCTGGGGCTGCTGCCCGGCGGCGGCGGCACGGTGCGGCTGTCGCGGCTGGTCGGCATCCAAGCCACGCTGCAGATCTGCGGCGAGGGCGCCGACTTCACGCCGCAGCAGGCGCTGGCCACGGGCTTCGTGACGGCGCTGGCGCCCACGCCCGAGGCGCTGATGCAGGTCGCGCGCGACTGGATCGCCGCCAACCCCAAGGCCCGGCAGCCCTGGGACGCGCCGAAGTTCCGCTTCCCCGGCGGCGACAGCCGCAGCCCGGCGATGGCGCCGCTGTGGGCCATGGCGCCGGCCATCGCCTACGCCAAGGGCCGCGGCCTCTACCCGGCCGTGCGGCACATCATGAGCGCGGTGTTCGAGGGCGGGCTGCTCGACTTCGACGCCGCCAGCACGGTGGAGAGCCGCTACTTCGCGGCCTGCTGCACCTCCATCGAGTCGGCCAACCTCATCGGCACGCTGTGGTACGGCCTGAACGCCGTGAAGAAGGGCGCCTCGCGCCCCGCCGGCCTCGCGCCGTCGATGGTGACGAAGCTCGGCGTGCTCGGCGCCGGCATGATGGGCGCCGGCATCGCCCACGTGGCCGCCCGCGCCGGCGTCGAGGTGGTGCTGGTCGACACCACGCAGGAGGCCGCCGAGCGCGGCAAGGCGCACGCGCAGGCGCTGCTCGACGCGGCGGTGAAGAAGGGCCGCAGCACGCCGGAAAAGGCCGCCGCGCTGCTGGGGCGCATCACCCCCACCACCGACTTCGCGCGGCTCGCCGGCTGCGAGTTGGTGGTCGAGGCGGTGTTCGAGGACCGCGCCATCAAGGCCGGCGTCACGCGCCAGGCCGAGGCGGTGCTCGGCCCCGACGCCGTGTTCGCCAGCAACACCAGCACGCTGCCCATCACCGGGCTGGCGCAGGCCTCGGCGCGGCCGGCGCAGTTCATCGGGCTGCACTTCTTCAGCCCGGTGGAGAAGATGCCGCTGGTGGAGATCATCGTCGGCGCGCAGACCGCCGACGAGACGCTGGCGCGCGGCTTCGACTTCGTGCGGCAGATCGGCAAGACGCCCATCGTCGTGAACGACGCGCGCGGCTTCTACACCAGCCGCGTGTTCGGCACCTACGTGATGGAGGGGCTGGCGATGCTGGGCGAGGGCGTGCACCCGCGCACGGTCGAGGAGGCCGGCCTTCAGGCCGGCATGCCGATGCCGCCGCTGGCGCTGCAGGACGAGGTGAGCCTGTCGCTGGCCGTGCACGTGGCCGACCAGACCCGGGCCGACCTCGCTGCCGACCCCACCGCCCAGGGCCGGCCCTGGGCCGAGCACCCGGGCATGGCCGTGGCCCGCGCGCTGTGCGAGCGCGGCCGCGTCGGCCGCAAGGCCGGCCGCGGCTTCTACGACTACGACGACGCAGGCGGCAAGCGCCTGTGGCCGGGGCTGGCGGCGCTGTTCCCGCCGGCGCCGCAGCAGCCGCCGATGCGCGAGCTGGTCGACCGGCTGCAGTTCGCGCAGGCCGTGGAGTCGGCGCGCTGCCTCGAGGAGGGCGTGCTGCGCTCGGCCACCGACGGCAACGTCGGCAGCATCCTGGGCTGGGGCTTCGCGCCCTGCCACGGCGGCACGCTGCGCTTCATCGACGCCATGGGCGCCGAGGCCTTCGCGGCGCGCGCCGACGAGCTGACGGCGCGCCACGGCCCGCGCTTCGAGCCGCCGGCCCTGGTGCGGGCCCACGCGCGCGCGGGCACGCGCCTGGGCTGAGCACGCTCAGGCCAGCGCGCGCCCGATCAGGATCTTCTGCACCTCGCTCGTGCCCTCGTAGATCTGGCACACGCGCACGTCGCGGTAGATGCGCTCCACCGGGAAGTCGCTCACGTAGCCGTAGCCGCCGTGCACCTGGATGGCGTCGGAGCACACGCGCTCGGCCATCTCGCTGGCGAAGAGCTTGGCCATGGCGGCCTCTTTCAGGCAGGGGCGGCCGGCGTCCTTCAGCGCCGCGGCGTGGTGGATCATCTGCCGCGCGGCCTCGATCTGCGTGGCCATCTCGGCCAGCTTGAACTGCACCGCCTGGTGCTGGAAGATGGGCTGACCGAAGCTCACGCGGTCCTTGGCGTAGGCCAGCGCCGCCTCGAAGGCCGCGCGCGCCATGCCCACGGCCTGGCTGGCGATGCCGATGCGGCCGCCCTCCAGCCCGCTGAGCGCGATCTTCAGGCCCTGGCCTTCCTCGCCCAGCCGGTTGGCCGCCGGGATGCGGCAGTTCTCGAAGCGGATCTGCGCCGTGTCGCTGGCGTGCTGGCCCATCTTGTCCTCCAGCCGCGCCACCCCGTAGCCCGGCGTGGCCGTGGGCACCAGGAAGGCGCTGATGCCCTTCTTGCCGGCGGCCTTGTCGGTGACGGCCATGACGATGGCGACGTCGCCGTGCTTGCCGCTGGTGATGAACTGCTTGACGCCGTCGAGCACGTACTCGTCGCCGTCGCGGCGCGCCGTGGTGCGCAGGCCGCCGGCCTCGGAGCCCACGTGCGGCTCGGTCAGGCAGAAGGCGCCGAGCATCTCGCCGCGCGCCAGCGGCACCAGGAAGCGCTGCTGCTGCTCGGCGTTGCCGAAGGCCAGCAGGATCGAGCACACGGGGCAGTTGTTGACGCTGACGATGGTGCTGGTGGCGCCGTCGCCAGCGGCGATCTCCTCCAGGATGACGGCCAGCGCCAGGTAGTCGAGGCCCGCGCCGCCCAGCTCGGCCGGCACGGCCACGCCGTAGCAGCCGAGTTCGGCCAGGCCGCGCAGCGCCTGCTTCGGGAAGGTGTGGCCGCGGTCCCAGGCCGCGGCGTGCGGCGCGACCTCGGCCTGCACGAAGGCGCGCACGGCGTCCTGCACGGCCAGGTGGTCTTCGGAGAGCAGCATGTCGGTGTCACCAGGCCAGGGGCTGGCCGTCGTGGTTGAGGAAGCCGCCGTGCTCGGCGGGCGTCAGTGCCGCGAGGGTGCGGCGCATCGTGGCGACGCTGTCGGCCACGTCGAGGTCGGCCCCTTCGCCGCCCATGTCGGTGCGCACCCAGCCCGGGTGCAGCGCCACGCACAGCGCGCGGCCGGCCAGCGCCAGCGAGGCGTCCTTCAGCACCGAGTTCAGCGCCGCCTTGCTGGCCCGGTACAGCCAGCCCGAGGGGTTGGCGCGCAGGCCCATCGAGCCCATGCGCGACGAGATCACCGCCAGCCGCGCGCCGGGCGCCAGCGCCTCGGCCAGCAGCGGCAGCACGCGCATCGCGCCCAGCACGTTGGTGTGCATCACGGCGTCGAACTCGGCCTGGCTGGGTGCTTGCAGGCCGCTGGTGCGCGGGCCGTAGACGCCGGCGTTGAGCACCGCCACGTCGAAGACCTCGCCGTCGATGGGCCAGGCCAGCGCGCTGGCGCCGGCGGCCGTGGCCACGTCCACGCGCAGCGCCCGCGCGCCCAGGGCGGTGATGCGCGCCAGGCCCTCGTCGCTGCGCGCGGTGGCCGTCACCTGCGCGCCGGCCTCGCGGTACTGGCGCACGAATTCCAGGCCGATGCCGCGCGAGGCGCCGACGATCACGACGCGGGCGCTCACCGGGGGAGCCTTGGCGCTCGCGCGCAGCGGGGGTGGTCGGGGGTCATCACGGCGTGGGCATCGGGTCGGCAGGACGTGCGGACGATTGTGCCGGCCCGCCGACGCCCGCCTCGGCAGCGACCTCTGGCAGCCAGCGCCGCAGCGTGGACTGCAGCGCCGCCAGCGTGTAGGGCTTGCCGAGGAAGCCGTCCATGCCGGCGGCCAGGCAGCGCTCGGGGTCGCCGGCCGTCACGTTGGCGGTGAGCGCCACGATGGGCAGGCAGGCGCGGCGCGCGTCGGGCAGCGCGCGGATCGCCGCCGTGGCCTCGTAGCCGTCCATCACCGGCATCTGGCAGTCCATCAGCACGAGGTCGAAGGCGCCGTCGCGCACCTGCGCGACGCCTTCCTGCCCGTCGTTGGCGACCGCGGCCTCCAGCCCGAGCCGGCGCAGCATGGCACCGCCGACCATCTGGTTGATGGGGTTGTCCTCCACCAGCAGCACGCGGCCGACGAGTTGCGGCCCGGGCGCGGCATCGAGCGCCGCGGGCTCGTCGGGGGTCTCGTCCTGCAGCACCGCGCGCAGCACGCGCAGCAGGTCGGCGCGGCGGATCGGCTTGCTGACGCAGGCGCGGATGCCCACGCGGCGCCGGGCCTCGGGGTCGAGGCCGGCATGGGCCGAGCTCAGCAGCATCAGCCGCGTGCCGGCGCAGGCCGGCTCGGCCCGCAGCAGCCGCGCCAGCTCCACGCCGTTCATGTGCGGCATGTGCATGTCCAGCACGGCCAGCCGGAAGGGCTCGGGCTCGCCGAGCGAGGCGGCCGCGAGTTGCAGCGCCTCGGCGCCGCTGCTGGCGCAGGTCACGCGCATGCCCCAGCCGCCGAGCTGCTGCTCGAGGATCTCGCGGTTGGTGGGGTTGTCGTCGACCACCAGCACGCGCACCCCGGCCAGCGCGCCCGCGTCGGGCATGGGCGCCCCCACGACCGCCGGCAGCCGCAGCCCGATGCGGAACGTGGCGCCGCGGCCCGGGCTGCTCTCGACGGCGATGCTGCCGCCCATGATCTGCAGCACGCGGCGGCAGATGGCCAGGCCCAGCCCGGTGCCGCCGAAGCGGCGCGTCGTGCCGCCCTCGGCCTGCGCGAAGTGCTCGAAGATCCTGTCGTGGTGCTCGGGCGCGATGCCCACGCCGGTGTCGCGCACGTCGATGTGCACCCCCACCAGGCCCTCGGCCGGCGGCTCGCAGCGCACGGCGACGACGACCTCGCCCTCGTCGGTGAACTTCACGGCGTTGGCCAGCAGGTTGGCCAGCACCTGGCGCAGCCGGAACGGGTCGCCCCGAAGCGGCAGCGGCACGGCGGGGGGCTCGAAGCGCACCGCCAGCTCCAGCCCCTTGGCCTCGGCCGGCTGCGCGAACATGGCCGCCGCGTCCTCGACGACGTCGACGAGGTCGAAGGGCACCGAGTCCAGCTCCATCTGGCCCGACTCGATCTTGGAGAAGTCCAGGATGTCGTTGATCACGCCCAGCAGGTGCCGGCCCGAGGCCAGCGCCCCCTCGGCCCAGAGGCGCTGCTGCGGCGGCAACGGGCTGGCCAGCATCAGCTCGGTCAGGCCCAGCACCCCGTTCATCGGCGTGCGGATCTCGTGGCTCATGGTGGCCAGGAATTCGCTCTTGGCGCGGCTGGCGGCCTCGGCGGCGTCCTTGGCCTCGCGCAGCTCGGCCGTGCGCTCCTGCACCGTCTGCTCGATGCGCGTGCGCAGCAGCCGCTCGCGGTCGACGGCGGCCTCGGTGGCCGCGAGCAGCGCGTTGGCGCCCGCCACCAGCGTGCCGATCTCGTCGCGGTCGTGCCCGGCCGGCACCGACAGGCGCTGCGGCGTGCCGGGCTCCACCGCATCGAGCCGCCGGGCCAGCGCCACGATGGGCCGCGACACCACGCGCTCGGCGACGGCATACAGCAGCAGCGCCACCAGCAGCACCTGCCCGATCATCAGCGCCGACAGCGTGAGCGTCTCGCGGGCCACCAGGGCGTCGATGCGCGCGCCGTCGGCCTCGATGCGCAGCACGCCCACGCGCTCGGTGCCGTCGAGCGGCGAGCTCAGCGGCTGCTCGATCGTGATCTCGGCCGGGGCCGGCGCCGGTGCGGCACGGCCGGCACGGGCCATCGTCCGGCCATCGGGCGCACGCACCTCGGCCAGGGCGACCAGCTCGTTGCGCGCCAGGCCGCCAACGATCTCGCCCAGCAGCACCGGGTCGCCGGCGTAGGCGCCGGTGGCGGCCGTCTGCTCCACGGCCATCACCATGGCCTTCAGCGAGGCCAGGCTGCCGGCGGTGGCACGCGCGTGGCCCAGCCTGTTGGCCAGCACCCCGGCCAGGGCCGCGAACAGCAGGGCGCCGGCTACCACGGCCAGCAGCAGGCGCTGGCGCAGGCTGCGCCTGGCGGACGCCGGCGCGGGGCCATCGTCCATGGCTACTCCTTCAGCACCAGCACCGTGCGCAGCTGCTTGTCGGCGGGCGGCTCGCGCGTGAGCCAGCCGATGGCGCTGGGGTTGCGGCGCACGATCTCGATCATGGTCGCCTCGTCCGGCAGCGCCTGCGGCGGCAGGCTCTGGCCCGAGAACATCAGCCGCGACCAGTGGCTGGTGACCTGCGCCGCGCTCAGCCCGGTGAGGGATTGGTAGAACGCCGCCCGCTCGGGGCTGTCGCGGGGCAGGTCGAAGGCGATGGCGAACTGGCCGTTGCCGAAGGCCCGGCTGCGACCCATGTACAGGTCGACCACGTCCTTCTGCGTCATCGTGCGCTGCGGGTTGGCGGCGTTGACGACGACGTAGAAGTCGGCCCAGGCGGGCTGCGCGAAGGCCAGCACCGCGGCCAGCAGCAGAAGGCGCGACACGAGCGGGCGCAGCAACCGCACGCCGGGCCTCAGAACACGAAGTCCAGGACGACGCTGGCCACGTCGGCTCGGCGGGCGGGCGCCGCGTGCGGGCCGCCCCACAGCCGGGCGCCGTCGGCCTCGACGCGGACGCGGTCCCACTGCAGCTTCAGCGCCCAGCGCGCGTCGATGTCGTGGCGCAGCCCGATCGACGTGGTGCCCTGCGCCACGCGGAAGGCGTTGACGGCGCCGGCCGCGGCGTCGGCCACGGCCTGAGCCTGCAGCGCCGCCGCCGGGCCGAGCACGGGCGTCAGGGCGCCGGTCCATTGCGGGGCGGCCACGGCGGGATTGATGGCCTCGACGCGGCTGGCCAGCGCGTACACCGTCAGCGCGCCGAAGCGCCGCCCGAGGCTGGCGTAGGCCGACTGGTAGGCGACGGTGGCCTGGCCCGTCACGCGCGTGAACTCGCCGCTGGCCAGCCAGGGCCCGCGCTCCAGCCGCGCGCCCAGCGACAGGTAGGTCGGGCGCACGCCGCTGAGCGCCAGGCGCGAGCGCAGCGCGGCGGCCTGCTCGGCCACCGCCGGCACCGGCAGCGCGGCCAGCGGGGCGAGCGCGTCCAGCAGCGGGCGCAGGCGGTCGACGTCCTGCTCGAAGCGGGTGCGCACGGCGCTGACCCGCAGCAGCAGCCCGCCGGCCTCGCGCGAGACGGTGGCGCCGTAGGACGGGCCAAGGTCCAGCCGCGAAGAGGCGTCGGCGAAAGCGGCGGTTCGGCCGGCAAAGACCTTGGCGTGCCAGTGCGCGCCGCCGACGTTCCAGTCGCGGGCGAGGTCGGCGCCGTCCAGCGAGCGCGGCAGCTGCGCGTAGAAGTCCACCGGCGGCCGCGCAAACGGGTACGCGATGCCGACGCTGCGGTGGTCCGACAGCAGGAAGGCGTCGAAGTTGACGCGGCCGGCGCGCAGCTTCCACTCCGGGTCGGGGCGCCAGGCCAGGAAGGCCCACTCGAGGGCGTCGGCGTCCGGCGAGGCCGGGCCGCGGCGCGCCATCACCACCTGTGCCACCAGTTCCAGCGTGCGCGTGGGCGCATGGTTCAGCTGCAGGCCGAGCCGGGTGTCGAGGTCGGCGCGCGTGCCCGCGCCGTTGTCGGCCTGCGCGGTGTCGCGCTTGTAGGCCCAGCCGGCGGCGGCATCCACGCGGGCCAGGCCCAGGCTGCCGAAGCCGCTGATGCGCAGGCCGCCAGACCCCGCGTCGGGTTCCTGCGCCTGCGACACACCCGCGCACAGGCACAGCGCCACGGCGGCCGCGGCGCTACGGGCGCGGCCGCCGCCTTGGAGGGATCGATTCATCGCTGAAGCTTGCGTGTCGACAGGGTGCCTCTCGCCCCGGCCGAGGGCCTGGTGAGGGGAGCGGCCCGGCGCTTGACTGGGGCCGGCGCCGCCAGCGCGATCGTAGGCCGATCGGGCCGCGCGCGACGACCGGGCCGGTGCCGCTGCCGTGACTTCCTCGCCTCCCGGGCTCATGGCGCAGCAGGGGCAGCGCCGCCGCCGCTCAGGCCGGCGCGGCGCGCTCGCGCAGCACGCGCAGCGCCAGCGCCAGGAACACCACGCCGCCGGCGGCCTCGAGCAGCCGCCGGGCTGGCCCCGGCGCCTGCAGGCGCGACAGGCGCGCGGCCAGCACCACCAGCAGCGCCAGGAACAGCCCGCCCTGCACCACGAACCACGCGCCCAGCAGCAGGAACGACAGCGTCTTGGCGGGCGAGCCGGCCGGCACGAAGGGCGGCAGGAACGCCAGGAAGAACAGCGCCACTTTGGGGTTGAGCACGTTGGTCAGCAGCCCGGCGCGGAAGTCGGCCCAGGGGCTGCGCGCGGGCAGCGCCACGGCCGCCGCGGCGGCGCCGCCGCGCCAGGCGCTGCGCAGCATCTGCAGGCCCAGCCACGCCAGGTAGGCCGCGCCGGCCCACTGGAGCGCGACGAAGGCCGGCGGGTGCAACGCCAGCAGCGCCGCCAAGCCGAAGGCCGCGGCCAGCGCGTGCACCATGCAGCCTGCGGTGATGCCCGCGGCCGCCGCGAAGCCCGCGCGCACGCCGCCCTGCAACGTGCGGCTCACCGTGAGCACGAAGTCCACGCCGGGCGTGGCGTTGAGCAGCGCCACCGCGGTGGCGAACACCGCCAGCTCGGCCGGGCCGGGCAGCAGGCCCTGCCCGGGCATCAGAGCATCTCGAGGGCCATGGCCGTGGCCTCGCCGCCGCCGATGCACAGCGCCGCCACGCCGCGCCTCAAGCCGCGCTGGCGCAGCGCGCCCAGCAGCGTGACGACTATGCGCGCGCCGGAAGCGCCGATGGGGTGGCCCAGGGCGCACGCGCCGCCGTGCACGTTGACGATCTCGTGCGGCAGCTTGAACTCCGCCATCGCCGCCATCGTCACGGCCGCGAAGGCCTCGTTGACCTCCCAGAGGTCCACGCTCCCGGCGTCCCAGCCGGCCTTCTTCAGCGCCTTGTCGATGGCGCCGGCCGGCGCGGTGCTGAACCACTCCGGCGCCTGCGCGTGCACGGCGTGGCTGACGATGCGCGCCGCCGGCTGCAGGCCCATCTGCCGCGCCGTGCTCTCGCGCACCATCAGCAGCGCCGCGGCGCCGTCGCTGATGCTGCTGGCGTTGGCCGCGGTGATCGTGCCGTCCTTCTTGAACGCGGGCTTCAGCGTGGGGATCTTGTCGAGCTTGGCCTTGAAGGGCTGCTCGTCGTGCTTGACGATCGTCTCGCCGCCCTTCGCGGGCAGGGCCACCGGCGCGATTTCCCAGTCGAAGCGGCCGTCCTCGTTGGCCGCCTTGGCGCGCGTCGTGCTGGCGATGGCGTAGGCGTCCTGCGCCTCGCGCGTGAAGCCGTACTTCGCGGCGCAGCTCTCGGCGAACACGCCCATGGCCTTGCCACGCTCGTAGGCGTCCTCCAGGCCGTCCATGGCCATGTGATCGAACATCGGCGTGCTGCCGTACTTCACGCCCTTGCGCGCGAACACGAGGTGCGGCGCGTTGGTCATGCTCTCCATGCCGCCGGCCACCACCACGCCGGCGCTGCCGGCGGCCAGCATGTCGTGCGCGAACATCATCGCGCGCATGCCGCTGCCGCACATCTTGCTCAGCGTCACGGCGCCGGTGCCCTGCGGCAGGCCGGCCTTCAGCACCGCCTGGCGCGCCGGCGCCTGGCCCTGGCCGGCCATCAGGCAGTTGCCCAGCAGCACCTCGTCGACCGCGTCGCCGGGCACGCCGGCGCGCTCGACCGCGGCCTTCACGGCCACGGCGCCCAGCTCCCAGGCCGCAAGGCTGGCGAAATCACCCAGCAGGCCGCCGATGGGCGTGCGGGCGGCAGAGACGATGACGATGGGGTCGGTGGCCATGGGGGACTCCTCAGCGAGGGTGGAACAGGGTGGGCTCAGGCGGTGGCGCGGCTGGAGAAGCGCTTGCCCGCCTCGTACGGAAACACGTCGTGCACGTGCCCGGCCAGGATGCGCTCCTTGCAGCCCTGCCAGAACGCGGCGTCGAGCAGGTCGGCGTGGTGGGCCATGAAGATCTCGCGCACCTGCGGGTTGCCCAGCAGGAAGGGGCCGAAGGTCTCGGGGAAGACATCGCCCTTGTTGACGGCGTACCAGACCTCGCCCGACATCTCGTCCTCCTCGTGGCGCGGCGGCGGCACGCGGCGGAAGTTGCAGTCGGTGAGGTACTCGATCTCGTCGTAGTCGTAGAACACCACCTTGCCGTGGCGCGTGACGCCGAAGTTCTTCCAGAGCATGTCGCCGGGGAAGATGTTCGCGGCCACGAGGTCCTTGATGGCGTTGCCGTACTCCACCACCGCGTGCGCCAGCTGCTCGGGGCCGGCCTCCTGCAGATAGATGTTCAGCGGGATCATGCGGCGCTCGATGTACACGTGCTTCAGGATCAGCTCGGTCTGGCCGTCGCCGTCGCGGTCGGAGATCTCCAGCACGCTGGGGCAGAACTTCCTCAGCTCGGCCACCAGCTCGTCCTCGAAGCGCGCCAGCGGGAAGGCCACGTTGCTGAACTCCAGCGTGTCGGCCATGCGGCCGACGCGGTCGTGCTGCTTGACGAGCAGGTACTTGCTCTGGATGAGCTCGCGCGTGGTGTCCTTCTGCGGCGGGTAGTAGTCCTTGATGACCTTGAACACGTACGGGAACGAAGGCAGGTCGAACACCATCATCACCATGCCCTTGATGCCGGGCGCGATGCGGAACTTGTCGGAGCTGTGGCGCTGGTGCGCCATGAAGTCCCGGTAGAACAGGTTCTTGCCGTGCTTCTGCAGACCCAGCGCGTTGTACAGCTCGTGCCGCGGCTTGCGCGGCATCATCGAGCGCAGGAACTGCACCGTGGCGCTGGGCACCTCCATGTCGACCATGAAGTAGGCGCGCGCGTAGCTGAAGATCATCAGCAGGTCGTCCTCGCCGAACAGCGCCGCGTCGATGACGAGGCGGCCGTCGGCGCCGTCGGGCGCACCGTCCGCCGCCTTGTGCAGGATCGGCAGCGCCAGCGGCGTCTCGTGGAAGCCGTTGATCACCTTGCCCACCAGGTAGGCGCCCTTGTTCCGGTAGAACAGGCTGGACAGCACCTGGATCTGGAAGTTGGCGCGCGGCCGGAAGCCGCCGAGCTCGCTGAGCATGGCCTGCACGACGTGGTCGACGTCGCGGTCGAGGTCCTCGAACGCGCGCTCGAGCTGGAAGTTCGAGACGATGCGCTTCCAGGTCTCGTGCAGCGTCTCGCGCGTGGGGTAGTAGGCGCGGTAGGTGGGCAGCGAGCCCGGCGCGTCGTCCTCGATGTACTCGGTGCTGACGGCCGGGCGCACGAAGATGAAGTCGTTGTGGAAGTAGCTGCGGTGCAGCAGCTTGGCCGTGACGGAGTTGAAGAAGGTCTCGGCCAGCTCGGGCTGGCGGTGGTCGACCAGCAGGCCGATGTAGTGCAGCTTGGCCTGCTGCCAGGTGTCCATGCCGACCTCGTCCACCGCGAGCTCGCCGCGCAGCCGCTGCACCGCCTCGTTGACGCGCTGGTCGTAGAAGGCGATGCGCTCGGCCTGCGCGCGCTGCTGGCCGTGCCAGTCGGCCTTCTCGAAGCGGCCCTTGGCCGCGGCGCTGGTGGCGCGGAACAGCCGGTAGTGGCGGTCGAAGCCGTCGACCAGGGCCTGGGCGATGTCGAAGGCGCGGCGGTCGGTCAGCTGGTGGGGGAACATCGTGCGGGCATCCTGATGGCGGCGGCTTTCACGGGGCCGACAGGGGGCGACGGGGCGGCTCGACCGGGTCCAGCGCCGTCTCGGCCACCGGCGGCAGCGGCGGCACAGGCAGGGTTCCGGCGGCCGCGGCGGCGATATGGCGCGCCCGCAGCGCCGTCAGCGCCGCGGCATACACCGGCTCGGCCTCGGCGGCGCTGCGCACCGTCATCGCCAAGTCCTGCAGCAGCCCGTCGTGCAGCCCGTACACCCAGCCGTGCACCACCACGCGCTGCCCGCGCGCCCAGGCGTCCTGCACCACGGTGGTCTCGCAGACGTTGAGCGCCTGCTCCAGCACGTTCAGCTCGCACAGCGCCCGCAGGCGCGCCTCGTCGCCGGGCAGCGCGGCCAGCAGCTCGCGGTGCTTGCCGCGCACGTCGGCCACATGGCGCAGCCAGTTGTCCACCAGGCCGGCGCGGCGGCCGTGCAGCACCGCGGCCACGCCGCCGCAGCCGTAGTGGCCCACCACCATCACGTGCTGCACGTGCAGCTGGTCCACCGCGTACTGCATCACCGACAGCGCGTTCAGGTCGCTGTGCACCACCACGTTGGCCACGTTGCGGTGCACGAACACGTCGCCCGGCAGCAGGCCGAGGATCTCGTTGGCCGGCACGCGGCTGTCGGCGCAGCCGATCCACAGGTACTGCGGCTCCTGCTGCGCCAGCAGGCTGGTGAAGAAGCCCGGGCGCTCGCGCTCCACGCCCTCGGCCCAGCGGCGGTTCTTCTCGAGCAGGTCGCGCAGGCGGTAGGGCATGAGGTCAGGCCCCCTCGCTCGGCCGCATGCCCGGGCGGATGCAGCCGAACATCACCGCGTCGATGGCCTGCCCGGACTTGCGGATGGCCAGCGGCATCCGACCCTCCAGCACATAGCCGGCCCGCCGGGCCACGGCCTGGCTGCCCAGGTTTCGGGCATAGATCGGCATCCACAGCCGCGTGATGCCGGGCATCGTGGCCCAGGCCCAGGCGGTGACCAGGGACAACGCCTCGCTCGTGATGCCGCGCCGCCAGTAAGCCTGGCCGAGCCAGTAGCCCAGCACCGCGCTGCTCCCCCACAGCCCGTCCTGCGGCGTGACGCTGATGCACCCGACGACCTCGTCGGCGGCCTGGTCGGCGGTCTCGCCGCCCCCGGGCACGATGCCGAACACGTGCGCGAAGCCCAGCTCACGGTGCTGGGTGCCGCACCAGCGCTCGGCGTCGGCCCGCGTGTAGGGCTGCGGGAAGCCGTCAAAGAGGTTGTAGGCCACGGCCGGGTCGTCGGCGTGGCGCTGCAGGGCCGGCGCGTCCGACGGCCGGAGCGCGCGCAGCGTGCAGCGCTGTCCGCCGAGCGTCGGCACCTCGGGTGCCAGCCCGGCGGGATCGTCGCAGTCACTCATGGCAGCGCGCTCGGCATCGACGCCGCGGCAGCGGCTTCCCCGGCGCCGCGGCGCCACAGCAGCGGTGCGCGCTGGCAGCTGTGCACGGCCTCGGCCCAGGCTCGGTTGTTGGAGAGCAGGCGGTGCGGCATGGCGGCTGGCGACCGGGCGTCAGGCGGTCTCCGCGAACAGCTCGCGCCCGATCAGCATGCGGCGGATCTCGCTGGTGCCGGCGCCGATCTCGTAGAGCTTGGCGTCGCGCCACAGCCGGCCCAGCGGGTACTCGTTGATGTAGCCGTTGCCGCCGAAGATCTGGATGCCTTCGCCGGCCATCCAGGTGGCCTTCTCGGCGCACCACAGGATGACGCTGGCGCAGTCCTTGCGCACCTGGCGCACGTGCTCGGCGCCGAGGCTGTCGAGGTTCTTGCCCACCGTGTAGCAGAACGCGCGCGCGGCCTGCAGCACGGTGTACATGTCGGCCACCTTGCCCTGGATGAGCTGGAACTCGCCGATGCTCTGGCCGAACTGCTTGCGGTCGTGGATGTAAGGCACGACGTTGTCCATCACCGCCTGCATGATGCCGATGGGCCCGGCGGCGAGCACCGCGCGCTCGTAGTCCAGGCCGCTCATCAGCACGCGGGCACCACCGCCCACCTGGCCCAGGATGTTCTCGGCCGGCACCTCGACGTCGGCGAACACCATCTCGCCGGTGTGCGAGCCGCGCATGCCCAGCTTGTCGAGCTTCTGCGCGGTGCTGAAACCCTTCATGCCCTTCTCGACGATGAAGGCCGTGATGCCGCGGGCACCCATCTCGGGCTCGGTCTTGGCATAGACCACCATCACGTCGGCGTCCGGGCCGTTGGTGATCCACATCTTGGTGCCGTTGAGCACGTAGACGCCGCCGCGCTCCACCGCGCGCAGCTTCATGCTGATCACGTCGGAGCCGGCGCCGGGCTCGCTCATCGCCAGCGCGCCCACGTGCTCGCCGCTGATGAGCCCGGGCAGGTAGCGGCGCTTCTGCGCCTCGGTGCCGTTGCGCTTGATCTGGTTGACGCACAGGTTGCTGTGCGCGCCGTAGCTCAGGCCGACGCTGGCACTGGCCCGGCTGATCTCTTCCATCGCCACCATGTGCGCGAGGTAGCCCATGTCGGCGCCGCCGTAGGCCTCGGGCACGGTGATGCCCAGCACGCCAAGCTCGCCCATCTTGCGCCACAGGTCCATGGGGAAGCGGTCGCTGGCGTCGATCTCGGCCGCGCGCGGCGCGATCTCGGCCTCGGCGAAGGCGCGCACGGCGTCGCGCAGCGCGTCGATGTCGTCGCCGAGCATGAAGTTCAGGCCGGGAAGGGTGCTCATGAGGGTCTCCTGGGGGCTTTCTTGGCGGCGGCGGCGGCGCCTGGGCGGCCGCCGGCCAGCAGCGCGCGGCAGCGCTGCTCGTGCTGGTCGATCTCGGCCAGCGTGATCTCGATGTCCTCGCGCTGGCGCTCCAGCAGCCGGCGGTGCTCGGCCAGCACCTCGATGAAGGCCTCCAGCTGCTGGCGGCTGCCGTTTTCGGCGTCGTACAGGTCGACGAGCTGCTTGATCTCGGACAGCGCCAGCCCCAGCCGCTTGCCGCGCAGCGTGAGCTTCAGCCGCGTGCGGTCGCCGGCGCTGTAGACGCGGTTGCGGCCGGCGCGCTGCGGCGTGAGCAGGCCGACGTCCTCGTAGAAGCGGATGGCGCGCGCGGTCACGTCGAACTCGCTGGCGAGCTCGGTGATCGTGTAGGTGCGCGTGCCGCCGGCCGACATCTCGCTAGACTGACGTTGACGTAAACGTAAAGCACGGACTATACAAACCATGGCCCACCGCCCGCCGGCCCGCCCGCCCAGTGCCGACGAACTCGCACTCGAGTACCCCCTGGGCACGGCGCTGCCCGCACCCGGCGCGGTGCTGGCCCTGCCCGGCGGGCTGCGCTGGCTGCGCATGGGCCTGCCCTTCGCGCTGGACCACATCAACCTGTGGCTGCTGCCCGACGAGCTGGACGGCCGCCGCGGCTGGACGGTGGTGGACTGCGGCATCGACGATGCGGCCACGCGGGCGAATTGGGACGCGGTGCTCGCCTCGGCGCTGGACGGCCTGCCGGTGCTGCGCGTGATCGTCACCCACATGCACCCCGACCACATCGGGCTGGCGCACTGGCTGTGCGAGCGCTTCTCGACGCCGGCGCACGAGTGCCGGCTGTGGATCAGCGCCACCGACTGGCACGTGGCGCGCCTGGCCAGCCAGGCCAGCCTGGGCCAGGGCGGCAGCGACGCGGCGGACTTCTTCGCCAGCCACGGGCTCGTCGACGCCGCCTCGCTGGAGAAGGTGCGCGCGCGCCGCGGCTACTACGCCAGCCTGGTGCCGGCGGTGCCGCCGCGCTACGCGCGCCTGCACGAGGGCCAGGTGCTGCGCATCGACGGCCGGGCCTGGCGCTGCATCGCCGGCTACGGCCACGCGCCGGAGCACATCGCCCTGTTCCGCGAAGACGACGCCGTGCTGATCAGCGGCGACATGGTGCTGCCGCGCATCAGCACCAACGTCAGCGTCTACGAGGCCGAGCCCGAGGCCGACCCGCTGCCGATGTTCCTGGATTCGATCGAGCGGCTGCGCGCGCTGCCCGAGGGCACGCTGGTGCTGCCCTCGCACGGGCGGCCGTTTCGCGGCCTGCACGCGCGCATCGGTCAGCTGCAGCGCCACCACGACGAGCGGTTGGCCGAGGTGCTGGAGGCCTGCGCCGAGGCGCCGCGCTCGGCGGCGGAGCTGCTGCCGCTGCTGTTCAAGCGGCCGCTGGACCTGCACCAGACCACCTTCGCGATGGGCGAGGCCGTGGCCCATCTGCACGCGCTGTCGGGCCGGGGCCTGGTGCGGCGCGGGCGCGGGGCCGACGGCGTCTGGCGCTTCGGCGCGGCCTGAAAAAGGACCGGGCGGCTGGCCCGCGAGGAAGCCAGCCGCCCGGCGCGCCGGGCCTCCCAGCCCCGCAGCAGCCTGATGACAGCGTGCAGCGCCCAGTGTCGGCAGCTGGCGCGGCGCCGGCATCCCCACGCGGGCGGATGCAGCGCCCCGGCTCAGCCGTCCAGCAGCGGCAGCACCTCGTGCCTGAGGGCGCCGCGCGCCTGCTCGAAGCCGGGCAGCGCGGTGCGCACCACCTCCCAGAAGGCCGGCGAGTGGTTCATCTCGCGCAGGTGGGCCAGCTCGTGGGCGACGACGTAGTCGATCACCGGCAGCGCGAAGTGCACCAGCCGCCAGTTCAGGCGGATGCGGCCGTCGGCGCTGGCGCTGCCCCAGCGCGTGGCGGCGGAACTCAGGCTCAGGTGCGTCATGCGCACGGCCAGGCGCTCGGCGAAGACGGCGCAGCGCTCCTCGAAGATGCGCCGCGCCTGGCGCTGCAGCCAGCTCTGCACGACGTCGCGGATCTGCTCCGGCGCCGCGTGCTGCGGCAGGCCCAGGTGCAGCGTCAGGCGCGGCACGCCGGGCAGCGCGCCAGCATCGGTGTGCAGCACGGCGCCGGCCACGCGGGGGTCCAGCACCAGGATCACCGGCTCGCCCAGGAAGGGCACCTGCCCGCCCTCGCGCCATTCCACGCGGTGGGCCTGCACGCGCGCGGCGCGCTCGCGCTGCTCCTGCAGCTTGCGCAGGATCCAGGCCGCCTTCTCGCGCAGCGCCGACTCGATCTCGCTCTGGCCGAGCCAGCGCGGGGCGCTCACGCTGAGCCCCTCGGGCCCGACGACGAAGCCGATGCTGCGGCGGCGCGAGCGGCGCAGCTCGTAGGCCACCCGGTGGCCGGCGAGCAGGGCCTCGCGGTGGGCGCGGGGGTGGCGGTAGGCGGGCGGGTCGGCCGGCGGATGACCCGGCGGCAAGGGCGCTGCCGGCGGGGCCGCGGGCCGGGCGGGTGGCCGGGGGGCGGCGGCGGCCGGCGGCGGGGCCTCGTCGAACAGCGACAGCTGCTCGGGCGGGGCGTGCGCAGCAGGGGCGGCCGGGCGGTGAGGCATGGCCGCGGATTCTAGGTTCGCGCCGGCCCGGCGTAGGCCTCGGGGTCGAGCCGGCGCATCTCGGCCTCGATCCACGCCTCGACCTCGCGCATCAGTTCCTCGGGCTCGCGGCCCGTGCTGTCGATGGGCCGGCCGATGGACACGTCGACCACCCCGGGGCGCAGCAGGAAGCTTTTGCGCGGCCAGCACCGCGCGCTGGTGGCGGCGATCGGCACGATGGGCACGCCGGTGGCGATGGCCAGGCGCGATGCGCCCGTCTTGTACACGCCCTGGCTGCCCCGCTCGCTGCGCGTGCCTTCGGGGAACATGATCACCCAGATGCCCTCGGCGGCCAGGCGCTTGCCCTGCTCGGCCACCTTGTTCCAGGCCTCGGCGCGCTTGCTGCGGTCGATGTGGATCATGTCCAGCCGCCCCATGGCCCAGCCGAAGAACGGCACGTACAGCAACTCGCGCTTGAACACGTAGGCCAGCGGGTGCGGCATCAGCGTGGGGTAGAAGAAGGTCTCCCAGGTGCTCTGGTGCTTGGAGGCCAGCACCACCGCGCGGCGGTGCTCGGCCGCGGTGGGCAGGTGCTCCAGGCCCTGCACGCGGGCGCGGATGCCGCAGATCACGCGTGCGCCCCAGATGGCCATGCGCAGCCACTGCATCGTGGGCCAGTACAGCCGCTCGCCGCGCACGAACATCGACAGCAACAGCATCAGGATGCCCCAGGGCACCACCGTGGCGGCCATCCAGAGCACGAAGAGCAGGGAGCGCAGGGCCCAGAGAAGCTTCATGCGGTCGTGGTTCCGGGGGTCTTCGGGTCGGCCTCAGGCACCGAGCGAGCCGACCGAGGAGTCGGGCTGGTGCTCGCGCTGCAGCAGGTGGTCGACGAAGGCACCCAGGCTGGCATGCACGCGGGCGCCGGGCACCTGGGCCTGCAGGGCCTGCAGCGCCTCGGGCGGCAGCCCGGCGGCACGGCCGCTGCGCACCAGGTGGGGCTCGCAGCCGGCGTCGGCCGCGGCGATGAGGTCGCGCGCGGTGTCGCCCACCATGGGCACGTGGGCAAGGTCGACGCCGTAGCGGCGGCCGATGTCCAGCGGCATGCCGGGCAGGGGCTTGCGGCAGGTGCAGTGGTCTTCCGGCGTGTGCGGGCACAGGAAGATGGCGTCCAGCCGCCCGCCCATGCGCTGCAACTCGCGGTTCATGTGTGCGTGCACGGCGTTGACCGCGCTCATGTCGATCATGCCGCGGCCGATGCCGCTCTGGTTGGTGGCCACCACCGCGTGCCAGCCGGCGTGGTTCAGGCGCGCCACGGCCTCCAGCGCACCCGGCACCGGCACCCACTCCTCGGGCGCGGTGACGTGGCCCTCGCGGAACTGGTTGAGGATGCCGTCGCGGCCGAGGATCACGAGCTTGAGGCTGTGCGTCGCCGGCATCTCGGGGCCTCGTTCAGGCGGCCAGGCGCGACAGGTCGGCCACGCGGTTCATGGCCCGCTGCAGCGCCCCCAGCAGCGCGAGGCGGTTGGCGCGCAGCGCGGGGTCGTCGGCGTTCACCATCACGGCGTCGAAGAACGCGTCGACCGGGGTCTTGAGCTGCGCCAGCAGCTGCAGGCTGCGCGTGTGGTCGCCCTGCTCGAAGGCGGCGTCGGCCTCGGGCGCCACGCGCTGCAGCGCGGCGGCCAGGGCCTGCTCGGCGGCCTCGCCCAGCAGGGCCGCGTCCACCACCGTCGGCACCGCGCCCTCGGCCTTTTTCAGGATGTTGCCGACGCGCTTGTTGGCCGCGGCCAGCGCGGCGGCCTCGGGCAGCGCCGCGAAGGCGCGCACCGCGGCCAGGCGGCGCGGGATCTCGCCCCAGCAGGCGGGCAGCCGCTCCACCACCGCGTCCACCTCCTGGGCGGTGTAGCCCTGGTCGCGCAGCAGCACCACCAGCCGGTCCTTCAGGAACCGCTCGATGTCTGCGCTCGGATTCACCCAGCCCGCCACCGGGCCGAACGGCCGGCAGGCGGCATCGATCAGATCTTGCAGATCGACGGCGAGGTCGCGCTCGATCAGCATCCGGATCACGCCGAGCGCGTGCCGGCGCAGGGCGAACGGGTCCTTGTCGCCGGTGGGGCGCTCGCCGATGCCGAACAGGCCGGCCAGCGTCTCGAGCTTGTCGGCCAGCGCCACCACCACGCCGGCCTGGCCGCGCGGCAGCACGTCGCCAGCGAAGCGGGGCTTGTAGTGGTCTTCGACGGCCCAGGCCACGGCCTCGGGCTCGCCGTCGTGGCGCGCGTAGTAGCCGCCCATGATGCCCTGCAGCTCGGGGAACTCGCCGACCATGTCGGTCAGCAGGTCGGCCTTGGCCAGCCTGGCGGCGCGGTCGGCCAGCGCCGCCAGCTCATCGCCACCGAGCTGCCGGCCGATGATGCCGGCGATGGCGCGCACGCGCTCCACGCGCTCGCCCTGGCTGCCGAGCTTGCCGTGGTAGACCACGCGGCCCAGCTGCGGCACCCGGCTGTCCAGCGTGCGCTTGCGGTCCTGGTCGAAGAAGAAGCGGGCGTCGGCGAGCCGGGGCTTGACGACCCGCTCGTTGCCCTCGACCACGCGGCTCGGGTCGGCGGGGCGGATGTTGCTCACCACCAGGAAGCGGTTGGTCAGGCGGCCGGCGTCGTCGAGCAGCGGGAAGTACTTCTGGTTGGCCTTCATCGTGAGGATGAGGCACTCCGGCGGCACGGCGAGGAACGGCGCCGGGAACTCGCAGACGAGCACGTTGGGGCGCTCCACCAGCGCCGTCACCTCGTCGAGCAGCGCGTCGTCGTCCACCGGGCGGGCGTTTTGCAGCGCGGCGGCGTGCTGCAGCTGCCGCACCAGCTCGGCCCGGCGCTCCGCGAAGCCGGCGATCACCGCGCCCTGCTCGGCAAGCTGGCGTTCGTAGTGGTCGGCGTCCTGCAGCACCACGGGGTCGACGGCCGCCTCGATGCGGTGGCCGCGCGTCTGGCGGCCGGCCACCAGGCCCAGCGCCCGCACCGGCACCACGTCGGCCCCGTGCAGGGCCACCAGGCCGTGGGCCGGGCGCACGAAGTGCACGGTCTGCCAGCCGTCGGCCAGCTGGTACTGCATCACCTTCGGGATGGGCAGGCGCGCGAGGGCCTCGTCGAGCGCGGCCTGCAGCCCGGCGGCCAGCGTGGCCCCAGGCACGGTGCTGTCGAGGAACAGCGCCTCGGCCTTGCCGTCGGGGGCCCGTCGAAGCCCCGGCACGGCGCCGGCGTCGGCGCCCAGGGCGACCAGCTTCTTCAGCAGTGCCGGCGTGGGCGAGCCGTCGGCCGCCAGGCCCACGGCCACGGGCATGAGCTTGACCGACTGCGCGCGCTCGGGCGCCACCGGCAGCACGTGGCTGATGCGCGCGCCCAGGCGGCGCGGGCTGGCGAAGACGTTGAGCGCCGATTGCTCGCCGGCCAGGCCGGCGGCCTTCAGGCCCGCCAGCAGCGCGGCGCCGAAGGCCTCGCCCAGCTTCTTCAGCGCCTTGGGCGGCAGCTCTTCGACGAAGAGCTCGACCAGCAGGTTCCGCGCGGTGCCGCTCATGCTCAGGCCGCCTTCTTCGCCAGCTGGGCCAGCACCTCGTCGGCCCAGGGCCGCGGCGCCATCGGGAAGCCCAGGCGCGCGCGGCTGTCGAGGTAGCTCTGCGCCACGCTGCGCGCGAGGTGGCGGATGCGGCCGATGTAGGCGGCGCGCTCGGTCACGCTGATGGCGCCGCGCGCGTCGAGCAGGTTGAAGGTGTGCGCGGCCTTGAGCACCTGCTCGTAGGCCGGCAGCGCCAGCTGCTGCTGCATCAGGTACCGGGCCTGCTTCTCATGGGCGCCGAAGGCGCCGAGCAGGAAGTCCACGTCGGAGTGCTCGAAGTTGTAGGTGCTCTGCTCGACCTCGTTCTGGTGGTAGACGTCGCGGTACAGCAGCGGCGTGCCGTCGGGCGACTCGGTCCAGACCAGGTCGTAGACGTTTTCCACGCCCTGCAGGTACATGGCCAGGCGCTCCAGGCCGTAGGTGATCTCGCCCGTGATGGGCTTGCAGTCGATGCCGCCCACCTGCTGGAAGTAGGTGAACTGCGTCACCTCCATGCCGTTGAGCCAGACCTCCCAACCCAGGCCCCAGGCGCCGAGCGTGGGGTTCTCCCAGTCGTCCTCGACGAAGCGCACGTCGTTGACGGTGAGGTCGAAGCCCAGCGCCTGCAGGCTGCCCAGGTAGAGCTCAAGGATGTCGGCCGGCGCCGGCTTCAGCACCACCTGGTACTGGTAGTAGTGCTGCAGCCGGTTGGGGTTGTCGCCATAGCGGCCGTCTTTCGGGCGGCGGCTGGGTTGCACGTAGGCCGCCTTCCAGGGCTCGGGGCCGAGGGCGCGCAGGAAGGTCGCGGTGTGGCTGGTGCCGGCGCCGACTTCCATGTCGTAGGGCTGCAGCAGCGCGCAGCCTTGCGCGTCCCAGTAGCTCTGGAGCTTGAGGATGATCTGCTGGAAGGTGAGCATCGAGGGCGGTGCCGCGGGCTTCGGTGGGAGCGGCCCGTCAGTTTACGGGCCGCGGACGTGAAAACGCCGGAGCGGCCAGGCTCCGGCGTGCGGGTGCGAGCGGGTGGCGCCTGCGGCGCCGGCCCTCACTCGGCGGCCGGGGCCGTGCCAGCAGACTCCACCGGCTCGGGGCGGTCCACCAGCTCGACGAAGGCCATCGGGGCGTTGTCGCCGACGCGGAAACCCATCTTCAGGATGCGCGTGTAGCCGCCCGGGCGCGCCTGGTAGCGCGGGCCCAGCTCGCCGAAGAGCTTGGCCACGACGTCGCGGTCGCGCGTGCGGTCGAAGGCCAGCCGGCGGTTGGCCAGCGTGGGCGACTTGCCCAGCGTGATCAGCGGCTCGACCACGGCGCGCAGTTCCTTCGCCTTGGGCAGCGTGGTCTTGATGGCCTCGTGCTTGATCAGCGAGTTGGCCATGTTGCGGAGCATGGCCAAGCGGTGCGAGGTGGTGCGGTTGAGCTTGCGGGGGCCGTTGCGGTGGCGCATGGTGCGTTCCTTTCGTTATGTCTGTCCCGCAGCCGGATCAGGTACTGCGGGGTGCACGGTGCTGTCTGTGAACCGGAGGTTCAGCGCTTGTCCAGGCCCTGGGGGGGCCAGTTCTCCAGCCGTGCGCCGAGCGTGAGCCCGCGCGAGGCCAGGACTTCCTTGATCTCGTTGAGGCTCTTGCGGCCCAGGTTCGGCGTCTTCAGCAGCTCGGTCTCGGTGCGCTGGATCAGGTCGCCGATGTAGTAGATGTTCTCGGCCTTCAGGCAGTTGGCCGAGCGCACCGTGAGCTCGAGCTCGTCGACCGGGCGCAGCAGGATCGGGTCGACAGGGGTGCCGACACCGCCCTTGCCGTCGCGCACCAGGCCGCCGCCGAGGGTGTCGCCGAGGGTCGTGCCCGGGTCGATCTGGGCGAAGAAGGCCAGCTGCTCGACCAGGATGCGCGCACTCTGGCGGATGGCTTCCTCGGGCGCGATGGCGCCGTTGGTCTCGATCTCCATCACGAGCTTGTCGAGGTCGGTGCGCTGCTCGACGCGGGCGTTCTCCACCGCGTAGCTCACGCGCCGCACGGGCGAGAAGCTGGCGTCGAGCACGATGCGGCCGATGCTCTTGGTCGGCTCGTCGCCGTAGCGGCGCAGGTTGCCCGGCACGTAGCCGCGGCCCTTCTCGACCTTGATCTGCATGTCGAGCTTGCCGCCCTGGCTGAGGTGGGCGATCAAGTGCTCGGGGTTGATGATCTCGACGTCGTGCGGCGTCTGGATGTCGCCGGCCGTGACCGCGCCCTCGCCTTCCTTGCGCAGCACCAGCGTCACTTCGTCGCGGTTGTGCAGCCGGAAGACCACGCCCTTGAGGTTGAGCATGATGTGCACGACGTCTTCCTGCACGCCGTCGATCGCCGAGTACTCGTGCAGCACGCCGGCGATGGTCACCTCGGTCGGCGCGTAACCCACCATCGACGACAGCAGCACGCGGCGCAGTGCGTTGCCGAGGGTGTGGCCGTAGCCGCGCTCGAAGGGCTCGAGCGTCGCCTTGGCGCGATGGCCGCCGAGCGGCTCGACCTGGATGGCCTTGGGCTTCAGAAGGGTGGTTTGCATGAGCTCTCTGTGTTCCTGTCAATACCCTCGGCTCGTTACACCGATAAGGCTGTAGGACCGCGCCGGGCGGGGTGTTCGCCGCTTCGTGCCCGGCGCACGAAGCACGGCGGGGCCGTCGTGCGGCGCCCTGGCAGGCGCCGCGCACGGCCCCGGTGTCGGGATCAGCGCGAGTACAGCTCGACGATGAGCGCTTCCTTGATCTCCTGGCCGTACTGGTCGCGATCGGGCACCTTCTTGAAGGTGCCTTCCATCTTGGTGGCGTCGACCGCCACCCAGTCGGCCAGGCCGATGCCCTGGGCCAGCTTGAGGGCGTCCTGGACGCGCAGCTGGTTCTTGGACTTCTCGCGCAGCGCGATCACGTCGCCCGGCTTTACCGAGTACGACGGGATGTTCACCACCTCGCCGTTCACCGTCAGGGCCTTGTGGCTGACGAGCTGGCGGGCCTCGGCGCGCGTGCTGCCGAACCCCATGCGGTAGACCACGTTGTCCAGGCGGCTCTCGAGCAGGGCCAGCAGGTTGGCACCGGTGTTGCCCTTGCGGCGCTCGGCCTCGGCGAAGTAGCGGCGGAACTGGCGTTCGAGCACGCCGTACATGCGCTTGACCTTCTGCTTCTCGCGCAGCTGCATGCCGAAGTCGGACGTGCGCGTGCCGCTGGTGCGGCCGTGCTGGCCCGGCTTGCTGTCGAACTTGGCCTTGTCCGTGATGGCGCGGCGGGCGCTCTTCAGGAACAGGTCGGTGCCTTCGCGGCGTGAGAGTTTGGCCTTGGGGCCGAGCAGACGTGCCACTTGCGTGTCCTTCGTTGTCGTGTCTGACGCGGCAGCACGCCCCGTGGAACGGGGCGGCCCGCGCGAGTCGACGGCCTGCTCTGGGGCGAGACGCGCCGACGGTGGGCTTGTGATGCGAAGAGCGGCGCTCTTCAGTGAAACCGCCGGTTCGCACAACAGTGCTCACCGGCGCGGGAAACCCTTAATTGTAGGCCCGCTGCGAAGCGGCGGCAGCGGAACCGGCTTTGGCGGGCCGCTTGCGGCACCCCTTGAGGGAGGCGCCGCAGGCGCTGCGGGATGGCCTTAGATCCTGCGACGCTTCTGCGGGCGGCAGCCGTTGTGCGGGATCGGCGTCACGTCGCTGATGCTGTTGATGCGGATGCCCAGCGAGGCCAGCGCACGCACGCTGCTCTCGCGGCCGGGGCCGGGGCCCTTGATGCGCACGTCGAGGTTCTTGATGCCCTGCTCCTGTGCCGCACGGCCCGCCACCTCGGCGGCCACCTGCGCGGCGAAGGGCGTGCTCTTGCGCGAGCCCTTGAAACCCTGGCCGCCGCTGGAGGCCCAGGCGAGCGCGCCGCCCTGGCGGTCGGTGATCGTGATGATCGTGTTGTTGAACGACGCGTGCACGTGCGCGATGCCGTCCGCGACGTTCTTGCGGACCTTCTTGCTCACGCGGCGCGCGGCGGTGTTGACGGGTGCCTTGGCCATGTTCTCGACTCTTTCAGTGTGCGGTTGCTGCGGCGAAGTGGATCGCTGGGATCACTTCTTCAGCGCGGCGGCACTCTTCTTCGGGCCCTTGCGGGTGCGGGCGTTGGTGCGCGTGCGCTGGCCGCGCACCGGCAGGCCGCGACGGTGACGGAAACCGCGATAGCAGCCCAGGTCCATCAGCCGCTTGATGCTGATCGACAGTTCGCGGCGCAGGTCGCCTTCGATCGTGATCTTGCCGATCTCGTCGCGGATCTTCTCCAGGTCCGAGTCGGTGAGGTCCTTGATCTTCTTGCTGTACGGGACGCCGACGTTGTCGCAGATCTTCTGCGCCGTCGTGCGCCCAATGCCGTAGATCGACGTCAGACCGATCTCGGTGTGCTTGTGCGGGGGGATGTTGATGCCGGCGATGCGTGCCATGTCGGTTCCTCTCGATCAACCCTGGCGCTGCTTGTGGCGCGGGTCGGTACAGATCACGCGCACCACACCCTTGCGGCGGATGATCTTGCAGTTGCGGCACATCTTCTTGACGGAAGCGGCGACTTTCATGCTCTTCTCCTTGGCCCGATCTTGCGATTCGGTTTACTTGGCCCGGAACACGATGCGTGCCCGGGTCAGGTCGTACGGTGTCAGCTCGACGGTGACCTTGTCACCGGGCAGGATGCGGATGTAGTGCATGCGCATCTTGCCGCTGATGTGCCCCAGCACCACGTGGCCGTTCTCTAGCTTCACGCGGAAGGTGGCGTTGGGGAGGTTCTCGAGGATCTCCCCCTGCATTTGGATGACGTCGTCTTTGGCCATGTTCAGCTGGGCTTGAAGTTGGCCTTCTTGAGCAGCGAGTCGTACTGCTGGCTCATCACGTAGCTCTGGACCTGGGCCCAGAAATCCATCGTGACGACGACGATGATCAGCAGGCTGGTGCCCCCGAAGTAGAACGGCACGTTGTACTTCAGCACAAGGAACTCGGGCAGCAGGCAGACGGCGGTGATGTAGACGGCACCGGCCAGCGTCAGGCGGCCCAGGATCTTGTCGATGTACTTCGCGGTCTGGTCGCCCGGGCGGATGCCCGGGATGAAGGCGCCGCTCTTCTTCAGGTTGTCGGCGGTCTCCCGGCTGTTGAAGACCAGCGCCGTGTAGAAGAAGCAGAAGAACACGATCATCGCGGCGTACAGCATCACGTAGATCGGCTGCCCCGGCGACAGCATGGCCGCCAGGTCCTTGAGCCAGCGCATGCCGTCGCCGGTGGCGAACCAACCCACCACCGTGGCCGGCAGCAGGATGATGGAGCTGGCGAAGATCGGCGGGATCACGCCGCTCATGTTCAGCTTCAGGGGCAGGTGCGAGCTCTGGCTGCCGTACACCTTGTTGCCCACCTGGCGCTTGGCGTAGTTCACCAAGATCTTGCGCTGCCCGCGCTCGACGAACACCACGGCGTAGGTGACGAAGATCACCAGCGCGATGATGAACAGGCAGGCGATGATGCTCATTGCGCCCGTGCGCACCAGCTCGAACAGCCCGGCCATGGCCGAGGGTAGCCCGGCGATGATGCCGGCGAAGATCAGGATCGAGATGCCGTTGCCGACGCCGCGCTCGGTGATCTGCTCGCCCAGCCACATCAGGAACATCGTGCCGGCCACCAGGCTGACGACGGTCGTCATGCGGAAGCCGAAGCCCGGGTTCATCACCGTGCCGGCCGCGCCCTCCAGGGCCAGCGCGATGCCCAGCGCCTGGAAGATGGCCAGCACCAGCGTACCGTAGCGCGTGTACTGGGTGATCTTGCGCCGCCCGGCCTCGCCTTCCTTCTTGATGGCCTCCAGCGTGGGCACGACGTAGGTCATCAGCTGCATGATGATGCTGGCGCTGATGTACGGCATGATGCCCAGCGCGAACACCGAGAATCGCGCCAGCGAGCCGCCGCTGAACATGTTGAACATGTTCAGGATGCCGCCGCTCTGGCCGGCAAACAGCTGCTGCATGGCCTGCGGGTCGATGCCCGGCACCGGGATGTGGCCACCGATGCGGTAGACCACCAGTGCAAGCAGCAGGAAGACGATGCGGCGACGCAGATCGCCGAACTTTCCGCTCTTGGCCAGCTGGTTCGCGGTGGTGACCACGGGTACGGGGTTCCTTCTGTGGACGAAACTGCGTGCCGTCAGGCCGCGACCGAGCCGCCGGCGGCCTCGATGGCCGCCTTGGCGCCCGCCGTCGCGCCGATGCCCTTGAGCACCACCTTGCGCGACAGCTCGCCCGACTTGACGACCTTGACGTGCTTGACGAGCTGGCCCACCAGGCCGGCCGTCTTCAGCGTCAGCAGGTCGATCTCATCGCCCTCGAGAGCCTGCAGGTCGGCGAGGGTGACCTCGCTGTTGTATTTGAGCTGCGCGCTCTTGAAGCCGCGCTTGGGCAGGCGACGCTGCAGCGGCATCTGGCCGCCCTCGAAGCCCACCTTGTGGTAGCCACCGGCGCGGCTCTTCTGGCCCTTGTGGCCACGGCCCGCGGTCTTTCCCAGGCCCGAGCCGATGCCGCGACCGACACGGCGACGCGCCTTCTTGCTGCCCTCTGCGGGCTTGATGCCGTTGAGTTCCATCAGAGCACCTGCACCAGGTAGTCGACCTTGTTGATCATGCCGCGCACGGCCGGCGTGTCCTCGAGCACCTTGGTGCTGTTGAGCTTGCGCAGGCCCAGGCCGCGCACGGTGGCGCGGTGGCTCTCGCGCGTGCCGGCGACGCTGCGCACCAGCTTCACGGTGAGCGTCTTCTTCTCGGTGGAAGTCGTCATGTCGGTTCTCCGCGGCCGGCTCAGCTGAAGAGCTCTTCGACCGTCTTGCCGCGCTTGGCGGCGATCTCGCCCGGCGTCGACAGGCGCTTGAGCGCGTCGAGCGTGGCGCGGACCATGTTGTACGGGTTGGTCGAGCCGTGGCTCTTGGCCACGATGTCGGTCACGCCCATCACCTCGAAGACGGCGCGCATCGGGCCGCCGGCGATGATGCCGTCGCCAGGCTTGGCCGGTGCCATCAGCACGCGGGCCGCGCCGTGCTCGCCTTCGACCTTGTGGTGGATCGTGCCGTTCTTCAGCGCGACCTTGATCATGTTGCGGCGGGCCGACTCCATCGCCTTCTGCACGGACACCGGCACTTCCTTGGCCTTGCCCTTGCCCATGCCGATGCGGCCGTCGCCGTCGCCCACCACCGTGAGGGCCGCAAAGCTGAGCGTGCGACCGCCCTTCACGACCTTGGTCACGCGGTTGACCGCGATCATCTTTTCCTTGAGCCCGTCGTCGTTGCCTTCGGCCTGGGCGCGGGGGGTGAACTTAGCCATCTTGGATATTCCTCTGCTCGGGCGCTCGTCAGAACTGCAGGCCGGCTTCGCGCGCCGCCTCGGCCAGCGCCTTCACGCGGCCGTGGTACTGGAAGCCCGAGCGGTCGAACGCGACCTTGTCGATGCCGGCGGCCTTGGCCTTCTCGGCGATACGCTTGCCCACCAGCGTGGCCGCGGCGACGTTGCCACCGTTGCCGGCGAGTTGATCGCGCACTTCCTTCTCGGCCGTGCTGGCGCTGGCCAGCACCTGCGTGCCGTCGCCCGAAAACACGCTGGCGTAGATGTGCAGGTTCGAGCGGTGCACCGCGAGGCGTGCCACACCCTGGCCCAGGATGCGCAGCCGGGTCTGGCACGCACGGCGGAGGCGTTGTTCTTTCTTGGTCAGGCTCATGGCGGTGCTCCTTACTTCTTCTTCGTCTCTTTCAGCACCACGCGCTCGTCGGCGTAGCGGATGCCCTTGCCCTTGTAGGGCTCGGGCGGACGGAAGGCGCGGACTTCAGCCGCCACCTGGCCCACGGCCTGGCGGTCGGCACCGCTGATCACGATCTCGGTCTGCGTCGGGCAGGCCACCTTCACGCCGGCGGGCATGTCCTTGACGACCGGGTGCGAGAAGCCGATCTGCAGGTTCAGCTTGGTGCCGGCAGCCTGGGCGCGGAAGCCCACGCCCACGAGCGTCAGCTTCTTCGAGAAGCCGGCGCCCACGCCGTTGACCATGTTGTTGACCAGCGCGCGCATCGTGCCGCTCATAGCATCGGCGGCAGCACTGTCATTGGCGGGCGCGAACATCAGCTTGCCGCCCTCGCTCTTGATCGTCACGAGCGGGTTCAGCGGACGCACCAGCGTGCCTTCCTTGCCCTTGACGGTGATCGTCTCGGCCGAGATCGCGACGTCCACGCCCTGCGGCACGGCGATCGGCATCTTTCCTACGCGGGACATTCTTCGGCTCCCCTTACGCGACGTAGCACAGGACTTCGCCGCCGACACCGGTGGCGCGAGCCTTGCGGTCGGTCATCACGCCACGCGGCGTGGTGACGATGGCGACACCCAGGCCGTTCATGACCTGCGGGATGGCGTCGCGGCCCTTGTAGACGCGCAGACCCGGGCGGCTGACACGCTCGATGCGCTCGATGACCGGGCGGCCGGCGTAGTACTTCAGCGCCACCTCGAGCTCGGACTTGCCGCCGTCGCTCTTGACTGCGAAGCCGTCGATGTAGCCCTCGTCCTTGAGAACCTGCGCGATCGCGACCTTCAGCTTCGACGACGGCATCGTGACGGCCGCCTTCGCCACGCTCTGCGCGTTGCGGATGCGGGTCAGCATGTCGGCGATGGGATCACTCATGCTCATGAAAATTGCTCCTGCTCTGCGCTGCGCTTACCAGCTGGCCTTGACCATGCCGGGGATGTCGCCCTTGAACGCGAGTTCGCGGATCTTGTTGCGCGCCAGGCCGAACATGCGGAAGGTGCCGCGGCCCCGACCGGTCAGCTCGCAGCGGTTGCGCAGGCGGGTCGGATTGGCGTTGCGCGGCAGCTTCTGCAACTCCAGGCGGGCGGCGTAGCGCTCCTCGTCGCTCTTGGTGGCGTCGTTCGCGATGCCCTTGAGCTCGGCGTACTTCTTCGCGTACTTGGCGACCAGCTTCTCGCGCTTTTCTTCGCGCTGCTTGATGGACAGTTTGGCCATGGTGTCTTCCTCGGTCGCCTTCAGTTCTTGAACGGGAACTTGAACGCCGCGAGCAGCGCCTTGCACTCGTCGTCGGTCTTGGCGCTGGTCGTGATGCTGATGTTCATGCCACGGATCGCGTCGATCTTCTCGTACTCGATTTCCGGGAAGATGATCTGTTCCTTGACGCCGATGTTGTAGTTGCCGCGGCCGTCGAAGCTGCGCCCGCTGATGCCGCGGAAGTCGCGCACGCGGGGCAGCGCCACCGTGACGAAACGGTCCAGGAACTCGTACATGCGGATCCCGCGCAGCGTGACCATGCAGCCGATGGGCACACCGTCGCGAATCTTGAAGCCGGCGATCGCCTTCTTGCTCTTGGTGACCACGGGCCTCTGGCCGGCGATCTTGGTGAGGTCGCCAACGGCGTTGTCCATCACCTTCTTGTCGCTCACGGCCTCGGACACGCCCATGTTCAGCGTGATCTTCTCCAGGCGCGGGACCTGCATCACCGAGGTGTAGCCGAACTTCTTCATCAGCTCGGGGACGATCTTCTCGCGGTAGATCGTCTGCAGCCGCGCGCTCTTCACCGCGTCGGCCTTCCCGGCAGGGACTGCTTGGGTCTTCGCCATGATTACGCCTTGATCTCTTCGCCGCTGGACTTGTAGACGCGGTAGTTCGCGGGCTTGCCGTCCTTGCCGGGGCGGCTCTTGATGCCCACGCGGTCCGCCTTGCCGGTGGCGGCATTGAAGATGGCCACGTTGCTCTGGTGGATGGGCATGGTCTTGTCGATCACGCCGCCGGTGGTGCCCTTCAGCGGGTTCGGCTTGGTGTGCTTCTTCACGACGTTGACACCGTCGACCACGATGTGGTCGTCGTCGACGCGGCGCGACACGGTGCCGCGCTTGCCCTTGTCGCGACCCGCGATCACGATGACCTGGTCGCCCTTCTTGAGCTTGTTCATGTCAAAGCACCTTCAAAGAACTTCGGGGGCCAGCGACACGATCTTCATGAAGCGCTCGGAGCGCAGCTCGCGCGTGACCGGGCCGAAGATGCGGGTGCCGATGGGTTCGAGCTTGGCGTTGAGCAGCACGGCGGCGTTGCCGTCGAACTTGATCAGCGAGCCGTCCTGGCGGCGAACGCCCTTGGCGGTGCGCACGACGACGGCGCTGTAGACCTCGCCCTTCTTGACGCGGCCACGCGGCGCGGCTTCCTTGATGCTGACCTTGATGACGTCGCCGATACCGGCGTAGCGCCGCTTCGAGCCGCCGAGCACCTTGATGCACATGACGGACTTCGCGCCCGTGTTGTCGGCCACGTCGAGCCGCGATTGCATTTGGATCATGTCGTATCCCGACTTGTGCGCGCCGGCCGCTGATGCGGGTGGCATGCCCAGTCTCGGGCCCGTGTTTGGGTTTGAGGCCGAAACGACGGCGCCCGAAGGCGCCAGTTCCGGCGAAGCCTTGCAGTATCACACAGCCGCGCCGGCCGCGTCAAGCGTCCGGCCTGGGCCGTCGCGCCTTCAGGCCTTCAGGGCCTGGGCCTGCGCCAGCAGCGTCGCGGCGTCGCTGACCTCGAACTTGCCCGGGGCCTCGACGTTGAGCGTGCGCACCACGCCGTCCACCACCAGCATCGAGGAGCGCTGGATGCGCGGGCCCATGCCGCGGGCCGTGAGATCCAGCGTCAGCCCGGTGGCGGCGGCGAAGGCGGCCGAGCCGTCGGCCATCATGCGCACCTTGCTGGCGGTCCTCTGGTCGCGGCCCCAGGCCCCCATCACGAAGGCGTCGTTCACCGAGACGCACCAGATCTCGTCGACGCCCGCCGCCTTGAAGGCCTCGGCGTGCTCTACGTAACCCGGCACGTGCTTGGCCGAGCACGTGGGCGTGAAGGCGCCGGGCAGCGCGAAGATGGCGATGGTCTTGCCCGCCGTGCTCTGCGCGATGTCGAAGGTGTTGGGGCCCAGCGTGCAGCCGTTGCCCTCGACCTCGATGAATTCCTGCAGGCTGCCTGCGGGCAGCTTGTCTCCGACCTTCAACATGGGGTTCTCCTGGTGGGGTGCCCGGGCGCCGGCGCGACGGGCGGGCAAGAAAAAACCGGAGCCGCGAGTGTCCGCGTTCCGGTTCGGGGGGTGGGCCGCGGGGTTATCGCAGCCCCGAAGTCGCCTCAGACGAGCTTGGCCTTCTCGACCAGGCGCGTGACGGTCCACGACTTGGTCTTGCTGATCGGCCGGCCCTCGGAGATCTCGACCACGTCGCCGAGCTTGTACTCGCCCTTCTCGTCGTGGGCGTGGTACTTGCTGCTGTGGCCCACGATCTTGCCGTACAGCTCGTGCGCGGTGCGGCGCTCGACCAGCACCGTCACCGTCTTGGCGCGCTTGTCGCTGACGACACGGCCGATCAGGGTGCGGCGGTTCTTGGCTTGGGTCTGGGTCTCGCTCACTTGGCGGCCTCCGTCGCGGCGCCCTTGGCGGCGGCGCGCTTCTTCTCGGCGATGATGGTCTTCACCCGCGCGACGTCGCGCTTCACGTTGCCGAGCTGGGCGTGGTTGGTGAGCTGTTGCGTCGCCTTCTGCATGCGCAGGCCAAAGTGGGCCTTGAGCAGCTCGGTGACTTCCTTCTCGAGCGCCGCGATGTCCTTGGCGCGCAGTTCAGATGCCTTCATGGTGGCGGCTCCTTCAGGTGCCCACCTGGCGCGCCACGAACGTGGTGCGCAGGGGCAGCTTGGCGCTGGCGAGCTGGAAAGCCTCGCGAGCAAGCTGCTCGGGAACGCCGTTGATCTCGTACAGGACCTTGCCCGGCTGGATCTCGGCGACGTAGTACTCGGGGTTGCCCTTGCCGTTGCCCATGCGCACCTCGGCCGGCTTCTGCGAGATCGGCTTGTCCGGGAAGATGCGGATGAAGATGCGGCCGCCGCGCTTGATGTGGCGGCTGATGGCGCGGCGGGCGGCCTCGATCTGGCGCGCCGTGATGCGACCGCGCTCGGTGGCCTTCAGGCCGAACTCGCCGAACGACACGGCCGCGCCACGCGTGGCGATGCCGGTGTTGCGGCCCTTGTGTTCCTTGCGGAACTTGCGACGTGCGGGTTGCAGCATCGTCAGTCTCCTTGGGTGGTGCCGCCGGCCGGAGCGGCCTTGCGGACGCGCTTCACGGCAGGGGTCTTCGGGGCGTCGCCGGCGGGCGCAGCGGCGGCCGGGGCACCCTCGGGGCGCGGGGCGCGGTCGGCACCCGGGCGGCCACGGCCGGCGCCGGGGCGGCCGTCGGGGCGCGGGCCGCGACGGTCGCGGCGCTCGTTGTCGGCGTCGGTCTTGGGCAGCTGCGGGGCCTCGCCGTTGGCCAGGCGGTCACCGCGGTAGACCCACACCTTCACGCCGATCACGCCGTAGGTCGTCTTGGCTTCGGAGAAGCCGTAGTCGATGTCGGCACGCAGCGTGTGCAGCGGCACGCGGCCTTCGCGGTACCACTCGCAGCGCGCGATCTCGATGCCGTTGAGGCGGCCCGAGGACATGATCTTGATGCCCTGCGCGCCCAGGCGCATGGCGTTCTGCATCGCGCGCTTCATGGCGCGGCGGAACATGATGCGCTTCTCAAGCTGCTGCGTGATGCTGTCGGCGATCAGCTGCGCATCGACCTCCGGCTTGCGGATCTCCTCGATGTTCACCGCCACCGGCACGCCCAGTCGCTTGGCGAGCTCGGCCTTCAGGTTCTCGATGTCCTCGCCCTTCTTGCCGATCACCACGCCCGGGCGCGCCGAGAAGATGGTGATGCGCGCGTTCTTGGCCGGGCGCTCGATGAGGATGCGCGAGACGGCCGCGCTCTTGAGCTTGGTCTTGAGGTAGTCGCGGACCTTCAGGTCTTCGGCCAGCATCGTGGCGAAGTTGCCCTTGCTGGCGAACCAGCGGCTCTGCCAGGCGCGCGTGACGGCGAGGCGGAACCCGGTCGGGTGGATCTTCTGTCCCATGCTGTCAGTTCCCCACGGTCACGTAGATGTGGCAGGTGCCCTTGCTGATGCGCGCGCCGCGGCCCTTGGCGCGGGCCGAGAAGCGCTTCAGCACGGCGCCCTGCTCGACGTAGATGCTCTTGATGCGCAGCTCGTCGATGTCGGCACCGTCGTTGTGCTCGGCGTTGGCCACGGCGGAATCGACCGCCTTCTTGATGATGCCGGCGGCCTTCTTCTGCGTGAACGACAGGATGTTCAGCGCCTGGTCGACCTTCTTGCCGCGGATCATGTCGGCCACCAGCCGGCCCTTGTCGGCCGACAGGCGCACGCCACGCACGATGGCCTTGGTTTCGGTTGCCATGGTGTCGGCTCCTTACTTCTTGGCCTTCTTGTCCGCGGGGTGGCCCTTGAACAAGCGGGTGAGTGCGAATTCGCCGAGCTTGTGGCCGACCATCTGGTCGGTCACGTACACGGGCACGTGCTGCTTGCCGTTGTGCACGGCCACCGTCAGGCCGATGAACTCGGGCAGGATGGTGCTGCGGCGCGACCAGGTCTTGATCGGCTTCTTGTCCTTGATGGCGGCGGCCTTCTCGACCTTGGCCATCAGGTGGTGGTCCACGAAGGGACCCTTCTTGAGCGAACGGGTCATGGCTTACGACCTCACTTCTTGCGGCGCGAGACGATCATCGTCTGCGTGCGCTTGTTGTTGCGCGTGCGGTAGCCCTTCGTGAGCGTGTTCCACGGCGACACTTGGGGCTGCGCCTCGCCGGTGCGGCCTTCGCCGCCGCCGTGCGGGTGATCGATCGGGTTCATCGCGACGCCGCGGACGGTCGGGCGGATGCCCTTCCAGCGGATGGCACCGGCCTTGCCGTACTGGCGCAGGCTGTGCTCCTCGTTGCTGACCTCGCCGATGGTGGCGCGGCAGTCGATGTGGATCTTGCGAACCTCGCCCGAGCGCAGCCGAACCTGGGCGTAGACGCCCTCGCGCGCCATCAGCGTGACGCTGGTGCCGGCCGAGCGGGCGATCTGCGCGCCCTTGCCGGGCAGCATCTCGACGCAGTGGATCGTGGAACCCACCGGGATGTTGCGGATCGGCAGCGTGTTGCCGGCCTTGATGGGGGCCTCGGCGCCGCTGAGCAGCGTGGCACCCGCTTCGACACCGCGCGGGGCGATGACGTAGCGGCGCTCGCCGTCGGCGTAGCAAAGCAGCGCGATGTGGGCGGTGCGGTTGGGGTCGTACTCGATGCGCTCGACCTTCGCCGGGATGCCGTCCTTGTTGCGCACGAAGTCGACGACGCGGTAGTGGTGCTTGTGGCCGCCACCCTTGTGCCGCATCGTGATGTGGCCGTTGTTGTTGCGGCCGGACTTCTGCTTCTGCGGCTCGAGCAACGAGGCCTCGGGCTCGCCCTTGTGCAGGTGCTTGTGCACCACCTTCGTCACGGCACGGCGGCCGGGCGACGTGGGCTTGACTTTGACGATGGCCATTACGCGGCCTCCCCGGAGAAGTTGAGCTCCTGGCCCGGCTTCAGCGCGACGAACGCCTTCTTGACGTGGTCGCGGCGGCCGATGGTGCGGCCGAAGCGCTTGACCTTGCCCTTCTGGACGGCCGTGCTGACCGAGGCCACCTCGACCTTGAACATCAGCTCCACCGCGGCCTTGATCTCGGGCTTGGTGGCGTCGCGCAGCACCTTGAACATCACCTGGTTCTGCTTCTCGCCGATGCGCGTGGCCTTCTCGGAGATGATCGGCGCGACCAGCACCTGGGCCAGGCGCCCTTCGTCGAACTTGAGTTCGGCAGGGGTCGGGTTGATGCGGCTCATGCGAACATCTCCTTGAGCTGTTCGATCGCGCCCTTGGTCACCAGCACCTTCTTGTAGAAGACGAGGCTCAGCGGATCGGCGTAGCGCGGCTCGACGACGAGCACGTTGGCGAGGTTGCGGCTGGCCAGCGCGACGTTGTCGTCGATCTGGTCGGCGATCACCAGCACCGAGTTCTTGTTGTCCGTGCCCAGGCCCATGGCCTTGAACTTCGCAGCCAGCAGTTTGGTCTTGGGGGCCTCGACGCTGAGGCCGTCGACCACCGCCAGGCGGCCGTCGCGCGCAAGCTGCGACAGGATGCTGGCCATGCCGGCGCGGTACATCTTCTTGTTGACCTTCTGCGAGAAGTTCTCGTCGGGCCGGTTCGGGAAGATGCGGCCGCCGCCACGCCACAGCGGCGAGCTGGTCATGCCGGCGCGGGCGCGGCCGGTGCCCTTCTGGCGGAACGGCTTCTTGGTGCTGTGCTTGACCTCGCCACGGTCGAGCTGGGCGCGCGTGCCCTGCCGTGCGTTGGCCTGGAAAGCGACGACGACCTGGTGGACGAGCGCTTCGTTGTAGTCGCGCGCGAACACGGTGTCCGGAGCGTCGACCTTGGCGGTGGCCTGGCCCTGGTCGTTCAGGAGTTCGAGTTGCATGGTCAGGCCCCCTTCTTGGCGCGGACCTTGACGGCCGGGCGCACGACCACGTGGCCGTTCTTGTGGCCCGGGACCGCCCCGCGCACCAGCAGCAGCGAGCGCACCTCGTCGACGCGCACGACGTCGAGGTTCTGGGTGGTGACGGTCTCGTCGCCCATGTGGCCGGTCATCTTCTTGCCCGGGAACACGCGGCCCGGGTCCTGGGCCATCGAGATCGAGCCCGGCACGTTGTGCGAGCGGCTGTTGCCGTGCGACGCGCGCTGCGAGCTGAAGTTGTGGCGCTTGATGGTGCCCGCGAAGCCCTTGCCCAGCGAGGTGCCCTGCACGTCGACCTTCTGGCCGGCGGCGAAGATGGTGACCGGCACCACGGCGCCCGGCTTGTGCTGCCCGGCGATCTCGGCGGTGACGCGGAATTCCTTCAGCACCGTGCCGGCTTCGACGCCGGCCTTGGCCAGGTGTCCGGCCTCGGGCTTGCTCACGCGGCTGGCCTTGCGGCTGCCGAACGTGACCTGAAGCGCGTCGTAGCCGTCGGTGGCGGCGGTCTTGACCTGCGTGACGCGGTTGTTGGACACGTCGAGCACCGTCACGGGGATGGCGTCGCCATCGTCCGTGAAGATGCGCATCATGCCCACCTTGCGGCCCAGCAAGCCGAGCTGTTCGCTCATGCTCATGCGTTTCTCCAGCGCCAGCCCTTGCGGCGAGCGCCTTGTTCACGATCCCGACATCGATTGGTCGGGGCGGATAAGCTGTCCGCCGGCCGGAGCCGACGGCAGAAAAGCCCGCGAGTATAGCAATTGCGGGACAAGCCGCAACGCCGCCCTCGCGGGCGGCTGCATCACTGCAGCTTGATCTCGACGTCCACGCCGGCGGGCAGGTCGAGCTTCATCAGCGCGTCGACCGTCTTGTCGGTGGGGTCGACGATGTCCATCAGGCGCTGGTGCGTGCGAATCTCGAACTGGTCGCGGCTGCTCTTGTTGACGTGCGGCGAGCGCAGGATGTCGAAGCGCTGCATGCGCGTCGGCAGCGGCACGGGGCCCCGGACGATGGCGCCGGTGCGCTTGGCGGTATCGACGATCTCCAGCGCGCTCTGGTCGATGAGCTTGTAGTCGAAGGCCTTCAGGCGGATGCGGATCTTCTGCTTGGACATGTGAGTTCCTCAGTCTTGGATGGATGAGACCTACCCCTTGGGGGTCGGCCGGGCACGCCCGGCCGGGGGCTCACATGTCATTCGATGATCTTGGCCACGACGCCCGAGCCGACGGTGCGGCCACCCTCGCGAATCGCGAAGCGCAGGCCCTCTTCCATGGCGATCGGCGCGATCAGCTTGACCGTGATGGCCACGTTGTCGCCCGGCATCACCATCTCCTTG
>CAIKLM010000124.1 GCA_903828235.1 uncultured beta proteobacterium | reverse complement strand
GGGGTAAACACGCCCGCCGGCCGCGCATCCAGCACTCAACCGTGCCGAATGGCCCCCGCCGCGCCACTCAGGGCCACGATCCGTGCCTCAGGCCCTTGCCGGAATCATCCAGTACGTCACTCGCGAAAGATCCAGGCTAGGGGTTGGCCGGGCGTCGGTGGCGGCTGCGCCGTCCCACAATGCGCCGGCGGGCCGCCCTGTCGCGCGGCCCCTGGAAAGGAGGACGACATGGGATTGCTCGATGCGGTGGCCGGTGCGATCGGGGGTGCCGGCGGTGGCGGTGGACAGGGCGACCTGATGCAGCTGGTGATGAAGCTGGTGCAGGACAACGGCGGCCTCGAGGGTCTGGTGTCCAAGTTCCAGCAGGGCGGCCTGGGCGACGTGGTGCAGAGCTGGATCTCCACCGGCCCCAACCTGCCGATCTCGCCCGAGCAGCTTGGCCAGGCCCTGGGCCCGGACACGCTGAGCCAGCTCGGTGCCGGCGGCCAGGACCTGCTGGGCCCGCTGTCGCAGCTGCTGCCCCAGGTGGTGGACGGCCTGACCCCGGGCGGCCAGCTGCCCACTGGCGGCGCTGACCTGGGTGCGGTGCTGGGCGGCCTGCTCGGCAGCGCCGGGGGCGCCGGGGCCGGCGGGCCCAACCTCGGCGGCCTGCTCGGCGGGCTGCTGGGCAAGCGCTGAAGCGGCTCCCGCCCGGGCACCCCCGAGCGACCGCCGCGGAACCGGCTTTGCCGGGCCGCTGGCGGCGCCCCCTCGAGGGGGCGCGCCGCGGGCGCTACGGGGTTGGTCCCTCTTCCTTGCCGAAGTTGCGCGGGATGCGCGCCCTGGCCGCGGCCACGAAGCCCGGCAACGTGGCCACGCAGCACCACGCGAAGAAGGCCGTGTAGCCCAGCTGCTCCTGCAGCCAGCCGGCGGCCATGCCCGGCAGCATCATGCCCAGCGCCATGAAGCCGGTGCACAACGCGTAGTGCGCCGTCTTGTGCGGGTTGCCGCCGTCGGGCCCGCCGGCCACCCACAGCATGAACACCATGTAGGCCGTGAAGCCGAAGCCGTAGCCGAACTGCTCCACCGCCAGCGCCGCGGCCACCACGGCCAGGCCCTCGGGCTGGGCCCAGGCCAGCCACACGTACAGCAGGTTCGGCAGGTTCATCGCCAGCAGCAGCACCGGCAGCAGCCGGCCCAGGCCGGCGCGCGAGATGGCCCAGCCGCCCAGCAGCCCGCCCAGCGTGAGCGCGGCCACGCCCACGGTGCCGTAGGCCAGCCCCACGTCCTGTGTGGTGAAGCCCAGGCCGCCGTCGGCGCGCGCGTCCAGCAGGAACGGCGCCACCAGCTTGAGCAGCTGCGCCTCGCCCAGCCGGTACACCAGCAGGAAGACGAGCACGCGCACGATGTCCTGGCGCGCGAAGAAGCTGCGGAACACCGCCACGAAGCCGCGCCAGAACTCGCCCGTGCGCGGCGCCGGGCCGTCCTCGGCCGGCCGCGGCAGCGCCCAGGCGTGCCAGGCCGCGAAGGCCACGAACAGCCCGGCCAGCAGCACGAACACCGCCTGCCAGCCGGCCACCGGGCCGCCGTGGTGCTGGGCCCACCAGCCGGCCAGCCACACCAGCCCGCCCTGGCCGCCCAGCATCGACAGCCGGTAGAAGGTGCTGCGCACGCCCACGAAGGCGGCCTGGCGGCGGCGGTCCAGCGCCAGGATGTAGAAGCCGTCGGCCGCGATGTCGTGCGTGGCGCTGGCGAAGGCCAGCAGCCAGAACATCACCAGCGTCCACTGCAGGAAGTCCGGCACCGGCACCGCCAGCGCCACGCCGGCGAAGGCCGCGCCCACCCCTAGCTGAAGCCCCACGATCCAGTGGCGCTTGCGACCCAGCAGGTCGACCAGCGGGCTCCACAGCGGCTTGATCACCCAGGGCAGGTACAGCCAGCTCGTCACCAGGGCGATCTGCGCATTGGACACGCCGAGGTTCTTGTACATCACCACGGCCAGCGTCATCACGGCCACGTAGGGCAGGCCCTGGCCGAGGTAGAGCGTGGGGATCCAGCGCCAGGGCGTCGGTGACATGCCGCGATGTTCCCACGCGGCGCTGCACGCGCGGCCTGCGCAAGTTGATGTCGCCTGGACGCAAAGGCGCAGGTTATTCCCGATGGGCGACACGTCGCGGCAGAGCCGACACTGCAGGAAATCCCTTGCACGGCCGCGCCGCCCGCCGGGCGGCTTCGCGCCGTCGCCACCGACAACGCCACCGAACCCCAACGAGGAGCCCCTTCCATGGCCTTCAAGCTCACCACCCTGGCCGCCGGCCTGGCCCTGGCCGGCCTGGCCGGTGCCGCGTTCGCGCAGACGCCGCCCGCGCCCGAGCGCATCACCATCACCGGCTCCAGCATCAAGCGCATCGCCACCGAGGGCGCGCTGCCGATCACCGTGATCTCGCGCGCCGACCTCGACCGCCAGGGCATCACCAGCGCCGAGCAGGTGATCCTGAACCTCAGCACCAACGGCAACGGCCTGGACAACCTGGCCTCCAACGCCGACGTCGTGGGCGGCGCGCAGCGCGGCAACAACGGCGCCACCAGCGCCAACCTGCGCGGCCAGGGCAGCAACGCCACGCTGATCCTGCTCAACGGCCGCCGCATCGCGGCGCACGGCCTCAACGGCGGCGTCGTCGACCTCAACCAGATCCCGATGGCCGCCATCGAGCGCATCGAGATCCTGAAGGACGGCGCCAGCGCCATATACGGCACCGACGCCATCGGCGGCGTCATCAACTTCATCCTGCGCACCGACTTCCGCGGCGGTCTGGTGCGCGCCAGCGCCGACGTCACGCAGGCCGGCGGCGGCAACATCTTCAGCGGCTCGGTGACGGGCGGCTTCGGCGACCTCGACAAGGACCGCTTCAACGTGATGGCCTCGCTGGCCGTGCGCGACCACAAGGCGCTGCGCGGCGACGAGCGCGACTTCGTCAACACCTTCCAGCCCAACCGCGGCCTGAGCGTGGACACGCGCGGCACGCCGCACGCGACCATCTTCCCGCTGGCCGGCACGCTGTTCCCCACGGCCGCGTCCACGCCGCTGATCCCCGGCAGCACCACGGTGCGCGCCTCGGGCGGCCTGAACGTGCTCGACCTGCCCGGCGGCCCGGGCTGCGGCTCCATCAGCGGCCAGGCGCCGTACGACGACCGGCTGTGGGACGTGCCCAGTGCCGCGCTGGCCTGCGCCTGGGACACCGGCCGCGCCGCGGTGCTGCAGCAGCCGCTGAAGAGCACCACGCTGGTGGCGCGCGCCACGGGCAAGCTGGGCGACCACGTCGTGGCGCTGGAGCTCACCGGCTCGCAGACCGAGTCGGCCAAGCGCTTCTCGGACCTGCAGATGACGCCCAACACCACCACGCAGCAGCTGCGCTTCCCGCGCAATGCAACCTCGCAGGTGGCCTACGACGCGGTGTTCGACCGGCTGCTGGCGGCCTTCCCGGGCCAGATCCTCGAGTCGCAGCGCGGGCAGTCGCTGGCCTACCGCTGGCGCTGCATCGAGTGCGGCCCGCGCGAGATCACCACCGACGCCGACACCATGCGCTGGTCGCTCAGCGCCGAGGGCCCGTTCTTCGGCGGCTGGGACTACAAGGCCGGCGTGCTGCAGGCCACCTCCGACGCCAAGAGCACGCTGGGCGGCGGCTACTACTTCCGCGGCACCACCGGCACCGGCGCCTCCGACGGCGCGCCCGGCATCGTGCCGGCGCTCAACAGCGGCCGCATCAACGTGTTCCTGCTGCCCGGCCAGACGCAGAGCGCCGACGGCCTGGCCGCGCTGCAGGAGGCCTCGGCCCGCGGCGTGGTGCTGTACGGCGGCAAGTACACGGTGCAGCAGACCGACGTCTCGGTGTCGGGCCCGGTGTTCAAGCTGCCCGGCGGCAGCGCGATGGCCGCGCTCGGCGCCGACGTGCGCACCGAGAAGTACAAGTTCAACGGCGACGAGCGCGACCCTGTCCTGCAACGCATCGTCGTGGCCGCGCCCTTCGACCAGACCAACGTGCTGACGGGCGCCAAGCGCGACGTCACGGCCTTCTACGGCGAGCTGCTGCTGCCGGTGCTGAAGGGCCTGGAGTTCACCGTGGCCGCGCGCCAGGACGACTACAGCGGCTTCGGCACCACCACCAACCCCAAGGTGTCGGGCCTGTGGAAGCCCAACGACAAGTTCCTGGTGCGGGGCTCCTACAGCACGGGCTTCCGGGTGCCGACCTTCAACCAGCTGTTCAACGGCGCCTCGGAGGCCACCTTCACGGGCGCTACGCTGGTGGACCCGCAGCGCTGCCCCACCGGCCGCGTCGACGCCACGCGCCCGGGCTGCGAGTCGATCCGCCCGCTCATCGTGAACGGCGGCAAGTCCGACCTCGGCCCCGAGGACGCCAAGATGTCGTCGGTGGGCTTCGTGTTCGAGCCGACGCCGCTGTTCAGCGTCGGCCTCGACTGGTGGAGCATCAAGCGCGAGGGCACGATCCAGATCCTGAGCCTGACGCAGCTGGTGGACAACTTCAGCCTGCTGCGCGACCGCTTCAGCTACGCGGCCGACGGCACGCTGGAGCGGATCGACCAGCGCTGGGTCAACGCCGGCGAGACCGAGACCTCCGGCGTCGAGGTCAACCTCAAGAGCAGCTTCAACGCCATGGGCGCGCGCTGGACGGCGGGCCTGGAAGGCACCTACCTGCTGAAGAAGCGCTCGCGCGTGCTGCCCACGGTGCCCTACGGCCCCAGCGAGATCGGCCAGTTCAGCTTTGCCGGTGACCTGGGCCTGCGCTGGAAGCACAACGCCGCCATCAACTACCGCCGTGGCGACTGGAGCGCCACCTTCAGCCAGCTCTACCGCGCGGGCTACAGCGACCAGGTGCTGCCGGGCGTGAGCTCGGGCCGCGTCTCGCCGCCCGACTGGAAGCCGAAGGTCGACGCCCACACCACCTATGACCTGGGCCTGAGCTGGACGGGCATCAAGGGCCTGACGGTCACTGGCGTGATCAAGAACCTGCTCGACAAGGACCCGCCTTTCGCCATCACCTACGACAGCAACTTCGGCAGCGGCAGCAGCTGGGAACCCCGCGTGGCCGACCCGCGCGGCCGGGCCTTCGTGCTGTCGGCCGAGTACAGGTTTTGAGCCCCCAAGCTCGCTGGCGCTCGCTACCCCCCGGGGGGGCCGCCCTGCGGCGGACCGGCAGAGCCGGATCCGCGCAGGGGGCTTGGCGGCCGGCGGCTGGCTGACGCCAGCGCCAGCCTGAGCCGGGCCACCGCAGCCGCGCGGAGGGCCCGGGCTGTTCGTGGCAACCCAAGAGCCGAACGGGCGGAAGCCACCGCCCGTTCGGGCTGAGCTTGTCGAAGCCCTCTTCGAGTGGCCACCACTAACGCTCGAACGGCGGACTTTCTGCGCGGGGCCTTGGCCAACTGCTGCAGCGCCCAGCCAGCCCCGACAATGCCGGCATGCCCACCCTGAACTGGCTCCAGCGCGTCGCCGCCTTCCGCGCCGCCGAGGCCGTGCCCTACCGGCTGCTGCAGCCCATCAGCACCCACGGCGACGGCGACGCGCGCAACTGGCTCGTGCACGGCGACAACCTGCACGCGCTGAAGGCCCTGCTGCCGCTGTTCCGCGGCCAGGTGAAGTGCATCTTCATCGACCCGCCCTACAACACCAAGAGCGCGTTCGAGCACTACGACGACAACCTCGAACACTCGCAATGGCTGTCGATGATGCTGCCCCGGCTGCAGCTGCTGCGCGAGTTTCTGCGCGAGGACGGCAGCATCTGGGTGACCATCGACGACCACGAGGGGCACTACCTCAAGGTGTTGATGGATGAGGTGTTTGGGCGGGGGAACTTCATTGCCACCTGCGTTTGGCAGAAGCGGTACTCGCGCGAGAACCGCGAAGCGATCGGCGACGTACATGACTACTTGCATGTGTATGCAAGCAACCCAGATCGCTTCAAGTCGTCGCGCAACCTAGTGCCGATGACGGAGGAACAGGCAAAGGTTTATCGCAACCCGAACAACGATCCGCGCGGGCGGTGGCGGGCTGTCCCCATGACGGCTCAAGCCGGTCACGCTACTGCGGAGCAGTTCTACGAAGTTGTCACACCAGCTGGTGTCGCGCACAAGCCACCAGTGGGGCGTTGCTGGGGCCTATCCAAGGCCACTTACGAGAGGCTGCTCAACGAGGGCAGGATCTACTTCGGTAAGGACGACAGAGGGCAACCCAACGTCATTCGCTATCTCAGCGAAGTACCAGGTCTGGCGCCCTGGACGTGGTGGCCTAGCGAGGAAGTTGGCCACAACGACGAGTCGAAGAAGGAGGCGATGGTTCTGCAGGCTGGAGATACGAGCTTTGGTACTCCAAAGCCCGAGCGCCTGGTACAGCGCATCCTCCACATCGCCTCCGATCCCGGCGACCTCATCCTCGACTCCTTCCTCGGCAGCGGCACCACGGCCGCCGTCGCGCACAAGATGGGCCGGCGCTGGATCGGCATCGAGATGGGCGGGCACGCGCTCACGCACTGCCTGCCGCGGCTGCAGAAGGTGATCGACGGCGAACAAGGCGGCATCAGCGCCGCCGTGGGCTGGCAGGGCGGCGGTGGTTTCCGCCTGGTGCAGCTGGGCGAGCCGGTGTTCACAGCCGACGGTCGCATCGACCCGGCGGTGCGCTTCGCGGCCCTGGCCGCCTTCGTGTGGCAGCAGGCCACCCGCACGGCCTACACCCCGCCCGAGCTGGGCGGCCAGGCCGGCGCCTTGCCCGGCACGCCGCAACTCGGCACGCACGAGGGCACCGCCGTGCTGCTGCTCTACAACGGCATCCTCGGCGACCGCCGCCCCGAAGGCGGCAACGTGCTGAACCTGGCCGTGCTGCAGGCCCTCAAGCGCAGTTGCCCGCACGACGGCCCGCGCGTGGTGTACGGCGAAGCCTGCACCCTGCACCCTGGGCCCGGCGCGGCTGGCGGCCGAGGGCATCGAGTTCCGGCAGATTCCGTACGAGCTGGCGGCACGATGACGGAGCCGCTGCCTCCCGCCGAGCCGCCACTGCCGGCACCGCTGTGGGCCGATGCGCGTGCCGCGCCACGGCCGCTGCCGGTGGCCTGGCTCGACGGCCTGCTGCGCGAGGCCGACGAGTGCCCGTGGGTGGAGTTCAAGCAGGACAACCAGCACCCTGAGTTGCTCGCCGAGTACGTGTCGGCGCTGGCCAACGGCGCCGCCTGGGCGGGCCAAGCGCACGGCTATCTGGTGTGGGGTGTGCACGACGGCACGCGCGAATGGGTGGGCACCCGCTTCCGGCCCGAGCAGGCGCGCAAGGGCAATGAAGAGCTGCCCTTCTGGCTGCAGGTGGTGTTCCGCGGGCAGACCGAGCCGGAGTTCTTCGAGGTGATCGATGGTGAGCGGCGGGCCGTCGTCATGCGCGTGCCAGCGGCGGCTGGCCGGCCCGTGAGCTATGGCGGCGAACGCTACATGCGCGTGCGGGCCTCGAAGGTGAGGCTGCGAGACTTTCCGGAGCAGGAGCGCGAGCTGCTTGAGCGCCTGGCCCGTCTGGGCTTCGAGCAGCGCGTGGCTGCCGAAGGCGTGGCCGCCACCGAGGTGGCGGCCCTGCTCGACGTGGCGGCGTGGTTCCGTGCCCTGCGTGAGCCGCAGCCCGGGCCGGCCGAGGCGCTGTTGATGCTGGCCGAACGCGGGCTGCTGCAAGCGCGGCCTGATGGCCGCTGGAACCTGCTCAACCTGGGTGCGCTGCTGCTGGCACGCGACCTCGCCCGCTTCGGCCCGCTGGCACGCAAGGCGTTGCGGGTGGTGTGGTACCACGGCGCCGATGCCGCGGCGCCGGCCGAAGAGTTGCCGCTGGGCGAGAAGGGCTACGCGCTGGTGGTGGACGACGCGATGCAGACGCTGGTGTCGCGCCTGCCGGCCGAGGAGGTGGTGGTGGGTGCGCGCCGCGAGAGGCGCGAGCACTTTCCGCCGCTGGCGTTGCGCGAGTTGCTCGTCAACGCGCTGGTGCACCAGGACTTTGGCGTCCACGGTACGGGGCCTTTGGTGGAGGCGTTTGCCGGCTGCATCGTCATCACCAACCCGGGCCGGCCGCTGGTGGCGGTGGAACGGCTGCTGGACTGGCCGGCGCAGTCGCGCAACGAAGCGCTGGCGCGGGCGATGCGGCTCTTGCGCTTCTGTGAGGAACGCGGTTCCGGCATCGACCGTGTTGTGGCCGCGGCCGAGGAGGCCGGGCTGCCGCCGCCGGGCTTCGAAGTGCTCGCGGCCGATGGCGGCGGGGCCGACTTCATGCGGGCGCGTCTGTTTGGCCCGCGCCCCTTTGCGCAGATGAGCCAGGAGGACCGGTTGCGTGCGGTGTACCAGCACGCCTGCCTGCTGTATCAGCGCGGCGAGAAGCTCACCAACGCCAGCCTGCGCCAGCGCTTGCGCCTGCCTGACCGTCAGGTGGCCCAGGTGTCACGCCTCATTGCCCAGGCGCGTGACCGGCGGCTGGTGAGGCCCGCTGACGATGCCGAGCGCTCCTACATTCCGGCCTGGGCGGCGCGCGCCGCAGGCGCCGCCGATGAATTGCGCCGCATTTGACGTCCTGCCCACCGCCACTGCACTGCGCGGCGAGCCGTTGGAGACCAAGTGCCTGATATGCAACGATTTTTTGGTGTCACGAAGATGCTCGCTCGATTTGACGCGGATTTGATGGTCTGAAAACCTGCGCCCTGAAACCGCGGGCTCCAATCGTTGTGGCGAGTGTGCAGACTTGCGCCAATCGGGAGGCTAAGTTGTTGATTTTTCAATGCTTTTTCTGCGCCAAACCTGAGCTCTTGCGCCAATACGGCCCCAATCCGTCTCTGACACCCACATGCAGACGGTCCTGATCGGACTCACTGGTCGAACCCGACGCCCACCATGCCGTCCCTCACCCTCAAGACCTACCAGCAGCAGGCGCTGGCCAGCCTGGAGCGCTTTCTCGCCGACGCGCGCACCACGGGCGACCTCGACGCCGCCTGGGCGCGCGAGCTGGCCCGCCAGGCCCCCGCGCCCGAGCCCGGCGAGCGCGTGCGCACCGTGCCCTACCGCCGCGAGGCCTTCGGCGACACGCCTTGCGTGTGCCTGCGCATCCCCACCGGCGGCGGCAAGACGCTGATGGCCAGCCACGCCATCGTGCAGATGGCACGCGTGTGGCGGCAGGCTGCCCACCCGGTGGCGCTGTGGCTGGTGCCGTCCACGACCATCCGCGACCAGACCTTGCGCGCGCTGCAGCAAAGCGGCCACCCCTACCGCGAGGCGCTGCAGGCGCACTACGGCCAGGCCCTGGCCGTGCTCGACCTGGAAGCCGCGCCCACGCTGGCGGTTCAGGAGCTGGGCACCAAGGCCGTGGTGCTGGTGGCCACGATCCAGAGCTTTCGCGTCAAGAACACGCAGGGCCGCAACGTCTACGCGTTCAGCGAGGAGTTCGACACCCACTTCGCGCACTTCGCGGCGCAGGGGCTGCTGGGCCCCGATGCACCGCTGGAGCGCGTGAGCGCCGAAGACCTGGTGCCCGGCGCCGCCAGCGGCGCCCTGACGGCGGCGGACATCGGCCGCGTCAAGCATTCGCTGGCCAACCTGCTGGCGCTGGTGCGCCCGTTGGTGGTGGTGGACGAGGCGCACAACGCGCAGAGCAGGACCAGCCTCGACACGCTGCGGCGCGTGGCACCCAGCGCCGTGCTGGAGCTGACGGCCACGCCGGTGCCCAAGAAGGCCAACGTGCTGGCGAGCGTGAGCGCGCGCGAGCTGCAGGCCGAAGAGATGATCAAGCTGCCGGTGATGCTGGCCGAGCACCGCGAGTGGCCGGCTGCCGTGCGCGACGCGCTGCTGCGCCGCCACCAGCTGGAGGCCGAGTGCGCGCACGAGCCGCAGTACATCAGGCCCATCGTGCTGTTCCAGGCGCAGGACAAGTCAGCCGAGGTGACGCCCGAGCTGCTGCGCCGGCACCTCATCGACGACATGCACGTGCCCGAGGCACACATCGTGGTGGCCACCGGCGATCAGCGCGGCCTCGATGGCGTGGACCTGTTCGATCCGGCGTGCCCGGTGCGCTGCGTCATCACGGTGGAGGCCCTGAAGGAGGGCTGGGACTGCGCCTTCGCCTACGTGCTGTGCTCGCTGCAGAACGTGCGCTCGGGCAAAGACGTGGAGCAGCTGCTGGGCCGTGTGCTGCGCATGCCCTACGCGCGGCGGCGGCGCAGTCCCGCGCTGAACCGGGCCTATGCACACGTGGTGGCGCGCAGCTTTTCCGAAGCCGCGGCGGCCCTGGTGGACCGCATGGTCGACAGCATGGGCTTGGAGGCGCTGGACGCCGCGGCCGTGCTGCTGCCCGATGCCGGCGTGCAAGGCGAGCTGCTCGACGCCACGCCGCAACCCGCCCTTGCGGCGCCGGTATTGACGCTGGAAGTGAGCGTCGAGGTGGCCCAGGCGCTGCAGGCCGAGCCCGACATCGAGGTGCACTGGCCGGTCTCCGCCGCCGGGGGCGGCGATGCAGGCGATGCCGGCACTGGCGCAGATTCGCCGCCCTCGGCCGGCCCGCGGCTGCGCCTGCAAGACGAGGTGTCCGACGCCACGCTGGCCCGTGTGCTGGCGGTGCTGCCGGCCAGGGACCATGCCCCGGTGATGGCCCAGGTGGCGCAGCACAACCAGCGCGTGCAGGCGGCCCGCGCGCCGGCCGAGCGCGGCGTGCCCTTTGCCTTGATGCGGCGGCTGTGCGTGGGCTTGCGTGCGGCGGCTGGTGAGCAGCAGGAGCTGCACTTGTTCGAGCGCCAGACGCTGGACGAGATCGTCGGCTTCGACCTGCTGCGCGCCGACCCCATGCCCGATCTGCCGGGCTTTGCCCTGGTGGAGCAAAGCGAGCTGTTCGAGATCTACGTCAACCAGGCGCGGGTGGAGTTCCGCAAGGCGCAAGACGAGCGGCAGCTCTCGCTGGACGCGGTGCCCACTAGCGAGACCGACTCCGACCTGGCCTTGTGGCTGGCCCGCACCTTGCGCCGCGACAGCCTGACCGAAGAGACCCTGCGCCGCTGGTGCGTGGCGCTGCTGGGGCGGCTTCAGCGGGAGCGCGGCTTCAGCCTGACGGGGCTGGTGCGGGCGCGTCACCAGGTGGCCGGGCAAGCCATGGCGCGGCTTGAGGACTTGCTGGCGACGGCGCGGCAACGCGGCTTCCGGCAGCTGCTGCTGCCGGACAGCGGGGCTGCGCAGACCGACTGGACGGCCGGCACCAGCGCCGACTTCACTTTTGCCTTCAGGCCCGGCCAGTACCCGGCACGGCACGTCTACACCGGGCGCTGGCGCTTTACCAAGCATTACTACCCGTTCATCCACGCGCTCAAGAGCCAGGGCGAGGAGTTCGAGTGCGCGCGGGCGCTCGACGGCCTGCCCGAGGTGAAGCACTGGGTGCGCAACGTCGAGCAGCAGGAGCGCTTTTCGTTCTGGCTGCCCACGGCCACCGACTACTTCTACCCCGACTTCGTGGCCGAGCTGAAGGATGGGCGGGTGCTGGTGGTGGAGTACAAGGGCGATGCCTATGCCAGCAACGACGACTCCGCCGAAAAGCGCGCCGTGGGCCTGGCCTGGCAGCGCGCCAGCGCGGGCCTGGGCTTGTTCGTGATGGTGGAGAAGCTGCTGGCCGGCATGGACATGACGGCCCAGTTGCGGCAGGCCAGCGCCGGAGGGCGCGCGTGAACGCGCCTGCGGCGCCGGCCCTGGCCGACGCGTTGCGCCAGGCCGTCCTCGCGCAGCGCTTCGACACCACCCCCGACCGGCTGCGCGACGGCGCGCCGGTCGAGGCCTTCCCGAGCATCGACCTGGCCGTCGTGCGCTTTGCGCGCGGCGGCCGCCCGGCGCGGGCGGCCAACGTGCTGTTCTCGCGCGAGCACCCGGGCGGCGTGGTGGCGCGCTTCGGCCCGGCGGGCGGCGGCCTCGGCCCGGTGGCCAACCTGCGCTTCGACGCCGACGTGCGCGATGCCGCGGGCACCTCGGTGGCCTGGCAGCCCGGCGCCGACTGGGCGCGCATCGCCTTCCCGCCGCTGGTCGCGCCGCCCGGGCTGCCGCCGGGCGCGCCGCGCTTCGTGGCGCCCTACCCGGCCTCGCTGCTGAAGCTGATGGTGGCCGTGGGCCTGGGCCTGGCGGTCGACGCCGGGCGGCTGTCGTGGACCGACGCGATGCCCGAGCTGACGCCGATGATCACCGTCAGCGACAACGACGCCACCGACCGCGCCGTGGCGCTGCTGCACCGCGCCGGTGTGGTGGACACGCTCAACCGCACGCTGCAGCAGGCCTGGGGCCTGCCGACGCTGCAGCTCAACCGCACCACGCCGCGGGGTGGCTGGCGCAACGGCGACGGCTCGGGCGTCGGGCAGATCCACATGACGGCCTGGGACACGGTGCGGCTGCTGTGGATCCTCGACCCGCAGGCCCCGCCCGCACCCTGGCTGGCGCCGGGCACGGCCACGCTGGCCGAGGCCACGAAGCGCCGGCTGCTGGCCGCCCTGGCGGCGCAGGAGCTCGACGAAATCCTGTCGTCCGGCCGGCTGCGAGGCCTGCCCGGCTGGCAGCCGGGGCTGCCCGACGCGCCGGTGTTCGCGCACAAGACCGGCACCACCGAGAACTACGCGTCCGACGCCGGCATCGTGGCCGTGCCCGGCGGCCCGCACTACGCGGTGGCCGTGCTCAGCAACCTGGGCAGCCGCTACCGCCCCCGCTTCGTGGGCGCCGACGACGAGCGCGCGGCCACCACCTGGAAGCTCCCGGCCCTGGGCGCCGCGGTGCATGCGCTGATGCCGTCCCTGCCATGATGCAGGCGCCATGACCGCCCTCACCCCCTGGTTGCCGCTGCGCCAAGGCGCGCTCGTCGGCGTCGTCGCCCCTTCCGGCCCCGTCGACCCCGCCGTGCTGCCCGCGGTGGAGGCGCTGTACGCGCGCCACGGCTGGCGCGTGCGCCTGTACCCCTCGTGCCGCGCGCGCCACCCCGTGCTGCCCTACCTGGCTGGCGATGACGCGCAGCGCCTGGCCGACCTGCACGCCGCGCTGGCCGACGACGAGGTGGCCGCCATCCACTGCCTGCGCGGCGGCTATGGCGCCATGCGCCTGCTGCCCGGCATCGACACCGCGCTGCTGCGCGCCAAGCCCAAGCTGCTGATGGGCTACAGCGACATCACCGCGCTGCACGCGCTGTGGGCCGCCGAGGGCCTGCCCAGCCTGCACGCGCCGATGCCGGCCTCGGACCTCGTCCGCCCCGGTCGCGAGGACGACGAGGCCGCGCTGGTGGCGCTGCTGCGTGGCGGCCTGCCCGCCGGCACCATGCTGGCGCCCGAGCTCGAGCCCGGCGAGCCCGTGCACCCCGGCGTGGCCGAGGGCGTGCTGATCGGTGGCAACCTCAGCCTGGTGGCGGCCCTGTGCGGCACGCCCTGGGCCTGGAACCCGCACCGCGCCATCCTGTTCCTCGAGGACGTGAGCGAGTCGCTCTACCGTGTCGACCGCTACCTGGTGCAGCTGCAGCTGGCCGGCGTGCTGCACGCCGTGGCCGGCATCGTGCTGGGCAGCTTCACCGAGAGCGAGGCGCCCGAGGCGCTGCTGCGCGAGCGGCTCCTGCCGCTGTGCCGCGAGACAGCCAAGCCGCTGCTGGGCGGCTGGCCCACGGGCCACGGCACGCCCAACCGGCCGCTGCCGCTGGGCCTGCGCGTGCGGCTGGATGCCGGCGCGGGCACGCTGACGCTGCTGGAGCCGCTGGCGGCGCCGACGGACTAGCCGCGTCGCCGAGGCCGGCCGGCGGGCCCCGGGAGCCTGGCGCAGGGGGGACAATCGCCGCCGCCGCGGCCCTGCCGCCCGATCCCGCGCCGCCCCATGAACGCCCCCGACTCCCCCGCCCCCCTGCACTCGCTGCCCCTGCTCGCCCGCGGCAAGGTGCGCGACAACTACGCCGTCGGCAGCGACCGCATCCTGATGGTGGCCAGCGACCGCCTCAGCGCCTTCGACGTGGTGATGAAGGCGCAGGTGCCGGGCAAGGGCGCGCTGCTCACGCAGATGGCGCTGGCCTGGTTCGCCCACCTGAAGGACATCGTGCCCAACCACCTGACGGGCGAGCCGCCCGAGAGCGTGGTGCAGCCCGACGAGGTGCCGCGGGTGGCCGGCCGCAGCATGCTGGTTAAGCGCCTGACGCCGCTGCCCTGCGAGGCCGTGGTGCGCGGCTATGTGGCGGGCTCGGGCTGGAAGGAGTACGCGAAGAGCGGCACCGTCTGCGGCCAGCCGCTGCCGCCGGGGCTGAGCATGACCACGCCACTGCCCGAGCCCATCTTCACGCCCGCCACCAAGGCCGCGGTGGGCGACCACGACGAGAACATCTCGTTCGCGCAGCTCGAGGCGCTGATCGGGGTGCCGCGCGCGGCCGAGCTGCGCGACGTGGCCGTCCGCCTGTACAAGGCCGCCGCGGCGTACGCCAAGACGCGCGGCCTCGTCGTGGCCGACACCAAGTTCGAGTTCGGGCTGGATGAGCACGGCACGCTGACGCTGATGGACGAGGTGCTCACGCCCGACTCCAGCCGCTTCTGGCTGGCCGACGCGTTGGCGCAGGGCCGCATCGAGGCGCTGGACAAGCAGCCGCTGCGCGACTGGCTCGACCGCATCGGCGTGGCCGGCGGGCCCGAGCAGGCGGCGCTGGACCTGCCGCCCGAAGTGATGGCCGGCGTGATGCAGCGCTACGAGCGCGCCATGCACATGCTGTGGGGCGGGGAGGAGTGACGATGGCACCGTCGCTGAACCACCTGCGGCAGCACCGCTTCGCCGCGCTGCGGCCGGGCCCGAAGCTGCTCGTGACGGGCGCCGTGCACGGCAACGAGACCGCCGGCACCCGCGGCATCGAGCGCGTGATCGGTGAGCTCGAGCGCGGCGAGATCGACATCGTGCGCGGCAGCGTCACCTTCGTGCCCGTGTGCAACCCGCTGGCCTACCGCGAGAACCGGCGCATGGGCGAGCGCAACCTCAACCGGCGGCTGATGCCCACGGCCACGCCGCAGGACTACGAGGACCGCCTGGCCCGCGTGCTGTGCCCGCTGCTGGCCGAGCACGACGTGCTGCTGGACCTGCACAGCTTCCGCAGCCCCGGCCGCCCCTTCGTGATGCGCGGCCCGGCCGACAACGACGGCGCGCTCGAGCCCTTCGCGCACGCCGCGGCCGAGGCGCGGCTGGCGGCGCACGTGGGCGTGAGCCGCGTCGTCGAAGGCTGGATGCCCGCCTACGCCGACGGCGTGGCGCGCCGCAAGGCGCGGGGCCTGACGCCCGGCGCGGTGCACGAAGACCCGAGCTACGGCGTCGGCACCACCGAGTGGATGCGCTCGCAGGGCGGCTACGGCGTCACGCTGGAGTGCGGCCAGCACGACGACCCCGCCGCACCCGGCGTGGCCCACCACGCCATCCGGCAGGCGCTGGCGCTGCTGGGCATCGCCGAGGGCCTGGCGCTGGCGCCGCCGCAGGCCCCCTTCGAGTGCCTGCGCCTGGTGGAGGTGATCGACCGCTTCGACGCCGCCGACCGCTTCGCCAAGGCCTGGACCAGCTTCGACGCGCTGCGCGAGGGCGAGCTGATCGCCGTGCGCGCCGACGGCAGCGAGCTGCGCGCGCCGCGCGACGGCTTCATCGTGTTCCCCGACGTCGGCGCGCTGCCGGGGCACGAGTGGTACTACTGGGCGCAGGCCAGCGAGCGGGCGCTGTAGCTGCGCCGCGCCCGGCCCCAGGGGCTCAGTCTCAGCCGCCGATGAAGCCGCGCAGCACGGCCAGCGCGGCCTCGGGCTGGTCGCGCCAGGTGCCGTGGCCGGCGTCGGGCAGCACCACCAGCCGCCCCCAGGGCGGCGGGATGGCCGCCGCGATCTCGCGCGCGTCGTCCACCGGCGTCACCGGGTCCTGCTCGCCGGCCAGCACCAGCACCGGGCAGCACACGGCGGCCAGCCCCGGGCGCAGGTCCATCGCCGGCAGCTCGGCGCGGTTCCAGTGGAACAGGATGTCGCGGCGCATCAGCGTGCGCGCGCGCGCATCGGGGTCGGCCGGCGGGCGCGGGTTGTACAGCGGCAGGCAGCGCTCGGCGTAGGCGTCCCAGGTGGCGTCGCAGGGGTCGCTCCAGAAGGCCTCGGCCGCCGCGCGCGCAGGCTCGCCGCCCAGGCGCCCGAACATCGCCAGCTTGCGCGCCAGCCCGAAGTGGTGGCTGGTGCTGCTGAGCACCACCTTCGCCGGGTGCCGCGGGTGGCGCGCCAGGTAGCGCTGCGCCACGAAGCCGCCGAAGCTCTGGCCCAGCACCACCGGCCGCTCGATGCCCAGCGCGGCGCACAGGCGCACCACGTCGTCGGCCAGCGTGTCCAGCGTGCACTCGGCCGCCGGGCGCGGGCTGCTGCGGCCGTGGCCGCGGTGGTCGATGTAGACCACCTGCGCCACGTCAGCCAGCTGACCGAACAGCGGCTTGAAGCTGCTGTGGTCGTAGCCGGGGCCGCCGTGCAGCAGCACGAGCGTGGGCCGCTGGCGCAGCTCGGGGCCGTCGGGCACCCAGCCGGCGCCCTCGACGTCCACGAACAGCCGCACGCCGGGCTCGATCTCGATCTGCATGGCGGTCACTGTAAGCTGCCGGCCACCATGCCCGAGACCCTTGCCGTGCCGCGCCGCCCCTGGCCGGTGGCGCAGTCGCCGCGCCGCGACGCCTTCCAGTTCTTCCGCGGCTTCAGCCAGCCGTTCTTCAGCGTCTGCGTGGCGGTGGACGTGACCGCACTGAAGCCCGCGCTGCGCGAGGCCGGCGTCGGCAGCTTGACGCTGGCCACGCACCACGTGGCGCTGCAGCTGGCGCAGCGGCTGGAGCCCTGGCGCGCGCGGCTGGACGCCGACGGGCAGGCCTGGCTGTACGACTCCGTGCACGCCAGCACCACGGTGCTGCGGCCCGACGGCAGCTTCGGCTTCGCCACGCTGCGGCACGCGCCGCGCTTCACCGACTTCTGCCGCGACGGCGCCGCCGCGCTGGACGCCGCGCGCGGCGCCGCCCGCGCCTTCGAGCCGCTGAACGACGATCTGGCGCTCATCCACTGCACCACGCTGCCCTGGCTGCACTTCACGCAGTTCTCGCACGCGCGGCAGGTGGGCGGCGCGGACAGCTGCCCCAAGCTGGCCGTCGGCCGCATCGACACCGGCGCCGACGGCATCGCCCGCCTGCCGCTGGCCATCGACGCGCACCACGCGCTGATGGACGGCCGCGACGTCGGCGAGTTCGTGCAGGGCTTCGAGGCCGCGATGCGCGAGCCGCGCGGGTGGATCGCGGGCGGGCCGCTGCCCAGCGACGGCGGTGTCAATCGAGCAGCGGCACGCCGCGGCGCCGCATGAAGACGATCAGCACCATGCCGACCACGATGCCCCCGACGTGCGCCCACCAGGAAATCCGGTTACCCGTGTCGATGAAGGCGCTGCAAAGCTGAAGCAGCACCCAGAAGCCCAGCACCCAGGCCGCCGTCAGTCGCATCGGCAGGCGCTTGAGCACGAGGACCCACACCTTCACGCGCGGATGCAGCAGCAGATAGGCACCCACCACGCCCGCGACGGCGCCTGAGGCACCGATCAGCGGCGTGCCCGAGCCCGGGTGCATGGCCACATGGAACAGCCCTGCGCCGGCTGCGCACAGCACGAAGAACAGGAGGTAGCGCCCGTGGCCGACGGCGTCCTCGATGTTGTCGCCGAACACCCACAGGAACAGCATGTTTCCCAGCAGGTGCATCCAGCTGCCATGCAGGAAGGCGTAGGTGACCAGGGTGCCCGCGGGCGGCACGATTCCCTGCCCGGCCTGCAGCGGCTCGGGGCCCTGCACCGCGCTAGGGACGATGCCCAGCGCCGCGGAGGCGGCTCCGACATCGCCTGACGGAACGAGCGCGACGAGCGCGTGAACGGCGACGCTGAGCGCCACCAGCGCCCAGTTCACGTAGGGGCGCGGGATCTGCTCGAGGGCGTTGTCGTCGTGGAGCGGGACGAACACCGGTCAGAGCTTGACGGGCCCGCTGTCCTGCTGCGCCACCGCCTCGCGCGCCTGCTGCTGGCGCACGCGGTCGAGGTAGGTCTCGGAGCGCACGAGCTGCGCCTGCACGAGCTCGTTGTTCTTGCCCATCACCTCGATGGCCTTGCTGCGGAAGTTGTCCATCGCGTCCATGGCCTGGAAGGTCTGGTCGAACATGGACTGGATCTGCTCGATGCCCAGCATCGGGTTGGCGGAGAACTCGGCGGTCTTCTCCACGTGCTGGCCCAGGGCCTGGCCGGTCTGCTGGATCAGGTTGCCGACGGTGGCGTTGACGCCCTGCAGCATCTCCATCACCTCGATCTGGTTGCCGGTGGCCCGCGCCACCGTCTGCGCCACGGCCAGCGCGCTCATGCCGGTGGTGGCCACGCGGTCGCAGCCGATCATCATCTCGCGCCCGGTCTTCTTCAGCACGTCCAGCGCCAGGTAGCCGTTGACGCACACCGCCTGCTGCGTCTGGATGTCGGCCAGGTTCTGCCGCGCGTAGAACAGCACCTCCTGCTCCAGCGCCTTGGCCTTGAGCGGGTCGGTGGCCTTCAGCGCTTCCACGCGCTCGGCCAGCCGGCTGTCGAGCGTGCGCGCGAAGCGCGCCGCCGCGCCCAGCGACTGCATGGCGTCCCAGAGCTTGCCGCGCGTGGCCTCGATGTCGATCAGGTCCTTCTGGATGTCGTCCTTGGCGGCGTAGAGCTGGTTCATGCTCTTCTGCAGCTGGCTGGCGGCGCTCTCGTAGCGGCGGAAGTAGGCCTCGAGCTTGTTGCCGAACGGGATCAGCCCGAGCAGCTTGCGCGGCTGCAGCAGGTCGCCGTCCTTGCCGGGGTTGAGCTCGTCGAGCTGCGTGCGGATGGCGCTGATGGCCTGGTAGGCCGGCGTGTCGGCGGCGCCGACGAAGTTGCGCTGCAGCAGCCGGCCCTGCATCAGGCTGGCGGCCAGACTGATCTCCTGCCGGCCCAGCTGGAAGGCGCTGTCCAGCCGCGCCTTGAAGGGCTCGCTGCGCAGGTCTTCCTTCTCGAGCGCGTCGATGAAGCGGCGCACCTGGTCGTCGACCTGGCTGGCCACCTCGGGCTTCAGCGGCACGGCTTCCACGGCCTGGGGCGGCTGCACCGGCGAGATCACCTCGGGGGCGGTCAGGGTGAAGGCGGGGGTCGGGGTGGTGGTCATGGCTTGTTTCCGAACTTCTGCTTGAGGAACTCGCTGTGCGCGAGGAAGGCCTGCGCGTCCTGGCTGGCCAGGTCGTCGCCGAGCTGCTCGACCTTGGCCTCGAGCTCGCCCAGCACGCCCTCGAAGGTGGTCTGCGCGGTCTTGCCGTTGGCGAGCAGCTTGGTGGTGGCGAACTGCGACGGGATCGAGAGATAGGTGTTCAGCGCTTCGGGCAGGTAGCGGATGGCGATGTGGCGGGCGTGGAAGCTCTCCTGCAGCGACAGCTGCCCCTTGCTGCGCTCCCACTGGTCGAGCAGCGCCTCGAGCCTGCCGCACAGCTGCACGATGCGCTGCACCAGCGGCGCCGGGATGCGCCCGCCCGGGTTGTGCTCGGCCAGGCGGCGCACGCCGTCCAGCGCGCGGCCCATGGCCTGCCGGGCGTCGCCCTCGTCCTTGAACGACAGCGCCTCGAACGCCGGCTCTCGGGTGGACGGCCAGCCCCACCACAGCGCGCCCGCGGCCAGCCCGACGAGGTAGCCCGCGGGCGCCAGCAGCAGCGCCAGCCCGCCGATCAGGCCCAGCGCCTTCAGCGTCAGCACCGCGGTGGCAACGACGAGCCCGCACCAGTTGGCCGGCGCGTTCAGCCAGCGGAACAGGCCGCTCACCGGGCCTCCCCGCCGCACCGCGGCAATCCGGCGCGGCCCCTCATTGGAAGGCCCGGATGTCGCGGAACACCTGGTACAGCGGCGTCTTGCGCGCGTCGAACAGGCGGCCGCCGGTGAGCTCGACCAGGCTCTTCAGCTCGGCCTCGCTGGCGTCGCCGAACAGCACCATGAACACCGGGATGCCGCGCACGTCTTCCGGCAGCTGCTCGTAGGCGATGCGGAACTCGTCGAGGCGGCGGCCGGCGGTGTTCTTGCCGTCGGTGAAGGCCACCACCGAGTACTGGTAGCCGGGGTTCCTCTTGCGCTCGGCCAGCATGTGCGTCAGGCCCTCGTAGACGGCGTCGAACAGCGCCGTGCCGCCCTCCATGTGCAGCGCGTCGGCGGCGTCGCGCACGCGGCGCAGCGCCGCCTGCTTGGCCTCGGTGTCGGCCTGCGGCAGCACGCCCTTGGCCGGGCGCGTGCCGGCGGGAACCTCGAACAGCACCGGCGGCGACACGTTGCTGCTGAAGGTCATGAACCAGAGCTTCTCGCGATTGGTCAGCCGCGCGATGCGCCCGGTGAGCGAGGCGTCGCCGCCGGCCACGTAGTGCAGCGCCTCGACGAGCTGCCCGCGCCGCTGCCCCTGCATGCTGCCGCTGGTGTCGAGCACGAAAGTGCTGGCGATGGGGCGGCGGAACTCGTTGAGGTAGGCGTCGATCAGGCCGTCGGCCAGCTGCCGGTCGGGCGAGAAGGGCAGCTCCACCTGCATGCCGCGTGCCGGCAGCAGGTCTTCCACCTGCCGGGCCAGCTCGGGCTTGATCGGCCGGCGCAGCGTCTGCCGGGCCAGCCACAGCTGCGCGGCGTCGCCCTTCAGGTATGCCACCACCTTCAGGTAGTCGGCGCGGCGCGCGTCGTTCAGCAGCATCAAGGGGTAGTCGGCCGTGCTGACGCCCTCGTGGGGGTAGATCAGGTGCAGCTTCTCGCGCAGGCGGCCGCTGGCATTCAGGCTCAGCAGCCAGCTCTCGTAGTTGATGAAGGCGTTGGCGCGCGTGCCCTGCTGCTTGGTGAACTGCTCGGCCAGGTAGGTGGAGTTGTCGCCGACGATGCGGTAGCCCTTGAGGAAGTCGGCGATGGCGCCGCGGTCGACGTCGGCCGCGCCCAGCGCCTCGCCCTTGCCACCGGCCGCGGCCACCACGCCCAGCAGCGCCATGAAGCCCTGGTTGCTGGTGGCGGGGTTGGCCAGCGCGTACTGCAGCCGGCCGTCGCGGGCGTGCCGCGCCAGGTCGGCCCAGGTCAGCCGGGTGCCGGGCTTGTCCCAGCCGAAGCGCGCGGCATCGCTCTCGCTCACGCCCACCGCGATCGGCGAGAGCATGATCTTCTCCTGCAGCTTCACGCGCGACTGCCCGGCCGCGTCGCTGAGCAGGTACTTGGCGTTGGCGAACCAGGCCGCGTCGGCCTCGGCCCGGCCCTCGAGCACGGCCTGCGTGCTCTCCATCGTGCCGCCGAAGCGGAACTTCACCGGCACGCCCGTGGCGGCCTCGATCTGCGCCGCCAGCGGCTCGAGGTCGCGCAGGTCGCTGGTGGCCAGCACGCGCAGCGGCTCGGCGCCCGCGGCGCGGCCGGCCGGCGCGGGGCCGGGCGGCTCGGGCCGGCCGCAGGCGGCCAGCAGGGCGGCCAGGCCCAGCGCAAGGAGCAGGCGGCGCGTCGTCACTGGTTCATCTCCCGCGAGACGATGTCGATCATCTCGAACATCAGGTCGAAGCCCGGCGGGTCGATCACCTGGCTCACGTTGGGCTCCACCGCCAGGCCCGCCTTCTGCGCCACCGCCGCGAAGGCGGCCGCGTCGCCGGTGCGGAAGCCCAGCTCCAGCGCGATCTGCTGCAGCTCCTTGTCCGTCGACAGCAGCGCGGCCAGCTGGCGCGAGCGGTCGTCCAGCGCCACGAAGACCTGCTTGTTGACGATGGTGGGCTGCGGGTACAGCAGCACCATCTCGGGCCGCAGGCCGCCCTTGAGGCCCTGCGCCAGCATCTGCGCCTCGTAGACGAAGGCCAGCGGCGTCTTGCCCATGCCGATGGCCAGGTAGTCGTCGAAGGCGCCGTTGACGTAGTTCTCCTGGAAGCCCTGGCGCTTGAACAGCTCGGCCAGCTGCGCGGCCAGGCGCTGGGCCTGCGCGCGGTCGGCCACCACGTCGCCGTTGATCGCCGAGGAGGTGAGCGCCAGGTACATGGCGGCGGAGTTGCTGCGCCGGATGTCGGTGGTGGACACCAGCACGCTGCGCGACACCGCGTAGGCGTCGCTGGCCTTGAGGTCGCGCCAGCGCTGCTTGGCCAGCATCACGCGGGTCAGCTTGTCCATGTCCAGGCCGTAGACCTTGGGCGACAGCGGCCGGGCGATGCCGTTGGCCACCAGGATGCGCGCCACCGGCTCCCACGAGGCCACCACCAGCGGCGTGTGGAAGGGCGTGCTCTGCGTGGCGTTGCGGCCGGCCTTGCGCGCGGCATCGACCACCATGTTGGCGGCCACCACGCCGCTGGCCATGAAGAAGGCCGGCTGGTCGGCGGCGCCCACCTTGGCGGCCATGTCGCGGCTGCCCACGCGCACCGGTTGCACCGGCAGCCGGTTGCGGGCCAGGATCTTCTGCACCCGCTCGTCGGTGAAGAAGGGCTCCACGTCGACCGAGACCGCGCCGCGCAGCGGCTGGGCCTGCGCGATGGCTGCCTGCTCCTGCGCGACCGCGCGCGTCTGCTGGTTGCTGCGCAGCGCGTAGAACAGCGCGGTGCCGAACAGGGCCAGCAGCACCAGCGTGCCGGCGACGCGAAGGGGGGTCTTCATGGACTCGGGAGTCTCCCTGAACGAGGCCTGCCGGAGTGTGCCTCCAATGGCCGCGCGCGCGGCAGCGGCGTGCTAAATGTCGCCGGGGGCCGCCCGGCGCAGGTGCCGCGCCAGCAGCGCCACCGCCACCAGCCCCAGCGCCGCGAACAGTGCCGTTGCCAGCCCCGTGCTGCGCCAGCCGCCCACGGCCACCGCCACGGCCGCCACCAGCGGCGGGCCGGCGAACTGCCCCGCCGCGCTCCACTGCTGCATGAAGCCCACGGTGCTGGCCACGGCGTGCTCGCCCGGCGCCACGCGCAGCGCCAGCGAGAACAGCGTGCCCGGGATCAGGCCGCCCACCGCGCTGAACAGCAGCACCGCGGCGTAGCGCAGCGTGGCTGCCGCGGCGCCCTCGCCCGGCCACGCGAAGGCGGCCACCGAGGCCAGCGCCATCGTGGCGAAGCCCGTGGCCAGCAGGCGCGCCGGTGCCACGCCGCGCTGCAGCAGCCGCCCCGAGGCGACGTTGCCCACGATGTTGGCCGCCGCCGCCGCGGCCGTGAGCACGGCCATGGCCGCGGTGCCGAAGCCGGCCTGCGCGTAGATGCTGGGCAGGAAGCCGATCACCGCCAGCCACTGCGCCGAGTAGCTGCCGAAGGCCAGGCCCACCAGCCAGGGCCCGGCGTGGCCCAGCGTGTCGCGCAGCGGCGCCACGAAGGGCCGGCGCGGCCCCGGAGCGCGCGCCGGCACGGCGCGCCACACGCCCAGCGCCGCCACGGCCGACACCACGGCCAGCCCCAGCCACCAGCCGCGCCAGCCCGCCAGTGCCATCGCCGCCGGCCCCAGCAGCAGCGCCAGCGCCGTGCCCAGCGGCATGTAGGCCCCCCACAGGCCCAGGCGCGAGGGCAGCAGCGCCGCGGGCACCAGCGCGCGCAGCAGGCCCGGTGCCGGCAGCACCACGAGCAGGAAGCCCACGCCCTCGGCCACGCGCAGTGCCAGCAGCGCCGGCGCGGTCGGCACGGCCGCCCCCGCGGCGCTGGCCAGCGCCAGCAGCACGAGGCCGGCGACGACGCTGCGGCGCGCGCCCACCCGGTCGGCCAGCGCGCCCAACGCCAGGGCCGCGAGCATGCCGGCCGCCTGCACGGCTGACAGCAGCAGGCCCGCGGCCGGCAGCGACAGGCCCAGCTCGTCGCGCAGCAGCGCCAGCGCCGGCGCCAGCTTGCCCACGTGCAGCGCCGCGGCCACGCCGGCCACCAGCACCCAGGCGGCGGCCTGCGGCGGGGCCGGCGTCATCGGATCGGACGGCCCTGACGGCCCGTTAGGCCCCATGGGTGCCTCCGCCGCGCTTCAGCCGCGCCTCAACCGCGCTTGAGCCGAGCCTCAGCGGCGCTCGCGGTCGGCGCGGGCCTGCGCCAGCAGCGCCTCCAGCGCCGCCTCGGACAGGCCCTTCAGCGCGCCGAAGTTGGCCTTGGACAGGGGGCTCTGCTCGAAGGCGCGCAGCAGCTGCGCGCGCTGCCGGCGCGCCTCGGCCTCGGCGGCCTGCTCGGGCGTCAGCGGCACCGCGGGTGCGGCCTCGGGCCGCGGGGCGTGCTCGTCGCGGGGCGGGCGGGGCGGGCGGTCGCCGCGGGGGGCGCCGTCGGGCCGTGGCCCGCGGTCAGATCGGAAGAGCGTCGTG
>CAIKLM010000123.1 GCA_903828235.1 uncultured beta proteobacterium | reverse complement strand
GCCGGTGCGGGGCTGGGAGCCGGTGCGGGCGGTGGCGGCGCGGCCGGCGGTGGCGCCGCGGCCTCGGGCACCGCGGCCCACAACTCGGCGGCCACGGGTTGCGGCGCGTGGGTGCGCCAGTCCACGCCCACCGTGAGCGCCGCGACCAGGGCCGCGTGCACGGCCAGGGCCAGCGCGGCGCCGCGGCCCAGGCCGCCCGGCGGCTGCGGCGCCAGCACCGACGTCGGCAGCAGGGCCGCGCTCATGATCGCAGGGAGCCTCAGCTGGCCTGCTTGACCGACAGCCCGACGCGGCGCACACCGGCGCGCTGCAGGGTGTCCATCACGCGCACCACGCTCTCGTAGCGCACGCTGCGGTCGGCGCTGATGACCACCGGCACCTCGGCCGCCGCGGCGCCGCCGGCTGCCGACTGGCCGCTGCGCACGCGCGCCGCCAGCTGCGTCAGCGCCACCGGCTCGGGCTCGGGCTTGCCGTCGACCTTGATGCGCAGCCGCTCGTCGGTGCCCACGATGACCTCGATCACCGCCGGCGGCCGCTGCTGGCTCTTGCCGACGCTGGGCAGGTCGACCACGCCCGTGGTGATGAGTGGTGCCGTGACCATGAAGATGATCAGCAGCACCAGCATCACGTCGATGAACGGGACCATGTTGATCTCGTTCATCGCGCGCCGGCGGCGCGTGCCGCGGGAGACGAAGGCCGGCATGGCGCGCGCCCCGTTCAGCGGATCTGCGTCGTCGCGGCCATCGCGGCCGCTGCGGTGCCGCCGCCGCCGGCGTTGCGCTGCAGGATGTTGGAGAACTCCTCGATGAAGGTCTCCATCTGCGTGGCGATGCGGTCGATGTCGCGCGCGAAGCGGTTGTAGGCCACCACCGCCGGGATGGCCGCGAACAGGCCGATGGCCGTGGCCACCAGCGCCTCGGCGATGCCGGGGGCCACGCTGGCCAGCGTCACCTGCTGCAGGTTCGACAGCCCGACGAAGGCGTGCATGATCCCCCACACCGTGCCGAACAGGCCCACGTACGGGCTGACGCTGGCCACGCTGGCCAGGAAGCTGAGGTTGCTCTCCACCACGTCGAGCTCTCGCTGGAAGCTCGCGCGCATGGCGCGGCGGGCGCCATCGAGCTGCGCGCCGGCGTCGAGCCGCTTCTCGCGCAGCTTCAGGAACTCGCGCATGCCGCTGGCGAAGATGCGCTCCATCGGTGCGCTGACGGTTTTCTGGCCGACGGCGGTGTTCAGCTCGGTGAGGCTGCGGCCGCTCCAGAACTCGCGCTCGAACTCCTCGTTGACGCGGCGCACGCGCTTCAGCCCGAAGAGCTTGCTGAAGATCACCGTCCAGCTCGCCAGCGAGGTGAGCAGCAGGCCGGCCATCACCAGCTGCACCACCAGGCTGGCCTGCAGCACGAGGGCGGTGATGGACAGATCGACGTTGTTCATGGGTGCGGCACGGGCAGGGGCGAGGGGGCTTCGAGCGCCAGCTGGATGACGCTGGGAATGCGGCAGGGGCGCAAGGTTCCCTGGTCGACGCAGCCGATGCGGATGTCGCCCGCCGCCAGCAGCGTGTCGCCGCGCCAGGCCTGCTGGCGCAGCCGCAACGAGGCGCTGCCGCGCGCGAGCACGGCCACGGTGACCTCGATCGCGTCGTCCAGCCGCGCCGGGGCGTGGTAGCGCACCGCGGTGTCGGCCACGACGAAGATGGTGCCCTCACGCTCGCGCAGCGCCTGCTGGTGCACGCCCAGGCTGCGCAGCCACTCGGTGCGGGCGCGCTCGAAGAACTTCAGGTAGTTCGCGTAGAAGACGATGCCGCCGGCGTCGGTGTCTTCCCAGTAGACCCGCAAGGGCCATCGGAACAGCACGCGATCGGCGTCGGCACTCGGCGGGGCTGGCACGGGCATGGGCGGCGCATCATAGCGGCCGCCCGGCCCTGCCTTCGGGCAGGGCTGCGGTGGCTCAGGGCTTGCCGAGCACGCGCCGGTAGACCGGGCCCCACAGCGGGTGGCCGGCCTCGGAGCGGTCGAGCGCGAAGCCCGGGTCGGCGGCGCGGGCGGCGCGGAACGCCTCCTCGCAGGTTGCGACGCGCTCGCTGGTGCAGGCGATGAAGGCCAGCAGCTTGTGTGCGCTGGCGCGGTCGCGCGGGCTCGACAGGCCGCCGGACAGCGCGCGCAGCAGCGCCGCCTCGGCCTGCGGGTACTGGCCCTCGTCGTAGGCGCGCAGGCCCTCGACCAGCGCGCGCTCGGCGGGTCGTTCCATCAGCTCGGCCAGGCCCGAGGGCCGCGGCGGCGGGCTGGCGCAGGCGGCCAGCAGCAGCGCCAGCGCGGCGGCCGGGGCGAGGCGGGTCAGGGTGTCCGGCAGCAGGCGTGGACTCATGGGTTGAAGCGGTGGCGCAGCACCGTGGTGGCGTCGGACTCGACCTGCACCGTGGCCTGGAAGGGCGGGAAGTCGGCGTTGCGCACCACCACCTGGTGGGCGCCCGGGCTGAGCTGCAGGCGGTTGAGCGGCGGCGCCACGCCGACCACGCGGCCGTCGATCTCGACCTCGCCCCAGGGGCTGATGGCGAGCTGCAGGGTGCCGGGGGCGGGGGCGGGCGCCTCGGGGGCGGGCGCGGCCCCGGGTGCGGCGGTGGCGGCGGGGATGGGGCGCGCCGGCGGCGCGGCCGTGCGGGTG
>CAIKLM010000122.1 GCA_903828235.1 uncultured beta proteobacterium | reverse complement strand
GGTCGAGCCCCAGGCACCGAGATAGAAAGCACCGGCCGTGAAGTCCACGCCGCCCTGCAGGGCGGGTTGCAGGCGGCTCTGGGAGATGCCGCGGTAGCGGTAATCGGTGACCACACCGGCGTTGAAGGCGACGGAGGAATCGGCCGCCAGGGTGACGGACGGCACAGCCACAGCGGACAGCGCAGCCACGGCAACGGCGATGGAGGCGAGGGACAGCGATTTCATGGGAACTCCTTGGTGATGAATGGTTGACCAGCTGTCTGCACCTTCCGTGCCAGCCTTGAGTCCCACCTCGACGCCAGGCACGACGGGGCCGCAAGAGCCCGGAACAGGAGAGAAAAGCCAGGACAGCGCACCCACCCGCCCCGCTTTGAAGCGCCAACACCCCCATCGGAGTGCCCCACAAAGGTGCGCACCAAAGAGGGGCGCCAAAGGGGTGCATACAAACGCGGCAGGGCTTCACAGAATCCCTGACGCCGCGCAAGGCTCTCGCCGCGCGGCCTTTCCCGCAGGTCCGCCTGCACGCCAAGGACACCGAGATGACGCTTGCCGTGGTGATGAGCCGTGCCCTGGACGGCCTGGAGGCGCCCGCCGTGCGCGTGGAGGTGCATCTGGCCAACGGCCTGCCCAGCTTCACCCTGGTGGGCCTGGCTGACACGGAAGTGAAGGAAGCGCGCGAGCGTGTGCGGGCAGCCCTGTCGGAGAGCGGCTTCGCCTTTCCGCACAACCAGCGAGTGACCGTGAATCTGGCGCCGGCCGACCTGCCCAAGGAATCCGGCCGCTGCGATCTGCCCAGCGCGCTGGGCATCCTGGCCGCCAGTGGGGTGATCGACCCGGCCCGGCTGCAGGGGCTGGAGGTGGCGGGCGAACTCTCGCTGGCCGGCGCTCTGCAACCGGTGCGGGGCGCCCTGGCCCTGGCCCTGGCGGCGCGGCGCGAGCAGACCACCCGCACCCTGGTGCTGCCCGCGGCCAGCGCCGCCGAGGCCGCGCTGGTGCAGGGCCTGGAGGTGCGGCAGGCGACGCACCTGCTGGAAGTGGCGCAGACCTTGATGCCCAGCCAGGAGGACGCTCCCGGCGTAGAACTGCCCCGAGCGGTGCCGCAACGCCCCGCCCAAGCCCAGGACGACGGCCCGGACCTGGTGGAGGTGCGCGGCCAAGCCGCAGCGCGCCGGGCGCTGGAGATCGCCGCGGCGGGCCAGCACAGCCTGCTGTTGATCGGGCCCCCGGGCACCGGCAAGTCCATGCTGGCGCAGCGCCTGCCGTCCCTGCTGCCCCCCATGAGCGACGAGGAAGCCTTGCAAAGCGCCGCGCTGCGCGGCCTGTCGCGTGCGGGCACCGATGCGGTCGCCTTCGGCCAGCGTCCGTTCCGCAGCCCGCACCACTCCGCCAGCGCCGTGGCCCTGGTGGGCGGCGGCTGGGGCGTACGTTGATAAGTGAGAACAATACAAACTTCAATGAGAATGAAGTCTTATGAGAATGCCTGACTAAGCAGGTAGCAGGTTTTTAGTGGCCTTCCGGGGTAGCAGCTACTAACAATTTTTCCGCAGACCTGTTTCCATCGTCCCCTCGTCCGACGGCACCTTGATGCACACATATAGGCGGTGCGACGCTCCGAAACTGGGCGTGCTCAACGCTACCGGCGCTCGCGACAACCAGCCCGCAGGCCGGGCACCGCTTCGAATCGGCGGCACATCCTGAGCATGTGTTGACGATCTGCTCTGAGGCTGATTTCGGTGCAACCAAATCGGGCTCACCCCAAATCGATCGCCTATTTCTGCGGGCTACCATGCGCCGCAGCAATCAACAAAGACCACCAGGGAGCGACATGAGTGCTGAGAAGGCCGGGGGCGAAGGAACGCCCGCGACTCGCGAACAGGTACGCCCACGACCAAGGCGGCCTACTCTTCTACCTCGTGAAGACTGCCAATGCCCACAGCAGGCTGAGTGGCTGGCGCATCCAATTGACCACGGACGGCTATCAATGCGCCGATTGCGGCAAGAACAAGCTCGCCTTCTATTCGACCCACAAGCTCACAGGTTCTGGAACTGACTTCAAGGTCCGCTCGATGGCCGTCACGCTGTTCCACCAGCCGCTGGACAAGTCGGCGCGGAACTCTGCCGCGAAGAGCGGTTCTGCCAGATCGCCGGCTAAGCCCGCCAAGAAATCCGTCAAGAAGAAGGCGTCGCCATGACCTCAGATAGCCGTCGTCTCCTCATACTCAACAAGGAAGCTATGGTCGTGGTCTAGGTATCTGCGGAGCAGCAGCAGAGCAGCGGCTACAGCCTCCCCATCTGAATCGGCGAGGCCGCTGGCAACACCCCTCTGACGGTGAGAAACAGCATTTCTCAGGCGTCGCATTGCCATGAATGCCCGCTGTATAGGATGTGAGCCGACCATTGCTCCGGCAAAGGCGCCTCCATAGCCAAGGTCACCGCCTTCATCGAACCAGCTGCATAGGCAATCGACTGCAGCACCGAGGTCATCCCCGTCATCCTGCGCCAGAACGGCGGCAGCATGCTTCGCGAGGGCCCACCAGTCGGGTTCTGACCGGCGCTCCTCTCCTTCTAGGTCGGCACGAACCTCCTTGCGCCGATTGATTCGGTTCAGTGCCTCTTCAAAGTGCCCGAACATCCGGACGAACAGTGCTGCGCGTTCGGTGGACGTTGTGGCCGAAGCCTGCATTGGCGTCACCTTTACCGGAGGCGGGTCAGCCGCCGATGGCCCGTCGATCGTTCCCCACTCGACGAACGCAACGTGCTGAAGTAACTCCTGCAGGACCCCAGCCTCGCCGCCATTGCCGAAGCACTGCGAGGACCAGCTCCCGATTAGGCTGTGTTCGTTCGCTATGTGGTCTCGGTCTTCGCCGTGAGTCACGAACACCCGAGCCATCGATGCCAGCAGGGCGGGCTTGATCTTGGGCTTCTGCCACAGGTCGAAGGCAACCACGTCCGGGCTGTTGTCGTAGGGTCGATCCTCCACGGCCAACACGAGAAGTGACTTCGCGTCAGCAGCCTCTGGCTGGAATGTCAACATCGACGCCCAAACCCCGACGATCAGTCCGTCGTCCGCCGTGAGTTCAATGCGAGTTGAGGAGCGCGTGGTGGGAAGCGGGGCACATGCCCGGATGACAAGCCCGGGGGCAGTCGACCCAGATGCATCTCGCAGTCTTCGGAGCGCAATTGGTTCCTCTACCTCGGCGCTTGGCTCACTGGCCATTTCGGATGCCTCAACCGGGCGGCTGGCGCCATCTTTGTTCGGGCCCGTGGCCACGCTGCTCGCCTCCGCACCCCCACCCGAAGGCTTCGGTTGACTCAGCGCTCGCGACGGTGCGTCGTCCTTGCGACGCAACACCTGCTTGCCAAGCAGGTCTGGGAAAGGGTCCGGATCGACTTCCGCCCTGCGTGAAATCAGAGCAGGCGACAGTGCTGTGTCCTGAGGTGCCTGCCGCACTGATACGTCGCTTGACTTCCGCTGGTCCTCGCCTTGCTTCGGCGGCTTCGCCTCCCTGCCTATCAGCTTGGCGATCGTTTCGGCGTCGACCTTGTAGTACAGCTTGGTGAACGGGAAGGGGTGGGTGCATGAGACCAGGCGCAGTGCCAGGAACACTCGTTCGGGTGCACCCTCCAGCCATACGCCGTCAGCGGTGAGGTCGGTTTCCCCCTGAAAGGGGAAGAGCGCCCTCGGATACCACGGCTCACGGTTCGCAGCGGCACGGACACCGGTGTTCACGATGCTCTGGAACTGCCTTCTGGCCACTGGGTTGAACGCAATACGCGCAACCGTCGCTGCTCCCATGGCAGGAATGTTCTTCGCCAACGTGATGTTGGCGACGCCGTCGGCGTTCTTGCTCGCGACCGTGTACAAGTGGTCCTTCGCGAACGCACCAGAGAAAATGTTCCCGAGCAGCGCTCCGCTGCTGCCGAAGTAGAACCTGATGATCTCCATGCTGGGGACGAGGAGTACTAAGCCAGGGGCTACGGACACCCGCGCCAGGTAGGCCAAAGTGTGGTCGGCATGGCGCCTGAACCGTTCAAACGGCAGGTCGTGCCTGCGAACACCGTCAGCGTGCAACGATGACTTGCCGCACGGCCCGTCGGAGGTGGTCGTGTCGTCAACTACCAGACCTTGGAATGTCACTCGTTCGAGGGTCTCCGAACCCACCCTTCTGGCTGCCTTCCAGACATCCCCCAGACGGACCAACCCCAACCAGTTGACGGGGATGTCCACGGAAGGCAGCTGCTTGCCTGGCGGCCTCGGCAATTGGATTGGCGATCCGCCGTCGCTGACCGACGAGCATGACATCGTTAGGTACGACAGCAGTGCTCCGGTGTGGTTCGACCGCCTGACATTCCCAAACCAGTCGAACCTTATCGGTACGTCCCGGAACCTCCGGAGCGACCAGAGTTCGATATCCCCCGCCATAGGTGCCCTCCTTCGCTGGCACCATTGTCGGTGGCGAGAGAAGGAGGGCACGAAATCCGGTGCGACCGTATCGGTTCCTGCCTTATCCGAGAGCAGCCTTGCGTCGCGCCAGGAAGTCAGTCCTCCATTGCTTCAGCGTCTCGATATCTGCTCTGAGCTCTGGCTCGTCAGGAATGAACGCCGGAGTCTCGGTCGACTGGCTATGCTCATAGCTTGAGTATTTGGTCATCAAGGTGTCGAGGCACGCACAGTCAGCATGGGTGATTGCCGATAGTGCTATCAGCTTGCCGTCCGTCGTTACGCTTCGCCGATGCCGCTTGACGATGGTATTCAGTAGGTCGTCTTCGACCGTGCGCTCGAGGAGCTTGCGGAAGTCGGTGCAGATGCCCTGGGCGTGGGCCTTGTAGATGTGACTGCCGCTTGCTTCACCAGCCTGCTTGGCTTCCCTCAACCGCTCAAGCAAGCTGTTGTTGGCGGCATCCGTCTTCGAGTTCCATACCGCCTGGGCAACGGGGTGCCCGGCTGCTCCCAGGAATGTCTCAATGCAGCGTTGAACCAGATTGCTCTCTCGCCACTTATCACCGTTCTTGCGTGCCGTGTCCTCCAGGGCCCCGTAGAGGGACAGGCGGTGCGTGAACACTAGAACCTGACGCGTCTTCGCCAGCTCAGCGAGCCTCTTGGCGACGGTCCACTCGAAGTCTTGGTCGAGCGACGAGATGGGGTCGTCGAAGACGAAGGGAGCGATGTTGGGCTTGCCCGTGACGTCAGCGAGGAACGCCGCGAGGGAGATGATGCGGCGCTCACCTTCGCTGAGGACCCCGGCCGGCTCCTCTTGCCCTCGCTTCACCCCGGTGAGCTTGAGCTGATGCAGGGCCCGCCCTCTGTCGGTGCGGGTTTTGACTATCGCGACGCGAACTCGCTTGGCTCCGAGGGCCTCAAGCTCCGCATTGAAGCGGCCGACGTAGCTCTCGGTGATGACTTTCTCGGCGACCTCGCTGGCCCTGATGGAGACTCGCCTTGGATTGGCAAGCCCCTTCCAAGTCTCAAAGTCGTTCCAGGCCTTGCGCCGTGCGACCTCCGTCACGACAGCGGCCTTCTGTTGCGATACCCATAGCTGCGCTTCGAGCGCCAACTTTTGTTTGGCAGCCTTGGCGCGGTCGAAGAGTTTGGCGTCCTTATCCAACTGCACCGCTTCTGCCTCCAGTGCCTGCGCACGGGCCTCCAAACGAGCGACGAGGTCGGCGACCGCGGGCGCGGGAACTGCCGGCCTGTTCGCCTCCCTGGCGAATAACGCTTCACTGGCTAGGCGGGCGGCCTGCCAGAACGCTTTCAGGCTCTCGAGCCACTCGGGTTCTTCGAGGGAAGCCGCCGCACACTGAGTCGTCAACTGTCCTTCGTTGGGCACAGTCGGCAACGCTGCGACAGCCTTCCCGTGTGCCTCTTCGGCAGCTTTCGCCTCTGCTTCTAGCTTGCTTTCAACAAAGGCCTCGAAGTCCTGGAGCCGCTGCTGAGCATCAGGCTGTAACTCTTGATGGCAAAGGAGGCAGCGCGCCTTGTCGGTGACCGGGAATCTCCCTTCCGGGTACGCCAACTGCGAGTACTCGCGAGCGGCGCTCCACATCGCGTGCCAAGTCGGCTGGCCGACACCGTCAAGGATCGCCGAGTTGACCTTTCCGGCCTCCGTTGCCACGCGCCTCTTCTCCTTGGCAGCGTTCTGCAGCGCTCGAATGGCCTGGACTCCAGCCTCGCCCAGGGCAGCCTCTCCCTTCCCCAATGCCAAGGCAATCTGAAGGACCTGTGCCTTCCTGGCTCTGCGCTGGGTGGCCACGGCTGCAGGGTCGGCTACCCTGAGCCGCTCTGTCAGGTCGGTCAGCTGCTGGGCGTGCTCCTGCATCCACGCCGTGAGCTGGTCGACCTCCGCCGCTGTCATGTCAGGCCGCAGAGCGGCGTAGCGGCGAGCCGGCTCGGTGGCTGCGAACTCAGCAGGCATGGCAGGCAGACCGCTTACCAGTTTGGCCTGCTCGGTGTGGAGAGCTTCCTTGACGCCGTCACAGCCGGCGGCAAGCTGCTCGAACATAAAAACGAGCGGAGGCACGTAGACCGCAGAACTCTCCTTGGTCAGGTAGTGCTGCGCCTCCTCGCTGTCGAAAATGTCTATTGCTCGAAGCGCGTCCAGCGCCTGGTCGTCAGCCTTCCAGACCGACGCTATCGAGTTCTGCCCGTCCTTGAACTCAAGCTTGCACTGCCGAGCAGCGGGAGCGTCCCCAAAGACGTTCGCCTTTAAGGGCGCTGCACGCGGCTTGCCGCTGGCTCTCTTTAGGATCCGTGTGTAGCCGGACTTGCCAGAGCCGTTGTGCCCATAGACGACCACTAGGTTGCCCGACCCAAAATCGAGCGGTGCCTTCGGCGACAGGTTCTCGATGCCCTGCACATCCGAGACGCTCATCATTCGCAGCTCGCCCGGAATCGCGGGCGTCTTGGTGAGCGAGGCGTAGGCCCGATGCTTGGTGACCGCCTGGCCCTTCTCAGTTTTCAGCAGCTCTGCAACCGCGGCAATGTCGTGGTCGTGCAACCGGCCCTGGTTCAAGAGCCTGTCTGCGGCCTCCTGTAGCCAGTCCTGTTGCATCAGCAGCCAGGCCTTTATCTCTTCGTGGACTCGACTCATTTTTTCTCCCTGGGTGTCCCACGCGAAGAACAATGCTAACGGGCGAACACTGCCAGGTTTTCGCCCGGCCTCCGCGTCGGAACACATAGCCACCTACGAATGCGCGCAGTTCGAAGCGTCCGACGGGCGCATCGAGTGACCGGTCTTCGTGGTGCTCGAATGTCGGAAGTGGGTCGGGAGCGCCAGTTCGCTGCCGGCGGTAGCGGTCATTCGCCACCGCCATGACCGCGGCATCGGTCGGCTGGCCGGTCTCACGGACGCGAAGCGGTCATCGGTTCTCTCTAGCAGAATGCGGCCGCTTGTAACCAAAGCCGCCGCTCGAGCACCAAGCCTGAGTGACCGCACCCAGTCTTCAGCGGCTAGCCGTGCCCGAACTGCGAGTGGAGCCGTGGTCGCGCCTGTTGCAGATCGCGCGGTGTAGTCGTCCTGACAAGGGACTCGACGTCGGCATACTTGAGCGATCTGAAGACATGGCTCCCACATGGAAACTTCACTCCTCCCGAAACTCCTGGCTGTCGGCCTTTTGTTCACTGCTGCTACCACGCATGTCATGGCTGACAACAATCCCCTCGTCGCTGAGCGCTGGCAGACCCGTCCATTGGTCGTAGTGATTCCAGGGCCGGAGCACCCGATGCTGCGCGATCTTCAGTCTCAGTTGCGCGATCCAGCGATGCAGCAGGAGTTTCAGGAGCGGGAGATGGCCTTGTTCACCGTCGTCGCCGGAAAAGGCCAGCGAGCCGGGGTACCGATGACGCCGGCCCAAACCAACAGTTTGCTGGTTGCGCTGCGTGTAGTGGGCGACGGCCCTGCCCAGGTCTTCCTGATCGGCAAAGACGGTGGTATCAAGCTGCGAGAGAGCGGCGACCGTGTTTCGCTCCCGGAGATCTTCACCTTGATCGATGGCATGCCGATGCGGCGTCGGTGAACCGCTGGCGCTCTGTTCCACCGGGCAGGATCAAGTTCACGGATTGACCGAGCCTCGGTTCCGGCCAATGATCCAGGCATGTCCGAGCCCCTCCCGCCGTTCGACGGACCGCTGGCTCCCCCTGCAATCCGACAGGAGATGGCCCTTCTGCGGGCTGCCCTGGACGCCACCATCCCACGCAAGCGGCCGCTCGGGCGCAACCTGCTGATCGGCACCTGGAATCTGAAGAACTTTGGCTCGCTCACTGAAAAGTGGCTGGCCGGCCCTGAAGACAGCCCCAAGCGGGACTTTCGTGGGCTGTGGGCTGTCGCCGAGATCGTCTCGCGCTTCGACGTGGTGGCACTGCAGGAAGTCGTAGGCGACCTCCGCGCTTTGCGTACGCTGATGAAGACGCTGGGCCCCACCTGGCGTTTCCTGATGACGGACGTCAACCTCGGCAGCAAAGGGGCGGGCAAGCGCATGGCCTACGTTTTCGACGCCTCGCGCGTCGAACTCTCTGGCCTCGCCGGCGAATTGGTGGTGCCGCCCCAGTGGCTCGCCGAGATCGCACCCAACGCCCTGCGCGAGCAGTTTGCACGTTCGCCGTACGCAGTCAGCTTCCAGGCGGCCGACACTACCGTGATCCTCGTGACCATGCACGTGCTTTACGGCGACAAGCCCGGTGACCGGATTCCGGAACTGACGGCGATTGCCCGCTGGATGGCCGAGTGGGCGCAGCAGACCCATCGCTGGCATCACAACCTGATGTTGCTGGGCGACTTCAACATCGACCGGCTGGGCGATCCGCTGTTTCAGGCCTTCACCTCCACGGGGCTTGCCGTGCCTGAAGCGCTGAACGCTGTCCGCCGATCGATATTCGCGGACCCAGCGCAGCCCATGCTGGACAAGTTCTACGACCAGATCGCCTGGTTCACGCAGGGTCGATCCCAGCTGATCAACATGAGCCTGCTCAGTGCCGGTGGCTTCGACTTCGTGGAGCATTTGTACCGCGATGTCGGCATGAGCCGGGCGCAGATGCAATACCGGGTCTCAGACCACTATCCGCTGTGGGTGGAGTTCGGTGGCTGACCTGACATGGAGCGCGGCGAGTCAGGCCCGTCTGAGCAGTAACAGCACGCGCGGCGAGTGCGATAGGCAACGAACGCCTTCGGTGAGCACTGAGCCTAAGCCTGCCGAGAGAAAATCCGACAGCCTTCTCTGCACTGGTCCGCCTGCTACCAGCCTCGCATTGCAACCAAGTCCAGGCGCGAGTTCATGCCTTGATCAGCAGATCCTCAGGCGTCTTGCCTGCCGCCAAGGCAGCCTTGAACCAATCGGGTCGCTTGCCCATGCCGCCCCACGTACGGCCTTGACCATCGGTGTACTTCGCAGCGCGCGCGGGCTTACCCGCCGTCTTGACACCAGTCGCTTTGCGGCCGGGTTTGCGCCCTGGTTTGCTGGCCTTGGGCGCATTCGCAGCCTTTGGTGCTGAACCCGACAAACCCAGGTCGGCTGCGGTCAGCCCGTAATGCGCAATGGCGTCCTTGATCTTCGCCACCACCTCTCCGACTTCCTGTTTCCGAATCGCGTCGGCCTTAGCCTGCAATGCGGCGATCTGTGCGTTGATAGCCTGCAGCGAAGCTCCGATTTTCTTGGTTGCCATGTCGGTGACTAAATCAATTTGCGGATGAAGCCGTAAGGATACGACTTTCATCTCGATGCGATCACTGTCAGTCGACGAAGAGCGGCTCTGTTCGTTGCTGCGAACCCTCGTTTTCGTAGTCGTTTGCCGAAGGCTGCAGTCCGTCGAAGTCGGCAGAACCTAACCCCGCACCACCGGCATCTCATTCCAGCGCGTGGTGTATCGCGGCGTTCTCCGGTCTTGTCGTACGGCCCATGATGTTGCCCCCGCATCATTGGCCTTCGCCGCTGTAGTGCTGCCGATACGAACTGCCCCGCGGCCGAACCGGCGGTTCAGGGTGTCCATGGCCTGCATCAGGGCACTTCGGTCCGGCCCCTCACTCGCTTCAGGTTCTCCGCTCCCGAACAGGTCGAGCTCGCTTTGGTCCCCGAGGCTTTCTGCTTGCTGCAGATCCACCAACATCACACCAGCCTTGGCGTAGTTGAAACCCGGCCGGAACATCGAACGCGCCGCTTCGCACGCCGCGCTCACTATCTTGCGGCTGTCGGCCGTGGGCCGTACTGGCACCGTCACGCTGGGGCTGTACTGGCGCTCGTTCTCGCGGAAGGGACTGGTGCGGATGAAGACCTGGATCGCCCCGGCGACCGAGCCCTGCAGACGTAGCTTCTCAGAAGCCCGCGAGGCGAACTCGCTCACCGCCTCGACGATGCCGTCAAGGTGTGTCACGGCTTTGCCGAACGACCTCGACACCAGGATCTGCTGCTTCGCTGCCGGCGCCTCTTCCACGCCCATGCAGGGTGTACCCCGCAGTTCCAGAACCGTTTTCTCGAAGACCACGCTGAACTGGCGTCGCAGCGTGGCCACATCGGCGCTCACGAGGTCAAGCACGCTGCGCACGCCGCCCGCGTTCAGCTGCGCCGCGATCTTGCGACCCACGCCCCAGACGTCGCCCACGTCGGTGGCGGCCATCAGGGTCTCGAGTTCGGCAGCACTCAGCTCGGCGGTGTTGCACACCTGGGCCAGGCGGCGCGACTGCTCTGTCGGGTAGTGACCCGGCTTGCGGTCGCAGGTCTTGGCGATGTGGTTCGCCAGCTTGGCCAGGGTCTTGGTCGGCGCCAAGCCCACCGAGGTGGGTAGCCCCAGCTCTTGCAGCACCGTGGCGCGCAGGTGCCTCGATGTAGCGGTCAGGTCACCCGGGATGCCGCTGAAATCGATGAAGGCTTCGTCGATGGAGTAAGGCACCACATTGGGCGAGTAGCGCGAGGCGATGGCCATCATGCGCGCCGACATGTCGGAATACAGCTCGAAGTTCGCCGACAGCGCGACCAGGCCGTGGCTCTTCTGCAGGTGGCGAACCTGGAACCAGGGTTGCGCCATCTGCACGCCCAGCTCCTTCGCCTCGTTGGACCGGGCGATGCAGGCGCCATCATTGGAGCTCAGCACGACCAGCGGCCGCCCATCGAGACGAGGGTTGAACACCCGCTCCACCGAGCAGTACATGTTGTTGACGTCGACCAGGGCGAACATGCGGTGCCCCGGGGATCAGGTCAGCAGCTGGCGAATAACGGTGGTGACGACGCCCCACACCTCCAGAGGCCGGGCCTCGTTGCAGAGCACGCGCTGCGCGGGTGTCTCGCCGGTCTCCAGCGCGACGACGCCGGCCTGTCGCACCAGGCGGCGGCAGAGCAGTTCGCCGTCGAGCTTGGCGATCACAAGGTGGCCGTGCTGGGGCGTGACGGCGCGGTCGACCAGCAGCACGTCGCCGCTGCCTACTCCGGCCCCGGCCATGGCATCCCCTGAGGCGCGCATCACAAAGGTGGCCTGGGGGTGGCGGATCAGCGCGTCGTTCAAGTCGATGCGCCGTACCGTGAAGTCGCTGCCCGGCGAGCCGAACCCCGACGAGGCCGTGGGCCCGCGAGGGCGCAACGCGGCCGCGACTGCGTCGGCGCCCACCCGCGACCCATCAAGGAAGTGGTCGTCAGTAGCGCCGTCGGAGTTCATGCGCGCAGAACCAAGACGGCCTCAAGCCGAAGCCGCTGTGGGTCCCAGCCCCTCCGCGGGCTCCACCAAGCGGCCATTGACGAAGATCTGACCATTGCGCACCTCGATCAGCATGCTCCCGAAGCGGCTCTCCCAGACGTGGCGCTGCACGCCGTGTGCGGCCAGGGGAAGATCCAGCTGCAGGCTGGGCTCAGGGCGGATGAAGACGTCGTGGCGTAGCGGTGCGTTCATGGCAGGCACGGTCCGCAGAGCGGGCCAGTGACGCCGGTCTACGAAGGAAATGGGGCCGCCGGATGGCGGCGTTGACGGGGCAGCAGGCGCGCTAGGGCCATGAAGGGCGGCGCGCAAAGACTGTATGCATGTCCAGTAATGTACGCCGATCTTGTGGCATGGGGAAGCAGCCTGACGCCAAGCTCTGGCTGCCCTGCTGAATACCCCGTCGGCTCACCGCCGAAGCCGCCCCTTGGTTGAGCCCGACGGTTCGACCGCCCCAAAGGCGATCAGTTCAGCGCCAGATCGCGAACCATGAAGGCCGCACCCGCACCTCTGGGGCTGATGCGGTGCTGGTTGCACTTAAGAAGCGGCCGCGGCCTCGTCCCGGCTCACATCGCGGCTCAGCGCTAGGCCGGCGATCAACATATGCCTAGGCCGCACCTCTCTCATGGGAACGCGCAGCGATGCGGTCAGCGGACGCCGCACTCTTTCCCCCAGATCCGTGGTGCGAGATCGGGGCGGTCGATGAACGGATTGCGGTTGCCTTGGAAGCGAACCACAACGGCGTGGCGATCACGTTCCTGCTGGGTCACTGGGAAAGCTTGATGCCATCTCAGCAAGACGCATAGATTGCCCAGCCTGGGTTCACCGTCACGGGTGGCGCGGGTAACGAGTTCCAGGTCGGGGGTCCTGTCACCCAGCGGGTCGCCCTCGTAGCGCACCGCCACGTACATCAGCATGCGCGCGACCTGTCCTTTGGCGGCATCGCTGGGCTCCCAGGTTACCGATGCACCCCTGCCTCTTCGCGAGGCACACTCGGGATGCAGCCGCCCGCCCACACCCAGATCCACGTTGCCGCGCAGGGAATTGCAGCGGACGAGCTCGGCAGCGATGTGATGGGCGTCGGTGTGAGCCCATTGATCGCGGCGGGGAAACACCTTGGACTTGGGCCAGGTGTGCTCACGATTCCAGGTTTGCTCGCAGCCGCTGGGCGCTTTGCCTTCGGTGCAATGCGCGGGAATGGCTGCACGGCTGTAGAGGCCGATCACATGGCCTGGGCGGGCTGGATGCCTATCTGCGTCCTTGAGCACATCCCAGAGCTCTCGGTAGCTCAGCGGTCGATGGCCACGGGCCGCAATGCTTGAGACTGCTCGCTTAATCTCAGAACCCTCGAGCCCGTTCAGCGCCGCGTACGGATCTGCCGCGGCTGGGGTGGTGAGGTTGATCGCGACGAAGGTGGCGAAGGCGATGCGGAAGACCATTGCTGAGGACGCGGTCGAAAACAGTGGCTTGTCATCTTCGCCGAAGCAGGGGCCCGTAGATGGAAGAGGGGCGGCTCCAAGGCCGCGCAAATTTTGCATCGGCGGGCGGCACGCTGCCCGGGATAGCGCCGGCCGCCCATTTACCGGTCTGCAGCGTGAGGAGCCGGTCGACGTCCCTAGGCGTACGCCGGGTCAGCGCCATCAAGCAGACGTCCAACCCGGCAGTCGGTCCCGCCGTGAAGGTCAGCAATGTGTGGAACAGCTGACCACCGCGCTGCTACTACGCGGCCGCGGACTGCGAACGACCGGTCCTCTTTGGCCCGGCGGGCTCGAATCGACCCTCAGCAGCCCTTTGCGGTTCTCCAAACCTGTCCGACAGCCAAGCCTCGGCTTATCGCGGTCCGCTGCCAGGAAGCAGCCGTTCGTGGCCTTCAGGACCCGGCCAGAAGCTGACCAAGCGAGGCGACCGCTCTTGAGAAGCCTGGGCAATCATGATCGGTCGACGCTGACCGACCCGACCAGACCTTGGCCGCCGGAGCTCCAATGGGATGCAGCCGCGGGGCTGACTACCTACAGAGGCAGCACCAAGCTAACGCGAAGCCCGCCCATCGGCGCTTCGGCCAGCTGCAGGTTGCCCCCACCCAGCCGCACCAACTCGTCGGCAATGGCCAGGCCCAGGCCGCTGCCCGGCTCCGTCTCGTCCAGCCGGCGACCACGCTGCAGGGCTTCTTCACGCCGCAATTCGGGAATGCCCGGCCCATCGTCGTCGATATCCAGTCGCAGCCGCTGCGCGTGTGTATCCACCGCCAGTGCGACGCGCACCTCGGATCGCGCCCAGCGGAAGGCGTTGTCGAGCAGGTTACCGAGCAGCTCATACAGCACGTCGGACTCCACAGCCAAGCTCACTGGCGAGAGATATCCCACCCGCACGGCGCGGATGCCGCGTTCACCATGCAGGTGCTGCAGCGTGTGCAGCAGGCTGTCGACCACGGCAGCGGCATCGGCGCGGCGGTCGGCATCCCGCGCGGTCAGGGTGCCGGCCGCGGTGGCCCGTGCGCGGGCCAGCTGCAGCTCGACCTGGCGGTCGATGCGTGCCAGCTGCTCCCGCAGCCGCTCACCTTCGTCGCCTTGCCAGCCTGCCGACGCGTTGCTCAGAACGGCCAAGGGAGTTTTCAGGGCATGGGCGAGGTTGCCGGTCTGCTCGCGCGCCTGCTTCACGAGCCGGTCGTTGTCGTCGAGCAGGGCATTCAGCTCGTTCACCAGGGGCTGCACTTCGGCGGGGAATCGGCCCTCCAGCTGGATCGATCGACCTGCACGCAGGCCCGCCAGCGCCTGCTGCAGGCGCCGCATCGGCGCCAGGCCCAGCCGCACCTGCCACCACGAGGCTGCCCACAGCGCCACGGCCAGGGCGCCCAATGCCCAGGCCACCGTGCGCGCAAAGTCACGCGTGACGCCCTCGAGCCGCGTGGTGTCGTAGGCCACCGCCACCACGAGCGGCCGCTCCCAGTCAGCCAGCTCGACACGCCGCGCCCACACGATCAGGGGCTGCGCCTGCGGGCCGACGAGCTCGAAGCGGCCGATGCGCGCATCCACCAGCTGACCGAGCTCGTTCGCGAGCTGTGGTGCCGGCTCCGCATCCCACCAGGATCTCGACCGCAGCGGCGTGGCCCGGTCCTCGGTGACCCACCAGTAGGCGCCTCCGTAGGGCCGCTTGAAGGCGTCATCGGAGGGCTCCTCGGCCAAACCCAACCGGGGCGCGAGCCCCCCATCGGCCGGCGTGGAAGGGGCGACCGTCAGTGCGGCCGCCAAGGCATCCAGCGGGCTGGCCGCCCGCGCGGCGAGCTCTTGCTCGGCGTGATGCCGGAACAGCACCACCAGCAGGACCCCCACCAGCAGCAGCGCCAGCGTGATCCACATCGCTGCTGCCGCCAGCAGGCGGCGGCGCAGCGACCCCTGCACGAGAGGCCCTTCGCTCAAGCCGCGGTCCCGTCGATGCGCCAGCCCAGGCCCCGCACAGTGACGATGCAGTCCGGCGGCAACTTGCGCCGCAGCCGTGCCACGAACACGTCGAGCGTGTTGCTGTCGCGGTCGGCGTCCTGGCTGTATACGTGCTCGGCCAGTTCCACCCGCTCGACGGTCCGGCCCCGGTGGTGCATCAGGTAGGCCAGCACTCGGTACTCGTGGCCCGTCAGTGGCACGGGACGGCCGTCGACGGCCAGCGTGCAGGCACGGGTGTCCAGCACGACGGCACCGTGCAACAGCACCGGGCTGGCCAGGCCGGCGCTGCGACGGATCAGGGCGCGCAGGCGCGACACCAGTTCCTCCATCTGGAAGGGCTTGGCGAGGTAGTCGTCGGCACCCGCGTCGATGCCGCGCACCTTCTCCTGCCAGCTGGCCCGGGCTGTCAGCAGCAGCACGGGCCGGTCCATTCCTGCGCGGCGCCAGGCCGCCAGCACCGTGAGGCCGTCACGCCGGGGCAGCCCGATGTCCAGCACGACGGCCGCATAGGTCTCGACCGAGCCCAGGTGTTCGGCGTCGACGCCGTTGTCGGCCAGGTCGACCGCAAAGCCTGCGGCCTGCAGCGCAGCCTGCAGTTGCAGAGCGAGCTGGCGCTCGTCCTCGACCACCAGCACCCTCATCGTTGGGTTCCCTGTTTGGCGGTGCCGGATGCCGCGTCGCGCGGGGCGGGCCTGAACACGGTTTCCAGACGGGGGCCCTTCAGCTTGAGCCAGCGGCCGTCCCGCGCATCGAGCTCGATCTCCAGCCGGCGGCCGTCGGCCAGTTGCCAACGCAGCTCGTAGACCAGCAGGCCATCGTCATCATCGAGCTCGGCCTGCAAGAGCCGGCCGGGGACGATCTGGCTCACCTGTGCGATGAGCTGCTCCAGCGGCACGATCCGGCCTTGCTCACGGGCGGCACGCGCACGTTGACCATCGTCGCCCCCGGCTTGTGCCAAGGGCCACGCCAGACCGAGGCCGACACAGCAGGCGGCCAGCAGGTCGGCCGACCTGCGGCGACGCAAGCCGATCCCGGGCGCGACAAGGCTTCGATTCGGCTTAGGCATCACCACGCAGCATGCCCGCTGCCGCATGAACAGATCGTGAACAAGACCTGGGGCGCCGTTCATGGATCGTTCATGCGGGGTTGAGCAACATCCATTCCGTTCGCAACTCACTTCAAGGAACCACCATGTTTCGATCCATGACCTCACGGCTGGCTCCAGCCCTGGCCGCCCTGGTGCTGGCCACCGCCACCGCAGCTGCCTTCGCCCAGACACCGGCCCCGGCGCCCGCAGCCATGAACTTCCAGCAGGTTGTCGACCGCGTCGTGGCTCAAGGCTACAGCGATGTGCGAGAGGTCGAGCGCAAGAGCGACAAGCTCTACGAGATCAAGGCCCGCAACACTCAGAACCGCTGGGTTGAACTCTACGTGGACGCCCGCACCGGCGAGGTCCTGCGCGAGGAGACCCAGCGATGAAGCGCGCCGTGCGCATGGCGGCGGTGGCCGGCATCGTGGTGCTGGCCAGCCTGTGGACGCTGACGGCCGCAGGCGCGTGGTGGCTGCTGCAGGCCGGCGCGGCGGCGCTGGAGGCCCAGCCGACCGCGGTCAGCCTGCAGGCGGTGATGGCATGGACGGAGCGTCCCTGGGTGCGCCACTGGCTGGAGCCACACGAGATCGACGCGCTCCGTGATGGCTTCGACTGGCTGCAGGGCCTCGGCGGTGGCCCTGGTGCCTGGCTGGGTTCGGCGTTGACGCTGCTGGGCATCGCGCTTTTCCTTGTGTGGGCGGGAGGACTGCTGCTGGGCGTTGCCTCGCTTCTTGCGGCGTGGCTCGTCGCGCGCCGGGCGTTCGCCTGGTGGCAGCACCGAGCGCGCGGGCCCTGGGCGATGCAGCCAGGCGATCCCGCGTCTGGCGATGTCCGGCCAGCAGGCTGACCGCACGCCGCGGCCAGGGCTTCCCGACGGCGGCTGTGGGGCACCCGATTCAGGTCGCCGACGGTGGCGACAGGCCGGTATGGAGCATCCCCTGCTGCGCGAGTACGGATCACCGCTCGGTGCTGCTGAGTTGGACCCGGCTGCTCAAGAACGTGTTCGATATCGAACCACAAAGACACCGATCAGAGCCTCGACTGACGGGCCTATTGCCCTGGTCGCCAAGGAAGGAGGGCGCAAAAGGGCGTTTGAACTGCCTATCCTCCGACTTTCGCCATCCCCGAATGGCTTTGCCGCACTGAAGGTGCCCGATGTCCTTGTTTGAGCGCCTGACCGCCCTGATTCCCGGTCAGTGGGAAAAAGTCATAGTCACGGCCTTGCTGATCAGCGTGGCCTTGCTCGCGTCGCACCTCTGGGCGCGTTATCTGTCGAAGGGCGCGATTTCGGCGGAGAAGCGCCGCCTCCATCTGGTCTGGGCGCGCAACATCATCTGGTTTGCGGCGTTGCTGGTCATCCTGTCGGTCTGGGCGTCCACGATCGCGGGTTTCGCGCTGTCGGTTGCGGCGGTGGCGGGTGCCCTGCTGATCGTCAGCAAAGAGCTTGTCATGTGCGTTCACGGTTACCTGTATGTGGCCCTGGTGCAGCCCTACAAGATTGGCGACGTGATCGAGTTCAACCAGATCCACGGCCGTGTGGTCGATATCGACATGTTCGCCACCACGCTGGTAGAGCTTGACGAGACCGGCCAGCGCACCGGCAAAGTGGCCGAGTTTCCGAACGGGCTGTTGCTCACTCACCCGCTGATCAATGCTTCCCCCAACGGGGCCTATGCGCTGCACGCCATCCAGATTCCCATCCCCGAACGTCTGTCACATGACCTGGACCGCCTCGAAGCTGCCGCTCTGGCCGCTGCCGACCGCGCGACCGCAGCCTGGAGTGAGGAGGCTGTGAACCACTTTCTCAAGGCATCTGAAGAGAGTTTCATCGCGCTTCCTTCCGGGAAAACCAAAGTGTCGTGGGATTTCTCAGACCCTGAACATCTGGTGCTTGTGATCCGGGTGGCCTGCCCGGTCGGGCAGCGCGCCACGGTGGAGCAGGCGGTGTTTCGTGAAACCTGGCGCGCGCTCTCACCCGCAAACCAGGCAGTGACACAGGAAGGCCGATAAGTGCCCGGTCATGGACCGGTCAGGGCGGCAAAGTCATGAACTGAACCGCCCAAGGCGTATTGCCTAGGGAGGCGGAGTTCAGGCAGAACTTGTGCGCAGATATCGACGGCTTCAGCCTGTACGCCGCGGTGCGCTGCGCGGCTGACGACCGCCAGGCGCTGGACCAACTGCGCCGCTGCATCACTCGCCCGACACTGGACAAAGAACGCGTGCACACCAATGCTGCCTTGGAGCAGCCGGTGATCGGAAGATCCTCACGCACCTTCCAGCCGGACGGCGTTGGCGCTTTCAGGTTTTTCCGATGTCGGCGTTCGCCATAGGGGGCTTTATAAGTACGGCCCGTTCGATCACAGTGATTCCTGATTTCATCCTCTCCGGCAACGCCCGCTTGAAGAACACCGTGTCAAACACCAGCCCCCCACCCCAGCGCCCCACCGGGTTGCCCCAAGACCGACGGCGCGCCGCTGTCGAGCGGATGGCTGCGGGCCACCTGGCTGCCTTGGGTGGCACTTTCGCCGACACCGTGGGTACCCAACACCGGCAGCGGCTGGTGTGGTTGTCGTTGCTGGCCATGCCGCTGCTGTTTCCCGTGGCTCTGCCCGGCATGGCCACTGCCGTCGGTGCATTCTGTTTGCTGGTCGCCTGTGGCCTGGGCTGGGGTCGGACGCTGCCCTTGCCCGCCTGGCTGGGTCGGCGGGAGCTTCATGGCCGCGTTCAGGCGCTGCTCATCCGAGTGGTCGGCCGCGTCGTGGGTGTCATCGCTCGGATGGGGCATCCCCGCCTGCTGTCGTTGTCGCAGCCGTCAGTCCGGGTGTTCAACGGTTTCATGCTGTCCGCGGCCGGGCTGTCCATGATGGTGCCAGTGCCCATCATCAGCTTTGACAATGTCTTGCCCGCGCTGGCCATTGTCCTGATCGCCTGGGGACTGCGTTTGCGTGATGGTCTGATGCTGCTGGCCGGCCATCTGGTGACGCTGGTGGCGGTTGCTTCGGTGGTGCTGCTCTGGTGGGGTGGCGCCCAGGTGACCACCGAACTGCTCTCTTTGGCGGGCTTGACCGCCAGTCCCTGACCGTGCCCTTGTGCATGGCAGGTCCCATGTCGGGACCGAAGCCACGCTCACCGCGCCAACTGCGTTGATATCGCCCCATGCCCTCGCCAAGTCGCGGTGACGCGTTCACAACATTCCCTGGTCGCTCGTCGTGCGTGTTCACCACCTCTGGCGCTTGCGGCTCGGTCAGCAGCCGCACGCTGAACACCGCGCCGCTCTGGCGATCGGTCCGGTTGCCTGTGCCGATGCCGCCGCCGTAGCGTTCCACCAGGCCCTGGCTGTGCCGCAGGCCCAGGCCGTTGCCGTCATTCTTGGTCGTGAAGTAGGGGCGGAGCAGGCGTTCTTCTACGCCGGGCGCCAAGGAAGTGACGGCGTGCAAGCTGCTCCCGGCTGCCAAACAGCGGCACAGGGGTGCTCAGCCGTGCAACCCCAATACCTGCTTCGCCACCACATTCAGCCGCACTTCGCTGGTGCCGCCTTCGATCGAGTTCGCTTGCGAGCGTAGCCACAGGTGTGCGGTGTTCCTGTGCGCCGTCAAGCATGGTTTCCGCCCGAACGCGGGAGTATTTCGAGACGCCGACGACTGCGAAGCGCTGCAGCAACTCTGCCGTCACATCACCCGCCCAGCGCAAGCCAACGAACGCCGGCATCGCAACGCTGCGGGTCACGTGGTTCTGAAGCGGAAGAGAGCTTGGCACGACGGCACGACGGATCTGGTGATTTCGCCGATGGTGTTCATGTAGATGCCCATCGAACGGCCGGTTTGCGTCGGCCGGATTTAATGGTTCTACGTCTGCACGGGGTCGGCCAGCGCCGGTCGGGTGCGCGAGCTCACCGCCGGAAAGATGACGCCCAAGTTGTGCGACCGCAAAGCCGACGTCCGCGGTCGGCAGTACACGACCCTCAGCTGCCGTTCGCGGCGCTCCGAACCCGCCCGAGGGCCAAGCCTCAGCTCAACGCGGTTCGCGTCGGTGAAGCAGCCGTTCGTGACGGCCAGCACCCGGCCATAAGCAGTCTTACCCCGATGACCGTTATTGGGCAGCCAAATGGGCCCTCACCGGTCCGCACATTTCGAGTCTCCGAGCAATGCTACGGGTGCCATCGAAGGTCACGACCAGACGGGCTTCAAAGCGGAACCAGCGCGCGTACGGTGGCCTAACCAGCACGCGGACGCCGGTTTGGGAAGCACCTGATCGAGTTGGAAGCAGCCCGGAGGAGCCGCCGCTCTTCTCAATCGACCTTGGCGGTGCGCAGGCGCAAGGCGTTGCCGATCACGCTCACTGATGACAGGGCCATAGCCACAGCAGCCACAACAGGCGACAGCAGCAATCCGAAGAACGGGTAGAGCACCCCTGCCGCGAGGGGAATGCCCGCGACGTTGTAGGCAAAGCTTAGGAACAGGTTCTGCCGAATGTTCTTCATCGTCGCGTGCGACAGCGTGCGCGCCCGCACGATGCCCATCAGGTCACCCTTGAGCAGGGTGATGCCCGAACTCTCCATCGCCACGTCGGTGCCGGTCCCCATCGCGATGCCGACGTCGGCCGCGGCCAGCGCCGGCGCGTCGTTGACGCCGTCGCCGGCCATCGCGACCACGCGCCCCTCGGACTTCAGACGTAACACGACCGACGCCTTGTCCTCGGGAAAGACCTCGGCTACCACCTCGTCGATGCCGAGTTCGCGGCCGACCGCCTCGGCTGTGGTCTTCCCGTCGCCGGTCAGCATGACGATGCGCACGCCCGCGGCCTTGAGCGCCCGCAGGGCCTGAGCAGTCGTCGCCTTGATCGGGTCGGCGATTGCCACGAAGCCCGCCAGCGCGCCGCCCACGCCGACGAAGATCACCGTCGCTGCTTTCTGGCGCTGCGCCTCCGCTGCGGCGAATTGGTTCGCTGTGTCGATGCCGTGCTCGGCCAGAAACTTCGCGCTGCCCGAAACGATGACCTGACCGTCGACAGTGCCGATGACGCCCTTGCCCACGGGCGAGTCGAAGTCGGTGACGGGCGACAGCGGCAGCTTGCGTTCCTGAGCGTCCATGACGATGGCCATCGCCAGCGGATGCTCGCTGGCGCGTTCAACGCTCGCGAGCTTCTGAAGGACGGCGTCGGAAGTGAAACCCGGCGCGGGTTCGATGTGGACCACCTTGGGCCGGCCTTCGGTCAGAGTGCCGGTCTTGTCGACGACCAGCGTGTCGACCTTCTCCATGCGCTCCAGCGCCTCGGCGTCGCGGATGAGCACGCCATGCTGCGCGCCGCGGCCGACACCCACCATGATCGACATCGGCGTGGCCAGCCCCAGCGCACAGGGACAGGCGATGATCAGCACGGCCACCGCGGTGATCAGCGCATAGCTGAACGCTGGCGACGGCCCCCAGACCAGCCAGGCGACGAAGGTCAGCGCCGCCACGCCGATCACGACGGGGACGAACCAGCCGGCCACCTCGTCGGCCATGCGCTGGATGGGTGCCCGGCTGCGCTGGGCGGCCGCGACCATGTGCACGATCTGCGAGAGCAGGGTATCGGCACCGACCTTCTCGGCGCGCATCACGAAACCGCCAGTCTGGTTCAACGTGCCCGCCGTGACCTTGGAGCCCATCGCCTTTGCCACCGGGATCGGCTCGCCGGTCACCATCGACTCGTCGACGTTGCCCTTGCCCTCGGTGAGTTCGCCGTCGACCGGCACCTTTTCGCCGGGGCGCACGCGCAGCAGGTCGCCGACCTGGATGGAATCGACCTGGACGGTCTCGTCGCTGACGTCGGCGTTGACCTTCACAGCCGTCTTCGGCGCCAAGCCCAGCAGAGCCTTGATGGCGCCCGAGGTCTTCTCCCGGGCGCGCAGCTCCAGCACCTGGCCGAGCAGGACGAGCACGGTGATCACCGCTGCCGCCTCGAAGTAGATCGCGACGGCGCCATCGGCCATGCGCAGGTTCGCGGGGAACAGCTGTGGCGCTACGGTCCCGACGATGCTGTAGATCCAGGCCGCGCCCGTGCCCAGCGCGATGAGCGAGAACATGTTCAGGCTGCGGTTCTTCACCGACGCGACGGCGCGCACGAAGAAGGGCCAGCCCGCCCAAAGCACCACCGGCGTGCCCAGCAGCAGCTGTATCCAGTTCGATATCTGCTGGCCGAGTACGTGACTCAGATTCGTCAGGTGGCCGCCCATCTCCAGTGCAAAGACCGGCACCGTCAGCGCGGTGCCGATCCAGAAGCGCTTCGTCATGTCGCGCAGCTCGGGGCTCTCGCCTTGCTCGGCGGTGGCCAGCACGGGCTCGAGCGCCATACCGCAGATGGGGCAGCTCCCCGGTCCCATCTGGCGCACCTGCGGGTGCATCGGGCAGGTGTACTCGACCTGGCTCGGGTCGCCTCCAGGGCCGGGCTTCGGCTGCGACGGTGTGTGGACGTGATGGCCGTGGTCGTGGTGGCCGTGCCCCGCGTGGTCGTGGTGTCCGCCCTTCATCACCGTGCCGTCGGGCATCACGTGGGTGCCCTCGGCCGCATGGGCGTGATGGGCGTGATGCGCGTGATCGTGGTTCGTGCTGCTGCGGTCAGACATGGCGCTCTCCTGTTGTCGCTGCCAGTTTTGACCTTGTCCCAGTGGGAAGGTCAAGGGCGCGCTTTCGAGCGGCGAAGACGACCGCAATCGACAGGCCGAGAGCGGCCAAGCCGACCCAGCATAGCCAGAACAATGCCCGCTCTCACCAGAGGTGTGGCCCGTCCCAACGATCGAGGCGGACCTTCAGGGTCATGCCGAGGGCGGGGACGAGTGCCCCGCCAGCCAGCAGCGGCAGGGCATGGGCGCGCAGCCACTCCGGCAGCATCAGTGCCGCGCCGGCGCCAAGCACGACGGCTCCCATTCACGTGGCCAATTCGGCGGCCCTCTCGTGACCGCGAGGCCCGCCATTCATGTCATGGCGGCGGTGTGCGGTCCTTGGGCTGCCCGCGGTCCCGATGGCCAGTGTGCCCGTGCCCATGGAAGAAGTGCATCAGCGGGCACGCCAGCAGAACCAGGTAAGGGATGGCCTGCGTCACGTGAGTCAGATGCTCGGTGAGCAGGTAGTAGACGCCGACCGCGCCGGCTGCGAGCATGAAGATGCCCAGCGGCGAGCGCCAGCGCGACGGTGCCACGGGCTCCTCGTGATGCATGACGCGCCTCGCCCGCCTACTTGGCGGCCGGTGGCTTCGTCGCCTCGCGGTCCATCATCATCTTCATCATCATTTCCATCATGTCCATGCGCTTGCCCATCATCTCCGGGCTCATGCGCATGCCGCCACCCATCCCCATGCCGCCCTTGCTGCCGTGCATCCGGCCCATCATGGCCATGTTGTCCTGCATGAGCTTCATGTGCTCCTGCATCAGCTTGGCGCGCTCCTCCGGGGTCTTGGCGGCCATCATCCTGTCGTGCATCTCCTGCATCGACTTCATCATCGAGTCCATCTGGCCAGGTGTCGGTGCGGCTGAAGCTGCCGCAGCAGCCCCCGGCGGGTGATGGGCGGCGTGGTCAGGTTCCTTGGGGCCAGCGGCACAACCGGCCAGTACGAACGAGGTGCCGAGTACTGCCAGGGCAAGCTTCATGCTGATCTCCGTTGAAGGCGCCAGCCAGTATGCGCGCCGCATCGGTCGCCCCGGCTTGATGTGCCTCAAGGGACTTCGCGCCCCATGATCAGGTGCGGCTGCAGCAGCCGCCCGTCTTGACAGGCTCTGCCACCACGGTGGTGGCCTGCACCGACACCGGCGTGTAGCCGGCCTCGGCGATGGCGTCGGTGAGGTCCTGTGCGTCCGCTTCGGTCGGCTCCACCATGACGAGGTGCTGCGCCAGATCGATGGTGACCTTCGCATCCTTGTCAGTGGCCTTGATGGCCTTTGTGATGGTGCTGACGCAATGACCGCAGGTCATGTCATTCACGCGAAAGACTTGCATTTCGATTACTCCTTGGGTTGACGATGTGTTGATGATTGGCCTTGTCACTGTGGAAAGGTCAAGTCATCCTGGAATCGCCGGGAATGGCGACGGGCAGTGCGAGGGCCTGAGCCTGCTGCCGGGTGGGCTGCCGCCGCCTCGCAAACCGAGCGCTCTTCAGTGCGAGCCGTGCGCGCTGTGGACGTTACGGGTCCAGGCCATCAGATCGGCATGTGGCGACGACGCGGCGCCTGCCTCGGTCACCTGACGGGGCTGTCGTGCTGGCGTCTTGCGCAGCGGCTGCTGGCCCACGCGCCCGGGTTCGGGCGTGGCCGGACTGTCGGCCGCCAGTTCCGCGAGGATCGCGCAATGCGGATCGTCGCTGCCGTGGCAGGACATCACAAGGCGTTCGAGCGCGGCCTTCATTGCGGCCATCTCGCGCATCTTCTCGGCCAGGTCGTCCAGGTGCCGTCTGGCCACCTCCTTGACCTCGCGGCTCGCGCGGCGCCGGTTGCTCCACAGGCCGAGCAGATCGGCGATCTGCGGGATCGAGAAGCCCAGGCTCCGGGACTGCCGGATGAAGCGCAGCACGGACACGTCACGCTCGCCGTACTGACGGTAGCCGGCGTCGGTCCGCTCCGCCTCAGGCAAGAGGCCGATCTGCTCGTAGTGACGGATCATCTTCGCCGAGACGCCCGCTGCCTTCGCCGCCTCGCCGATATTCATGCTGGTGTCCATGGGTTCTCCGGGTTGCGTGGGGCCAGTCGCACCAGTGTTCACCTTCCCACGGGGGCAAGGTCAAGCGTTTCCTTGGCCCCTGGCAGGGATCACTGATGGCAGGCCAACCGCCTCGCTGCGCCGGAGGCGGAGGGGATGTCGACTCGGCCCAGCACCTCGCCGAGGGGCCCTGCCTGCAGTGAGCCTTTGTCTGCGCCTGAACGCAGGCGCACGAGCATCCGCGGTCTGGCGAAGGGATCGCCCGGCGCCCGCAAGGCCTGCCGCAAGCCCGGTGCCGGCCGCGTGCCCGCAGCCAAAAAAGGGGGGTGATGGTGTGAAGCCACGCTCCATTGGACGAACTGGGGTCGGGCAAGGCGCAGCTGGCCAGCACCAGGCGCTGGGCTCTCGCATTGGCAGGGCCGACGCCTGCTCTCACGGCTGCGTGCAGGTTGGCGTGGCTGGCGTCTTGCGTCAGTTCCGCGCGCGTGCGGGGCACCGCGACGACATCGCCCACACGTTCGCGCCCCGTTGCCGGCGTGGTCTGGCAGCCGGCCAGCAGTGCGGTGGCGGATGCCAGCAACACCGCTGCGACCTCTGCGCCGCGACGGATGCATCATCCAGGCCCAGTGCGCGGTGTCGTCATCACTTCCATTGGCAGGCTCCTTGCCGAAACATCATGGGCAGCGACTTCGCCACCAGACAGCGCGGCGGCTGCAGCACTGTGTTGTCGCCACGGCAACACGGCCCTCCAAGACAATGCCAATCACCGCAGCCGAGGAAGATGGGGCCCGATGGACCATCACGCCATGCAGTGTTTTTGTCGTGTCGGCGAAACCGGCAGCTTCGCCAGCGCCGCGCGCGATCTCGACGTGGCCCGCTCGGTGGTCACGCGCACCATCCAGGACCTGGAGGAGTGGACGGCCAGGGGGGTGCTTGAGCGCACCATGCACGCCATGCAGCTCACCGAGGCCTGCGACCGCTTCTATACCTACTGCCGGCGCGTGCTGCAGGACACGGAGCAGACGCTGTTGGCCATGCGCCGCGCACCCGCCGAGCTTGCCGGGCGCATAACCATCTCGCCCCCCCGTGTCGCCGACCCTCCTCCTTGAACGACGTGCTCGGTGGCCTGGTCCGCGTACCCAAGCTGCCAGAGTGCGAAATCAGGGTTGCTGAACTTCATATGGAACCTGAGGCATCCATGCCGGTCCAGCGACCATGCCCCGCCGTATACCTGCCTGAACGAATGCGGTCGGCCACCTCCAATCAACGACCGCCAATCATGTGAAGTTCCCGGCGCTCTTCCACGGTCAGGTTGAGAACCTCGTTCCGGACCTCCTCGCGGGTCCGCCCAGGCGTCGCGTTCTTGACCGGAACCGGCAAGCTGCGCTCCAGGTACCAAAGCGATCCATCCTTGCGCGCCGCTTCCAGTTCACGAAGAACGTCCGCGCGGGTCTTGGTGCTCTTGAAGTGCTCGGGATGGAAGATCGCGCCCCCGTCACCGTGGGACGGTTCATGCCACAACGAAGTGGCCGATACGAAGGTGGGCGTGGTCAGTGCAACCGCCATCGCAAGAAGAGTAAGCGCCTTGTGGGTGTTCACGGTAGGGTTCCTTTCGGGGGTGTCGACCCTGGCTGTTTGTCAGGGCTGTGCCGATGGGCACAACGCAACCTTAGAAATTCCGCACCGACGAGGCGCCAACGTCGAGATGACAAATTCGTCATTTCGGCCGACGCCCCCAAAGCTCAAAATGTGAAGATGAAACTGCTCGTGATTGAAGACGAGGTCAAACTGGCCGAGTACCTGCGCAAGGGCCTGACTGAGTCAGGCTACGTCGTTGATTTGGCCCATGACGGCATCGATGGTTTGCACTTGGCGATGGAAGGCGGATACGACCTGCTCGTGCTCGACAGCATGCTGCCCGGCATCGACGGCCTCACGCTGCTGGCAGCCTTGCGCAAATCGAAACAGACCCCGGTCTTGATGCTGACGGCGCGGGTTCACGTCGATGATCGGGTGCGGGGCCTGCAGGGTGGCGCCGACGACTACCTGACCAAACCCTTTGCGTTCTCCGAACTGACCGCGCGCATTCAGGTTTTGCTGCGCCGTGCTGCGCCTGCCCAAGCGTCTGCGGAACCCACCGTGTATCGGGTGGGCGATCTGGAAGTTGACCTGCTCCGCCGGAAGGCCACGCGGGCTGGCCAGCGGCTCGACCTCACCGCCAAGGAGTTCAACCTGCTTGCGCTGATGCTGCGTCGTCAAGGTGAGGTCCTGTCGCGCACGGAACTGGCCGCCCAGGTCTGGGACATGAACTACGACAGCGAGACCAATGTCGTCGAGGTCGCCATACGCCGGCTGCGCAACAAGCTCGATGCACCCTTCGAGCGCGTGCTGCTGCACACCGTTCGTGGCATGGGCTACGTGCTTGAGGACCGCCGACCGTGAATCATCGTCCGGTCGGCTCTCTGGGACGAAGGTTGTCATGCTGGCTTGCGCTGCAAACGCTGGCAGGCCTGGGCGCAGTCTGCGCCGTCGTATACGTCGTCGCCGCGATGAGCCTGTCTGCGCGCCAGACTGAATCGTTGATTCAGAAGCAGGCACTGATCCGGCACGTGCTTGACGAGGCCGCGGTCGATGGCGACATGGCTGTACTCAAACACCGACTCGACGACTTCCTGCTCGGGCACGAGGATCTTTCGCTGACACTTCAGGCAGGTGCCGACGAGCCGCTGTACCGCTCGGGCGGGGCTGCCAAGCCGACAGCCGAACGCAGCTCTCAATTCGACTTGCCATTCTCGCTGCGTGGTGCGCCTCAGGGAGCACGGTTAGTCACCGCGACCTTGATACTGGACACGCGATCCGATCAGCGCCTTTTGCAGCGGCTGGCGTCCACGCTGTTTGCTGCTGCCGCGGTCGGTGCCCTGCTCGTCTCGCTGGGCGGGTTCCGGCTGGTAAGGCGTGGCCTGGCCCCCGTCCGCGACCTCGTCGAGCAGACCCGGCAGTTGGCGGCCGACAGCCTGCGCCAACGCCTGGACGGGACGGCCCAGCCTGATGAGTTGCAGCCGTTGGTAGAACAGTTCAACGCGCTTTTGCACCGGCTGAACCAGGCCTACGAGCAGTTGGAGGGATTCAATGCCGACGTGGCGCATGAACTGTGCACGCCGTTGACCACCCTGATCAGCGCCACCGAGTTGGCGTTGCGCAAAACCCGAAGCGCCGATGATCTGCGTGACTTTCTGGGCTCGAATCTGGAAGAGCTGAGGCGCCTGTCAGGCATCGTGCACGACATGCTCTTCCTGTCTCACGCCGATCGTGGGGCCATAGCTCGACGTGAAGCCGTACCTAGCCTTGCCGCTGTTGCCGCTGCCGTCATCGAGTATCACGAGGCCGCGCTTGAAGAGGCACGGCTTGATGTGCAGATCATCGGCGACGCTCCATGCGAGGTCGATATTGCACTGGTCCGCCGCGTCTTGTCGAACCTGGTGGGCAACGCAACGCGCTACGCGAGCCGCGGCTCCACCGTGAAAGTGGAAATCGCCGAACAGCCCGGCAGGCAGTTGCGCATCGCTGTCATCAATCAAGGTGCGACCATCCCGGCTGAGCAGTTGCCGCGCCTGTTCGACCGGTTCTTCCGCGGCGACAGCGCACGCAGCGATGCTGGCTCCCACCATGGCCTGGGCTTGGCCATCGTGGCGGCCATCGCGCGCATGCACGGTGGCCGGACCTTGGCGCGCTCCGACGGGGGTGTCACGTCGATCGGGCTGACCCTCTGCGCGGCCCCTTCAACACCGGCCGCTGATCTCCGAACAACCTCGGGCTCTGAAGTGCATTCGGGCACCGCGCTGGGAGCTTGAACATGACAAACCTGTCACTTTGACGTCGGGGTTCTGTCGCCCTCAGGTTTGTACATTGGTGTGCCGTTACCTGCGTAACGGCGACCACACAGCCGTTGTCGGCACGGGGCGCGCGCACTGCGCTAAAGTAGAAGGATGGGTTTGTTGATCCGAGCGCTGTTGATTTGGTTGTTGGTGCTGGCAGTACCCGCGCAGGGTGCTGCTGCCGCGACCATGGCGTTTTGCGGACCCAATCACAATGGCGGCGGGGCAGCCACCCAGATGCAGCCCGCCCCAGCGGCTGGTCACGCACATCAAGACGGCGTCGCCGCGCAAGGGCATGAGCATCACCAAACCGCGGCCCTGGCGGACGAAGAGTCGGTCACCCCAGCCGTTGCGGCAGCTTCTGCCAAGGTGGGGGATGCCAGCAAGCACAAGTGCAGCGCCTGCGCTTCTTGCTGCTCGGTCAGCGCGATGCTGAACACGGTGCTGGCTGTGCCGGCACCGGTCTTCATGCCCGCGGTGTTCTCCATCGTGGTGCCGAGCGTCGACGCGTTCGCCGCTGACGGCCCCGACCGCCCCCCTCGATTCGTTCTCGCCTAGCTGGCGGAGGCTCGCCGCGTGCGCTGACACGCGGGTCCTCGCCAGGTCCTGTCTCTTCCGTGCTGCGCATGCGGCATCGGAATACCCAGACTTTGACGCGAGGACACCATGGTCCACTCCCTTCCCATTTCTGTTTCTGTCGTGGTTAGGCGCCAGCGCCTGCTGCGCGCGGTGCCCGCCGTACTGCTGGCAGCTGCGTTGTTTGCCTTGCTGACAGCGGCCCAGGCGCAACCCTCTGCCAAGGCCGCCAGGCCCGACCCGCTCGATCCGAAGGCCAGCGTGACGACGCTGCGCTACGAATCATCGTTCGCGCGGTACCGACTTCTCGGTGAAGAGAAGCCTGTCTCCTGGCGCGACGCGAACGACACCGTCACGCGGATCGGTGGCTGGCGTGTCTACGCCCGCGAGGCACAGCAGCCTGATCCGGCGCCCATTCCGGCACCCGTCTCCGCACCGGCCGTCAAGCCGACGGACACGCCGCCAGCAGCCAAACCCATGCCCATGCCCATGCCTGCTGGGCATGGTGGACATAAGACGCCATGAAGGCCCGCACCATGAACTTTCCGACATCCAGGTCGCCTCGACTGCGCCTGCTTGCCATGCTTGCCAGCGCCGCCGTGCTCGGCGGCTGCGCCAGCTTCACCCCCGACGGTGGCTTTGCAACGGTTGAGAAGACCACCAAGAACCGCCTGGGCAAGGACGTGCAATGGGCACGCTCGGACGCCGACCAGGACAGCATCAGCAAGCGGGTCGACGAGCTGTTGTCCAAGCCACTGACCGTGGACGCCGCCGTGCAGGTTGCCCTGTTCAACAACCGCGGTCTGCAGGCTGACTTTCAGGAACTCGGCATCACCGAGGCCGAGGTCGTGCAGGCCGGACGTCTGCCGAACCCGGGTTTCAGCTTCGGTCGCATGAGCCAGGGCGACGAACGAGAGATCGAGCGCGGCCTGCACTTCAACTTGGCGCGCCTGGTGGCGATGCCCTTGATCGGGCGCATGGAGGCTCGCCGCTTCGAGCAGGTGCAGGCCCGCGTGTCGATGAACGTGCTGTCGCTGGCCGCCGACACGCGCAAGGCCTACTTCACGGCCCTGGCGGCGGAAGAGACCGTGCGCTACATGCGGCAAGTGAAGCAGGCGGCCGATGCCAGCGCCGAGCTCGCCCGGCGCATGGAGCAGGTCGGCAACTTCAACAAGCTGCAGCGCGCGCGGGAGCAGTCTTTCTACGCCAACGCTGCCCTGCAGCTGGCCCGAGCGGAGCAGGCGCAGCGCTCGACACGTGAGCGCCTGGTGCGGCTGTTGGGCCTGTGGGGCGCGCAGACCCAGTTCGCCCTGCCAGAGCGGCTGCCGGACTTGCCGCCCTCGCCACTGGAACTGCCCGACGTCGAGCAGGTGGCGCTGGCCCAGCGGCTGGACGTGCAGGGTGCCAGGCAGGCCGCCGAGATGACAGCCAGCAACCTGGGCCTGACGCGGACCACGCGCTTCGTCAACGTGCTGGAGCTGGGCCTGGCGCGCAACAGCTCGAACGAGGCGCCGACCCAGCGAGGCTGGGAGATCGGTTTCGAGCTGCCGCTGTTCGACTGGGGCGGCGCGCGCGTCGCCCGTGCCGAGGCCATCTACATGCAGACGCTGCACCGCGCTGCCGAGACCGCGATCAACGCGCGCTCCGAGGTGCGCGAGGCCTACACCGGCTACCGCTCGGCCTACGACATCGCACGGCACCACCGTGACGAACTCGTGCCGCTGAACCAGCGCATCGCCGAAGAAAACGTGCTTCGTTACAACGGCATGTTGATCGGTGTGTTCGAGCTGCTGGCCGACGCGCGCACGCAGATCGCCAGCGTCAACGCCTCCATCGAGGCGTTGCGCGACTTCTGGATCGCGCAGGCCGACCTCGACATGGCCCTCATCGGCAAGCCCAGCCTCAGCGCCGCTGCCGGCCCCGCGATGGCGGCCGAAGCCGCCGGCCCAGGACATTGAACATGAAGGAATCTCACATGCTTTCCCGACGCAAGATGCTCGGTGGTGCCGGGGCCATCACCGCCGCCGCTGCCGCCGCCTCCGTCAGCAAGGTGGCGATGGCTGCGCTCCCCGAGCCCGTCATCCAGACCAAGCCCGACACCATGCCGCCGCTGGTGCCCAACACCGGCCGCCCCTACAACCCCGTCGTCACTCTCAACGGCTGGACGCTGCCCTGGCGCATGAACAACGGGGTCAAGGAGTTCCACCTGGTGGCCGAGCCCGTGGTGCGAGAAATGAGCCCCGGCTTCAAGGCCCACCTGTGGGGCTACAACGGCCAGAGCCCCGGGCCGACGATCGAGGTCGTCGAAGGCGACCGCGTGCGCATCTTCGTCACCAACAAGCTCGGCGAGCTGACCAGCATCCACTGGCACGGCCAGCGCCTGCCCAACGGCATGGACGGCGTGACGGGGCTGAACCAGCCCGGCATCCCGCCGGGCAAGACCTACGTCTACGAGTTCGTGGCGCGCCGCCCCGGCACCTTCATGTACCACCCGCATGCCGACGAGATGGTGCAGATGGCGATGGGGATGATGGGTTTCTGGATCACGCACCCGAAGGCGAAGCACCCGCTGATCGACGAGGTCGACCGCGACTTCTGCTTCCTGCTCAACGCCTACGACATCGATCCTGGCGCTGCCACGCCAAAGATCATGACGATGCTCGACTTCAACCTGTGGAGCTGGAACAGCCGCATCTTCCCCGGCATCGACCCGCTGGTGGTGCGGCACATGGACAAGGTGCGCATCCGCGTCGGCAACCTGACGATGACCAACCACCCGATCCACCTGCACGGCCACGAGTTCCTGATCACCGGCACCGATGGCGGCCCGACGCCCAAGAGCACGCGCCAGTACGAGGTGACGGCCGACATCGCGGTGGGGCAGATGCGGCAGATGGATTTCCTCGCCGACGAGGAGGGCGACTGGGCCTTCCACTGCCACAAGAGCCACCACACGATGAACGCGATGGGCCACGACGTGCCCACCATGATCGGTGTGGACCACCGCGGTGTCGCCAAGCAGATCACGAAGCTGATCCCCGACTACATGGTGATGGGCGAGCGCGGAATGAAGGACATGACGGAGATGGAGATGCCGCTGCCCGACAACACCGCCGCGATGATGGCCGGCCAGGGCCCCTTCGGCGCGGTCGGCATGGGCGGCATGTTCAGCGTGGTGAAGGTGCGCAAGGACCAGAAGCGCGGCGACTACACCGACCCGGGCTGGTACCAGCACCCGCCCGGCACCGTGGCCTACGAGTTCACCGGTGCCTTGCCCGACCCGGCGCGTTTCAAGGCCGAGGCCAGCCCAGGACCTGGCTCGATGCCGCCGGTGGCCAAGCCGACCCAGGACATCGAGGTCAAGGTGCGCAAGCCGGCCGGTGGCCACTCGGGCCACTGAGAGTCCGCAGAGATCGCCGCACGGACACGACCCACTGCCCCTTTTGATCGCAACACCTCAAGGAAACGCTCATGAACAACCCCATCACACGCCCGCTCGCCCGCCGCGCCGCCATCACGCGCATGGCGGCAGCCACCGCTGCTGCGGCGCTGCCTTTGCTGACTGCGCCCGCGCAGGCCCACACCGACAAGCCGCACGCCCCCAAGACGGGCCCCGTCGTCAAGGAACAGAAGGACTGGGGCATCGCCGGCGATGCCAAGAGCGCCAAGCGCAGCATCGAGGTCGGCATGGCCGACAACATGCGCTTCACGCCGGAGCGCATCGAGGTGCGTCAGGGCGAGACCGTGAAGTTCGTCGTTCGCAACACCGGCAAGGTGATGCACGAGTTCGTCATCGGCACGAAGGCCGAGAACGCCAAACATGCCGAGATGATGGTCAAGCATCCGAACATGGAGCACGACGAGCCCTACATGGCGCATGTGCCACCCGGCAAGACCGGCGAGATCGTCTGGACCTTCAACCGCGCCGGCCAGTTCGAGTTTGCCTGCCTGATCGCCGGCCACTACCAGGGCGGCATGGTGGGCACCATCATGGTCGCGCCGGCGGGCAAGGCATGAGTTGCCTGAACAGGCGCCGTGCCCTGGTTTCGCTGCTGTGCGCAGCCGGCTTGGCGTCTGTGCCTGCCGTGCTGCGGGCACAGGGCCAGGCGGTGCTCGTCGAGGTCTGGAAGAGCCCGACCTGCGGCTGCTGCAAGGACTGGGTGACCCACCTCGAAGCCAACGGCTTCCGGGTCAAGGTCAACGATGTCGGCAACACCGCTGCCCGTGCGCGGCTCAAGGTGCCTACCAAGCTCGGCTCCTGCCACACGGCTTGGGTCGGCCGCTACGCCATCGAGGGGCATGTGCCCGCAGCCGACATTCAACGGCTCCTGAAAGAGCGCCCCGAGGCGATCGGCCTGGCCGTGCCAGGTATGCCGGTCGGCTCCCCAGGTATGGATGGTCCTGCTTTCGACAATCAGCAGGACCCCTACGACGTGTTGCTCATCGCCCGCGATGGCAGCACCCAGGTCTTCAATAGTTACTTCAAGTCAAAGGAACGTTCATGAACCACCCACAGCACTTCTTCCGCACCGCCGGTCTGGCTCTGGTGCTCTCAGCCGCCGCCGCGATGCCGGCGTGGGCCTCGAAGGACCACGGATCGCACGGTGCCCATGGCAATGCGACTGCACAGGCCGCCACGGGCGACATGACCGATGGCGAGGTGCGCAAGGTCGACAAGGAGGGCGGGAAGCTGACCCTCAAGCATGCCGACATCAAGAGCCTGGACATGCCGGCGATGACGATGGTGTTCGTCGTCAAGGACAAGGCGATGCTTGACAAGCTCAAGGCCGGCGACAAGATCAAGTTCAAAGCCATCAACGACGCTGGCAAGTTCACCGTCACCGAGATGCAGATGGCCCAGTAGGTCGTGCAGGCTCGGCCTTCGATGGGCCGGGCCCTCGGCTTTGCTCAGACCCGATGCACGATCCGACCGACCCTCGCTTCACAGCATGAACATCAAGAACATCCGAACCTGCGTGGCATGTGCTGCAGCCACGCTTTGCGGCGGCGCGCTGGCCGCGAGTCACATCGTGGACATCGCCTGGTCGCCCGATGGCCGTTTCGCGCACAAGGCGCAGATCGCAGCGGGCAAGTTCGTCGAGGTCTGCGGCAAGCTGGCCGTGGGGGAGGGCATTCGCTGGAACTTCGCTGCGGGCGCGCCGGTGGACTTCAACATCCACTACCACGTCGGCAAGGAGGCCGTGTTCCCGGCCAAGCAGGCACAGATCAGCAGTGGCCGCGACACGCTGAACGTCACCGTGGCGCAGGACTATTGCTGGATGTGGACGAACAAGGGCAGCGCCCCGGTGAGCTTGACGGTCGACCTGGCGCGCTGAGTCGACTTGCAGCAGCCGGTGGGGTCGATCAGGTGGCCCGGCGGCGCGCGCGCCCCGGTTGCAGCCCGGCGGTCCTGCCGACCGCATGGTGGCTCCCGGCTGCCGGCGCGGCCGTCTCGTGGGAGAGCGAGTCGATGATCGGGCAGTCCGGCCGATCGTCACCGTGACAGCAGTGCACGAGGTGCTCGAGCGTGGCCTTCATCGACTGCAACTCCTTGAGCTTCTCGTCGAGTTCCTCGATGTGCGCCTGCGCAAGCGCGCGTACCTGCCGGCTCGGCCGCTTGCGGTCCTGCCAAAGACCGAGCAGCTCGCGAATCTGTTCGATGGAGAAGCCCAGGTCGCGCGACTGGCGGACGAAGCGCAGCGTGCTGACTTCCTTGGCGGTGTACTGCCGGTAGCCGGAATCGGTGCGTGCCGCTTCGGGGAAGAGCCCGACGCTCTCGTAGTGCCGGATCATCTTGGCCGACACGCCCGAAGCCTTGGCGGCCTCGCCAATGTTCATGCTCATCGCTGCTCTCCGAGGGCGGCCACGGTGCCACGCTGCCGATTTGTCGAGCCTGTCGGGTCTGCCGGCGAAATCGCCCGTGCGTGGGCGACGCCCTGCCAGCGGCGGAGCGTCAGCGCGTTCAGCACCACGCTGACGCTGCTGAAGGCCATCGCGGCGCCGGCGATGACCGGGTTCAGCAGGCCCAACGCCGCCAGCGGAATGCCCAGCACGTTGTAGCCGAAGGCCCAGAACAGGCCCTGCTTGATCTTCGAGTAGGTGCGCCGTGAGATGTCCAGCGAGTCGGCCACCAGGCGCGGATCACCGCGCATCAGCGTGATGCCGGCGGTCTCGGTGGCCACGTCGGCACCACCGGCCATCGCGTACGACACCGAAGCTGCGGCCAGGGCCGGGCCGTCGTTGAGGCCGTCGCCGACAAAGGCGACGATGTCGCCGGCCTCACGCAGTTCCTTGACGATGGCCGCCTTGTCGCCGGGCAGCACCTCGGCACGCACTTCGGCGATGCCCAGTTCCTTTGCCACGGCTTCAGCCGCGCCGCGGTTGTCGCCGGTCAGCATGACGGTGCGGATGCCGAGCTGATGCAGCCGGGACACGGCCTCCACCGCGGCGGGCTTGATCGTGTCGCCGAAGGCCAGCAGGCCGAGCAGACGCTGCTGGCCGGCATCGGACTGCGACTGCACCTGAACCAGCCACGACACCGTCCGACCCTGCTGCTCGAGACGCTGGGCTTCAGCGTGCAGTCGGCCTTCTTCGAGACCCAACTCGCGCAGCAGGCGCGTGCTGCCCAGCGCCAGCGTCTGGCCGCGCACGATGCCCTGCACGCCGCGCCCCGACAGGGCCTGCGCATCGTGCGCCTCGGGCACCGGCAGGCGCTCGTGGCGAACCTGGTCCATCACGGCCACGGCCAGCGGATGGCTGCTGGTTTTCTGCAGTGCTGCCGCTAGGCGCAGCACCTCTTCCCGCGTCGAGCCGTCCGCCGCCACCACCGCGGCCAGCGAAGGCTTGCCCTCGGTGAGCGTGCCGGTCTTGTCGAACGCGACTACGGTGACGGCATGTGCGACCTCCAGTGCCTCGGCATCCTTGATGAGGATGCCGTGGCGCGCGGCCACACCCGTGCCGGCCATGATGGCCGTCGGCGTGGCCAGCCCCAGTGCACACGGGCAGGCGATCACCAACACCGCGACAGCGTTGATCAGCGCCTGTTCCCAGTCACCGGTGAAGCCGAACCAGCCCACGAAGGTCAGCAGCGCGATGACCAGCACCACCGGCACGAACACTGCGCTCACGCGGTCGACGATGCGCTGGATGGGTGCTTTACCGGCCTGGGCGGATTCGACCATGCGGATGATGCGGGCCAGCGTCGTCTCGGCGCCGATGGCCGTGGTGCGCACCGTCAGCGCGCCTTCGGCGTTGATGGCGCCGCCAGTAACCTTGTCGCCCACGCCCTTGGCCACCGGCAGGCTCTCGCCGGTGATCAGCGATTCGTCGATGTGGCTTCGGCCTTCGACGATGTCGCCGTCGACCGCGATGCGGTCACCGGGGCGCACGATCACGAGGTCGCCCACCAGGACCTGGTCCACCGGAACGTCCAGCTCGGCGTCGCCGCGGCGCACGCGTGCGGTGGTCGGGCGCAGCGCGTTCAGCGCACGGATGGCGTCGGCCGTCTGCCGCTTCGCGCGCTGTTCCAGCCACTTGCCCAGCAGCACCAGCGTGATGACGGCCGCGGAGGCCTCGAAGTACAGGTGCGGCATGCCGTGCTCTGCGTGCTTGAACAGCAGGTAGACCGACAACCCGTAGGCCGCCGAGGTGCCCAGCGCCACCAGCAGGTCCATGTTGCCGGTCTTGGCGAGCACGGCCTTCCAGCCGGCGCGGTAGAAGCGCCAGCCGAGCCAAAACTGCACCGGCGTGGCCAGTGCCAGCTGGAGCCAGCCGCCCAGCATCCAGTCGATGCCGAAGAGCTGCAGCAGCATCGGTAGCACCAGCGGGAGTGTCAACGCGCCGCTCACGGCGACCGGCAACCAGGCCGGCAGACGTGGGGTCGGTGCCGGCTTCGTTTCCTGGAGCTCCTTCGCGGTGTAGCCGGCCTTCTCGATGGCCGACTTCAGCGTGGCGACCGGCACGGTCGACAGCGCCCGGATGCTGGCCTTCTCGGTGGAGAGGTTGACCGTGGCGCCCTGGACTCCTTGCACCTTGAGCAAGGCCTTCTCGACACGGGCGACGCAGGAGGCGCAGGTCATGCCCTCGACCTGCAGCGTGGTCTCGGTCGTCGCGATCTCGTAGCCGGCCTTGCGCACGGCAGCGGCCAGCATGTCGGCGGTCACGGTGGCATCGGCCTGCACCGAGGCGTGTTCGGTCGCCAGGTTGACGCTGGCTTCCCGGACACCAGGCACGGTCTTGAGCGACTTTTCGACGCGCATGACGCAGGAGGCACAGGTCATGCCGGTGACCTGTAGCTTGATCTCGGAGGATGCGGCGGTGATCATGAAAGCCTCGGGCAGTTGTTCGATGTTGCGCATCGTCAAGGTTCTGACAATGGCAAGGTCAACAGCTGCAAGCGATTCTGCCTCCAGCGATAGTGGACTCAAGGACGGATCGCTTGATGCTCACACACCGGGAGGGTGAACAGTCGGCCTGTCGGCAGCCACGAGTTCGCGGAAACTTTTGGCGGGCCTGACCGGATTTGCTGCTTGTTCAGCGACTGCACAATCTCCCGTGTCGGCAACCCCCCCAGCCTCGGTTGATGGAGTCCACCTCTGTTGCCGATGACCGGTCTTGGCCGCAGAGATCTTTGGTCTGAGTGTCGTCAATGGGTCGGGTCCGGCCAACCAATCCGCTGAACTCGTTGCCCGAGACCTGCCGGTCGAGTTGGGCTGCCGTAGAGCTGACGTTCGTCTACACCGGGTCTCGACCCACAGCAGCCGGTGGTCCACTAAAGGAGCGGTCATTCCGGAGCCGAGCCATGGCCACGACGGCCGTGGTTGCCATGAGCCCCAGACACATGAGCGCTTGCCGATCTGGCACCCGTCGGTGACGAAGCCTGCATCAGTTCGTTCAGGATGCCGCATTGCCCTGCGTCTCGCAGGCCGACGCACTGTTCGCGCAGCGCCTTGAGCTGCTTCTCCAGCTGGCGCAGCTCACGGATACGGGTGGCGACATGCCCGATGTGCTCGTCGAGCAACGCGTTGACCTCACCGCACTCGGCCTGCGGCTCGTCTTTGAACCGCAGCAGCACGCGGATCTCGTCCAGCGTCATGTCCAGCGACCGGCAATGCCGCACGAAGGCCAGCCGCTCGACGTGCTCGGGCCCGTAGATGCGGTAGTTGCCTTCGCTGCGCGGTGCCTGCGGCAGCAGGCCCTCGCGTTCGTAGTAGCGGATGGTCTCGACCTGGGTCTGTGCTGCCAGGGCCAGTTCACCGATCTTGATGGCCGTGTCCCTCTTCAGCTTGCCGCCCTGGGCTGCAGGGCGATGACCGCCATGCCGGCGAGGCAGATGGCGCCACCGACGAGGTCCCATCGGGTCGGCACGACGCCATCGACGCGCCACAGCCAGAGCAGCGCGACGACGACATAGACGCCGCCATAGGCTGCATAAGTGCGGCCCGCAGCGCTGGGATGCAGGGTCAACAGCCACGCAAATGCTGCCAGCGACGCCGCCGCCGGCACCAGCCACCAGATCGGGCGGCCCTGCGTCAGCACCAGCCAGGGCAGGTAGCAGCCGACGATCTCGGCGACTGCGGTGACGAAGAACAGTCCTGTGACGCGAAGGAAGTCGAACATGGGTCGGGGTTCTCGAGGTGCGCGGAGTGACGGCCAACGAATCGCAGCATAGCCGCTTGACTCTGGAGCGGCTACAGGGTTTCAAATGCAGACATCGACACCCGAAAGCCCCCAATGAGTGACTCCTGCTGCAGCCACGGATGCGCCGCCCCACCCGCCAGCCAGAGCCCGCGCTACCGCCGCGTGCTGTGGGCGGCCCTGTTCATCAACGCAGCGATGTTCGGCATCGAACTCGCTGGCGGCCTGCAGGCCGGCTCGGTCTCGCTGCTGGCAGACGCGGTCGACTTCTTCGGCGACGCGGCTAACTACGGCATCTCGCTGCTGGTGCTGGGCATGGCGCTGACCTGGCGCGCACGGGCCGCGCTCTTCAAGGGCCTGACCATGGGCGCCTTCGGTCTGTTTGTGCTCGGCCGGGCCGCTTGGTCGGCCGCCGCTGGCACCGTGCCCGAGCCGGTGACGATGGGCGCGATCGGCGCCCTGGCGCTGGTGGCCAACGTGTCGGTGGCCGCGATGCTCTACGCCTGGCGCGAGGGCGACGCCAACATGCGCTCGGTGTGGCTGTGCAGCCGCAACGACGCCATCGGCAACCTGGCGGTGATGGCCGCCGCGCTGGGCGTTTTCGGCACCGGCAGCGGCTGGCCCGACCTGGCCGTCGCCGCGGTCATGGGAGTTCTGGCGCTGACCGCCGCGCGCTCCGTCATCCAGCAGGCCTGGGCAGAACTGCGCCCCGTCCCGGCGCACGCTTGAGAGGAAGAAGATCATGTCCGACGCCATGCACCCCTTGTTGGCAGCATCGCCGCTGCTGGATATTCACCACCCGGACATCGAGTCCCTGGTCGCCAGCCGCGGCTGGCGAAACCTCAGCCCCTACGACCGCATCGGCGCCGTCTACGACTTCGTCCGCAACGAGATCGCCTTCGGCTACAACGAAGGCGACGAACTGCCGGCATCCCGGGTGCTGGCCGACGGCATCGGCCAGTGCAACACCAAGAGCACGCTGCTGATGGCCTTGCTGCGCGCGGTGGGCATCCCCTGCCGCTTCCACGGCTTCACCATCGACAAGCCGCTGCAGAAGGGCGCGATCACCGGCCTGGCCTACTGGCTGGCCCCGCAACGCATCATTCACAGCTGGGTCGAGGTCAGCCTGGAAGGCCGCTGGATCGCGCTGGAAGGCTTCATCCTCGATGCGCCCTATCTGTCCAGCCTGCAGCGGCGTTTCCCGCAGGCACGGCGCTTCTGCGGCTACGGCGCCGCCACCCCCGACCTGTCGGCGCCGGGCGTCGAGTGGCGCGGCGAGGACACCTACATCCAGAAGGAAGGGATCGCCGACGACTTCGGCATCTTCGAATGCCCAGACGCCTTCTACGCGCGCCACGGCTCCAACCTCTCGGGACTCAAGCGCTGGCTGTACGAGCGCGTCATCCGCCACCGCATGAACCGCAACGTCGCGCGCGTCCGCGCCTCGCGGTGGTGAAACCCCACAGCCCGGTCGCCTTGGAGGCGACGAGGCCAACCCTGTAGCCGCTAGACTCTTGCCCGTGCGTCGAATCCTCGCCATCGTCCTGCTTGCCCTTCTGCCTTTTCAGTTCACTTGGGCGGCCGTAGCTTCGTATTGCGGACACGAGACCCAGGCCGCAGTCAAGCACTTCGGGCACCACGAGCACGAGCACCATGCGGACGTGGGCGGCGACGCCGAGCCGGATGCGGATCTGGCTGCAAACGCCGATGTCCAGGGCGACAAGGCGCCCGGCGCCATGGACCTGGACTGCGGCCACTGTCACGGCACTTGCAGCGCGATGTTGACGCTGCCGTCGGCTCTGCCCGGCTTGCTCTCGGCGGCGCACTCCAGCGCCATCCTCGACGAAGCCGAAGGCGCATACGCGCCGACCCGACCCGAACGCCCTCAGTGGCTGCCCCTCGCCTGATCGGCGAGGCGGGTCTCTTCCTTCTCTGAAGCCCGTTCGCGCCTGAGTGCTTGCCGCAGTCTGCGGCCGCCACCGGGCACGACGCGACCCCTGTGTCGCCGCTTGCCGATCTCCCGTGAGTTGTTATCAACACTGGAGCATCGAATGACAGCAACGTATCGAACGAGGGACTGGCGGCCAAGCTGCTGCTGGCCCAAACCGGTAGCCGCAGGCAACGCAACCAAAGAGACTCAGGCCGCCGGGACGGCGGCGACGCCTCTGGCCGGGCGAAGCGCCCTCAGCGCGGCAAGTCTGCGCGTCGGATCGCACCAAAGGCACTGTGCAGAAGCAGAACGACATCCACCAGCAGCGCCGTTGTCCCCGGAGGCATGTGGGCGCCGCAAAACGCAAGCGGCGAGGTGGCCCGACAACAGGCCAGGTTCGCCGCGCCCCGAGATCCTCGACCGATCAGCCAGCAGTCGATTCCAGGCGTGCCCGCCGCGCTTCAGGGGATTCGTTGCGCATCTCGTTGATGACTTCCTGACGCGTCTTGCCCGGACCGGTGCTCTTGACGGGCAGGGGTGCGTTGCGCTGCATCAGCGCGAGCGTGCCGTCCTTTCGGGCGGCATCGAGTTCAGCCAGCACCTCGGCGCGCGTCTTGCCGTTCTTGGCGTGATCCGGGTGGTACGTCAATCCGGCTTCGCCGCCGGCAGCGTGGTACAGCGACGTGGCCTGCGACAGGCCTGGCAGAGCGATGGCGGTGATGACGGCAACGGTGGCGAACGCAAACTTGAACGAGCTCATGGTGTCCATTCCTTGGTTGGGAAGTTCCCGCAAGCAACCTGCAGCGGGATGCCTGACGGCATGAGCAGTAATCTAAAAATCGCGCTCCAACAGAGACAGGTCCGGCAGATGACAGTTCGGACAGGTTGTTGGCCGGGTCTCACGGAGGGCAGCGCGCAATGAAGCTGCTGGTGATCGAAGACGAGGTCAAGCTGGCCGATTACCTGCGCAAGGGACTGACGGAAGAGGGATTCGTGGTGGACGTTGCGCACAACGGTGTCGACGGCCTTCACCTCGCCATGGAGTCCGACTACGAGCTGCTGGTGCTGGACGGCATGTTGCCCGGCATTGATGGCCTGAGCCTGCTTACCGCCCTGCGGCAGAGCAAGCAGACGCCGGTGCTGATGTTGACCGCCCGCGTGCGCGTCGAGGATCGGGTGCGCGGCCTGCAGAGCGGTGCTGACGACTACCTCATCAAACCCTTCGCGTTCTCTGAACTGCTGGCGCGCATCCAGGGTTTGCTGCGGCGCGCCGGCCCAGCCCGCGCCCCGGGGGGCGCGACTGTTCTCGGGCTGGCGGACCTGGAGATCGACCTCGTACGCCGCAAAGCGATGCGTGCCGGACAAAGGCTTGACCTGACAGCGCAGGAATTCAGCTTGCTCGCGTTGTTCGTGCGCCGACAGGGCGAAGTCCTGTCGCGCACCGAGATCGCCGAGCAGGTGTGGGACATGAATTTCGACAGCGCCACCAACGTCGTCGACGTCGCCATCCGCCGCCTGCGGAGCAAGCTCGACGCGCCCTTCGAGGGCACCCTGCTCCACACCGTGCGGGGCATGGGTTATGTGCTGGAGGTGCGAGACATATGAGCCGCAGCCGCATAGGGTCGTTGGGGCGCCGGCTGTCGTACTGGCTGGCCCTGCAGAGCCTCGTGGGTCTGGTCGTGGTCTGTGCCGCGTTGTATGGCGCGACGCACCTGGGCTTCCAGTCCCGTCAGGCGGAGGAAATGGTGCAAAAGCAGGTGCAGCTCCGACACCTGCTCGCGGAGGCGGCGCGCGATGGTGACGTTGCGACCCTGAAGCACAAGCTCGACGACTTCTTCATCGGGCACCCAGACATGCAACTCGCACTGACCCGGGCGTCTGACGGTTCAGAGTTCTATCGGCGGTCTGCGCCAAGCCCAGCGATCGACCAGCGCGTCGCGCGTTTCACAGTACCCGCGCCGGCGCCAGCGCAAGGGACACTCGACGCCGAACTGATGCTGGACATTCGGGACGACGCTGCACTGCTGCGTCGTATCGGGTTCACGCTCGCCTTCGCTGCCCTGGCCGGCACGCTCCTCGTGTCGGCAGGCGGGTTCCTTCTTGTGCGCTTGGGCTTGCGCCCGGTGCGCGACCTGGTGGATCAGACCCGCCAGCTTGCTGCCGACACGCTGCACAGGCGTCTGGACGGCTCCGCACAGCCTGAGGAACTCGAGCCGCTGATTGCCCAGTTCAACGAGTTGCTCGGCCGGCTGGAGCTGGCTTACGTGCAAATGGAAGGCTTCAACGCCGATGTGGCCCATGAGCTGTGCACCCCGCTGGCCACACTGATCAGCAGTACCGAGCTCGCGCTGCGCAAGGCCCGGGATGCCACTGAACTGCGCGAGGTGCTGGGCTCGAATCTGGAGGAGCTTCAACGCGTTGCCAGCATCGTCCACGATATGCTGTTCCTGTCGCAGGCGGACCGCGGCGTCATCGCACGACGCGTTCCGACCACCAGCCTGGCCGCGTTGGCGCTGCAGGTGTGCAACTACCATGAAGCTGCGCTCGAGGATGCGGGCCTGGCTCTGGAGATCGTCGGCGACGCCTCAGGCAGCTTCGACACCCCGTTGCTGCAACGGGCACTGTCGAATCTGGTCGGCAACGCCACACGCTATGCGCAGCGCGGCTCCACGGTGCGTGTTGAGATCATCCAGTCACCGCCCGGCGAAGTGCAGTTCCGGGTGGTCAATCGCGGCACCGCGATCGAGCCCAGTCACCTTCCGCGCTTGTTCGACCGCTTCTATCGCGGCGATCCTTCGCGCAGCCACGCGGATCGCAACCACGGGCTCGGGCTGGCCATCGTGGCGGCCATCGCGCGCATGCACGGAGGGCGGCCCCTGGCCACATCGGCCGACGGCATCTCTTCAATCGGCATGAGCTTGAAGGACGGGTCGGCCGAGTACGAACTTCCGGTGCAAGCCACTCCAGCAGCAACCGTGGGTGTGATGCCTGGGCCTTGAACGCCAACGGGCAGATCCTGATTCCCGTGCGACGATGCCCAATTTGAACAGGAGTGAGTTAGACGTGAACGTGCAGTTGATCAGGGAGGCGCTTGAGAACCGGCAGATCTTCATCTACTTCGGTGCCGTCGCGGCCGCAGTGGCCGCGGCCTACGCAGTGCCTGGCACGACGGCACTGGAGATCGTCGTGAACCCGGCCTTGGCGCTGATGCTGTACCTGACGTTCCTGCAGGTGCCGATGCCGGAACTGAAGCAGGCATTTGGGCAAGTGCGCTTCCTCGGCGCGCTGCTCGTTGCCAATTTCCTGGTCGTGCCGCTTCTCGTGTGGGCGCTCATCCAATTCCTTCCCGTCGATCCGCTGCTGCGGCTGGGCGTGCTGCTGGTACTGCTCACGCCCTGCATCGACTATGTCGTCACTTTCTCTCACTTGGGGCGTGCCGACGCACGTCTGCTGCTGGCCGCAACCCCGATGCTGCTCGTCGCCCAAATGCTGTTGTTGCCGGGGTATCTGGCGGTGTTTCTCGGCGAGGACGCAGCCCGGCTCGTCAGCATGGGCCCCTTCGTTCACGCCTTCGCATGGCTGATCGTTGCGCCCTTGGTGCTCGCCGCACTGACGCAATTCTGGGCTGCCAGAAGCTCGGTCGCGTCGCGCGTACTGGTGACGCTCGGGCTGTTGCCAGTCCCGGCAACAGCGTTGGTGCTCTTCGTTGTCGTCGCAGCTGTTTTGCCACAACTTGGGCCGGCCGCCGGCTCCGTCTGGACAGTGGTGCCCATCTATGTTGCCTTCGCCGTCATCTCACCCGCGCTTGGCTGGCTGGTGGCTCGGTCGTTTCGCCTCGAAGCTGAAGCCGGGCGATCGGTCGCGTTCAGCACCGGAACGCGGAACTCGCTCGTGGTGCTTCCGCTGGCCTTGGCCGTCCCCGGGGCACTCCCGGTCCTGCCCGCGGTCATCGTCACCCAGACTCTCGTGGAACTGCTCAGCGAACTGATCTATGTGCGCCTGATCGCAAGGCTGGGTCGCGACTCCTTCCGAGCCTAGCAGGCGGGGGGTCACGCCTGCGCCAGCGTGAGATCGCCCTCGGGGTCTCAGCACCGAAAGCTGCGCTTGGCAAGCAAGCGCCACCGGCGCTGACGGTGGCGGTAGAAAACCTGGGCGAACAGCCAAACCGGCAACGTGAACAGGCCTGCATCGATGGTGACTGTGTCCCGATAGCGGGTGCGCCCACTGGCCGTGGAGATCGAGATGGTGTGATCCCAGACCTTGACCAGGGCGCTATGGCCGTTATCGCGCAGAAGGAAGCCAGCTGCCGAGTCGGGGTATGAGATCACGATGGCCTGTTTGCCGAAAGGCACGAAACCGAAAATGCGCACGCCGACCCAGTACGTGCCCTCGGCCCAGGTCTGGGGCCAGATGTGCGGTTCGAGCGGTGTGAACTGAACCAGCGGGTAGGCGACAAAGTTCAGCAGACGCGTAGTCACAGCATGGGTGATCGCGTCATCCATCGAACATTCAAGCTCTGTGGAGATGTCTACTTGCATCTTGCATTGCTCGGCTTCATGGATCGCGCTGCGCTAGGACTCCAACGCGGTGGAGCTGGCTGCAATGGCCGCGCGAATCAATCTCGATGACGGAGACCAGCCGGCGCCGGTGTCATCGGTCGCGTTCCTCGATCAGCCGTTTGAGTTCAGGCGGGATGGTCATCGGCTTGAAGGCGCTGACATTCGCGCCGCCGGTATTGCCCATCGGCAGGCGTCCGACCAGATGTCCGATCGGGACCAGTGCGAGGCGCAGAACCTGACCGATCACCTCGCGCCAGTCGCCCGCTGACCAGCCCACCCGGAGCATCTGCCAGTGAACCCGCAGATGCGGCAGGAAATCAAGCTGGCCGAGCACATGCGCCCGTTCCAGGGCCGCGAACGCGCTCCTGGCGTCGCCCACGGCCCCGTGCTGCCCGGCTTCTGCCATGGCCGCCTCGAAGGCCTCGATGCGAGACAGTCCCGTTTTCAACATCACTTGCCCTCCCCCTTCTTCAGCAGCCGAAGACCGTTAGCCACCACCAGCAGGCTGGCGCCCATGTCGGCAAAGATGGCCATCCACATCGTGGCGCTGCCGAACACCGCCAGCACCAGGAACACGGCCTTGATGCCCAGCGCCAGTGTGATGTTCTGCCAAAGCACGGCATGTGTGGACCGAGACAGCCGGACGGTTTCTGCAATCCGGCGCAGATCGTCGTTCATGACCACCACATCCGCGGCCTCCATGGCGGTGTCGGTGCCGGCGGCACCCATCGCCACGCCGATGTCGGCCTGCGCCAGTGCTGGCGCATCGTTGATGCCGTCGCCGGTCATCGCGGTCAGGCCATGTTGGGTCTGCAACGTCTTGATGGCCTCCAGTTTGTCTTCAGGCAGCAGGTTCCCGCGCGCTTCATCGATGCCGGCTTCGTGCGCGATGGCCGTCGCTGTCGCCTGGTTGTCGCCGGTCAGCATCACGGGCGTGATGCCCAGGGCTTTGAGCGATGCAATCGCCTCGCGGGACGAGGCCTTGATCGTGTCGGCCACCGCGAACAAGGCGATGGGGCCTGCGCCTGATGCCAGCAGGCTGACCGTGCGACCCGCTTCCTCGTGGGTGCGCAAGGTCGCCTCCAGAGCCGGCGAACACTGACCGCGTTCCTCGATCAAGCGGTGGTTGCCCAGCACGTAGACGGCTCCGCCGACGTCGGCCTGGACGCCGCGGCCGGCGATGGCCTTGAAGTCCTTGGCCTCGACGTTGTTGGGGGTCAGGCCGGCGGCGATGGCGCGTGAGACCGGATGGTCCGAGTGCCCCGCCAGGACGGCGGCGATGTGCTCGGCGGTGGCTGCCTCGACCTCGGTGCCAATCACTTCCCACGCCACGAGCTTGGGCTTGCCTTCGGTGATGGTGCCCGTCTTGTCCAGCGCGATCGCCTTGATCTTGCGGGCTTCCTCCAGATAGATGCCACCCTTGATCAGGATGCCGCGGCGCGCTGCGGCGGCCAGGCCGCTGACGATCGTCACCGGTGTCGAGATCACCAGGGCGCAGGGGCAGGCGATCACCAGCAGGACCAGCGCCTTGTAGACCGCCTCCAGCCAGGTCCAGTCGAGCAACCAGGGACCGAGCAGTGCCACGGCCAGCGCGATGACGAAGACCGCCGGCGTGTAGACGGCGGCAAAGCGGTCGACGAAGCCCTGGGTGGGCGCCCTCGTCCCCTGGGCTTGCTCGACCGCGTGGATGATGCGAGCGAGCGTCGAGTTCGAGGCCAGCGCGTTGACCTCGAATTCGAAGGTACCGGTCTCGTTGATCGTCCCCGCGAAGACCGGATCGCCGAGCGCCTTGTCGACCGGAATGCTCTCGCCCGTGACCGGCGCCTGGTTGATGCTGGAACTTCCGGCCGACAGCACGCCGTCCATCGGCACGCGCTCACCCGGACGTACTTGCACGACGGCGCCGAGCATCACGGAGGCCACCGGCAAGGTCGCCCAGCTGCCGTCGGCCTGGCGCACCAGGGCTTCCTCGGGCGCCATTTCCAACAGGCCCTTGATGGCGTTGCGGGCGCGATCGACGGCCCGCGCCTCGATCGACTCGGCTATGGCATACAGCGCCATCACCATGGCCGCCTCCGGCCACTGGCCGATCAGGAAGGCGCCGGTCACGGCCACCGTCATCAGCGCATTGATGTTCAGCCGCCCATGGCGCAGTGCCGTCAGACCTTTTTTGTAGACGTCGAAGCCAGCCAGCCAGATGGCGGCGGCCGCCAGAGCGAGGCCCGCGGCCTTCCAGACCTGCGTGTCCGGGGCGAAGAAACCAAGCACTTCCGCGCCGATGGCGAGCAGCAAGGCGCCACCCAGCCGCCATGCGCCGCCCGAGCCGGCGCCATGGTCATGGCCGTCGGCCCCGGCCTCAGAACCCGTCGCCGCGTCGCTTCCCTTGTCCTGCATGGGTTGCGGATCGAAGCCGGCTTTGCGGATCGCAACCAGGGCTTGTTCGACGGAAATCGCCGGTGCGTCGATGGCCATCGTGCGCTGACCCAGCTGGAAGGTCATCGCGCGGATACCGGTGATGTGCTCGACTGCGCGCCGGATTTCCGACTCCTCGCTGGCACAGTCCATCGTCGGTACGCGAAAGCGGGCCGCACCGGCGGTCAAATCCGCGCCGGGGAGCGTGCCCGCAGCGGGCGCATCGCCGCGGCAAGCGCCGCAGGCATCGGCAGGCTTGGCTGCTGCAGCGGCAGGGGTTGGAGAGTGGGGGGTGCTCACAGTGGCTTTCCTTGATGGGTTGCAGGCATTGGAAACCCTGAAGTCGGTTTAGAGTCAAGCACTTTGTTCCCAGATGGAGAAGACCATGCGCATCGGTGATCTGGCCGAGTCGACCGGGACCGCGATCGAGACGATCCGCTTCTACGAAAGAGAGGGTCTGATCCCCGCAGCGCAGCGCGCGGAAAACAACTACCGCATGTACACACCCGCACACGCGGAGCGGCTGGCGTTCATCCGCCATTGCCGCAACCTGGACATGACCCTCGATGAGATCCGGACGCTGCTGCGGCTGCGCGATGCCCCCCTGCAGGACTGCGGCGAGGTGAACGCATTGCTCGACGAGCACATCGGGCATGTCAACCACCGTATCCGCGAGCTGCGGACGCTGCAGAAGGATCTGAAGGCATTGCGCGCGCGGTGCGGCTCGCCCCACGCCATCGAGCAGTGCGGCATCCTCAACGAGCTCGACACCGCGGCAGCCCAGTCCACGCCAGCGCCGCCGCACCGTCACATCCGCGGAACGCACTGAATCCCGGCACAGCGGGCACGACTGCCGATGACGAACATGACGAGACGGTCATGTTCCTGTTCTGCGGCTGTTGGTATGCAGTTTCTACAGTCACCTTCGATGTCGGCAAGGCGCGCGGTTCTGTGCAGCTGCCGGCACTTTCCCCCATCGAAAGGACTGAATATGCAATCGACCCGTCGACTCCGTACCGCTGCCCTCGTCGCCCTGAGCGTCGTCCCTTTCCTCAGTTTTGCCGCCAGCGGACCTGTGTTCATGAACGGCCAATCCATCTATGGGCAGCCGGCGACCCAGGGCGCTCCCGTTCGCGTCGTGGACCTCGCTGCCACGGATCGGCTCAACGTCGGCTACGGCGAAAGCGTGGTCTTCCGCAGCGGCGCACAGCAGTTCTCGTGGACCTTCAACGGGCTCGACCGGAGGTCCGTCGATGTCAGTCAAATCGCGCCGGCAGGCTTTGCCAGCAAGCCCTTCGCCGTGCACGTCGGCCGCAGCCCGTCGAATCGGCACTGAGATCGTTGCGGTGCAGTCCTCGGCTTCTGCGCGCTGGCAGGAATTCGCAGGTTGCCAGTGCGCTGCCCCGGCCGGCGCGTCCCCAGTTGTTTTACAAGGCGGGGAGCCCGTGTCTAGGCCGCCAAGTGCGGAGAGATGGAGATGCCTCGCCGCATTGACTGCAACCAGTCGTGCGCACAGGGTGCGAGAGTGACAAGCGCCTCGATGTGCCGGGCAACTGCTCTTGGCCGTATCACGCGTGGAGAGAGGGCTCGCCCGAGCGGTCAGCTCACGGAGCTGAAGCGATCCAGAATCCGCCTGCCGCTCTATCCGGCGCTGGTTGGCGGTGATTGGCGTTGGAAGCCTGCTCCGTGATAGCTTACTGTTCGTCCTATCTTGCCTCTGGCTCCAGCGACTTCTATGCAGGTCAAGTACCTCGACTCAGCGCTTGCTCAGACACTGACCTGGATTTGGTTGGTCGTGCTTGCTGCGGGTGGGGTGGCCTGGTTGATTCACCGCTACTGGCGCGCGCGGCATCCCATCCCGCGACCGGAACCCGTGCTCAGATACAGCCAGCGACTGCAACAGCGTCTCGCGAAGAGTCAGGTGGTCAAAAAGCGCAAGCATCCGAAGCGCCCGTCCACGAGCCACCGACAACGGGACTGATGATGACCATCCTGCAAAGGCCTGCTCTGTTCGCATCGAAGCTCTCGACCGCGTGCGACAAAGGCACGTCGCGCCGGCCGGGGTGGGCGTCGCAGGTGGTCCCATGGCTTTGGATCTGCCAGAAGGTAGAGAACGAGTCAGCTGGGTTGGGCCCAGGAAAACCCTGTGTCCGTTAGACTTGTTGCAATGTCCCGCCTCCTTGCCATCTTCTTTCTTGTTCTGCTGCCGTTCCAGTTCAGCTGGGCGGCAGTGGCGCCGTACTGCGGGCATGAGCGTGGAGTTGTGTCCGGGCACTTCGGTCATCATGAGCACCACCATCACTCTGCGGCTGAGGGCGATGGCGATGGCGATGGCAAGACGTTTGCGGATTCGAAAGCCACCACTGAACTTCAGGCCGACAAAGCACCAGGCGCCATCGATCTGGACTGTGGTCAGTGCCATGGCAACTGCAGTGTGATGCTGTCCTTGCCGTCCTACCTTACTGCCGGGGTTTCGGTTGAGCCGCCGGGCGCCACCATCGACGTGGCCAGCGGCGCACACACGCCCACCCGACCCGAACGCCCTCAGTGGCGGCCCCTCGCCTGATCGGCGAGGCGGGTCTCTTCCCTTTCTGAAGCCCGTTCGCGCCTGAGTGTGCGCCGCAGTCTGCGGCGCCGTCGGGCACGACGCGACCTGTTGGTCGCCGCTTGCCGATCTCCCGTGAGTTGTTTTCAACACTGGAGCATCGGATGACACCAAGAACTCGAACGAGGGCCCTGCTGCTGCGCGCCAGCGTGGTTGCCGCCGCGACCTTCTGCGGCACGACTGTGCAGGCACAGGCCGCTACGGCGGCCGCTGCGACTGCCACGGCTGCAGGAGCGGCAGGCACGGAAGCCGCCGCAAGCACACTGAGCCTGCGCCAGGTTTATGAAGCTGCATGGGCCCGCCAGCCCGAAGCTCTGGCGCTGCAGGCGCGGCGCGACGCTGTACGCGCTCAGCAAAGCGCAGCGAAGGCGTGGACGCCAGAGCCGGCAGCGCTGGAACTCTCGAACAAGACCGACCGCCTGGGCAACAACCAGGGCGCGCGTGAGGTAGAGGTCGGCATCGCCGTGCCGCTGTGGCTGCCCGGTGAACGTGGCCGCAGCGCAGCGCTGGCCGACGCCGAGGGCGCTGCCATCGAAAGCCGGGCCACTGCGGCACAACTGCGCGTCGCCGCCACCGTCCGCGATGCCTGGTGGCAGTGGCAGCGTGCGCGCATCGAGGTCGGAACCGCCCGCGATCAACTCGAAAACACCCGCCTCATTGCCGCTGACGTGGCCCGGCGTGCGAAGGCCGGCGATCTGGCCCGCGCCGACCAGCACCAGGCTGACGGCGCGGTGGCCAGCGCGGAAGCTGCTGTGGCGCAGGCCGAGGCCGGCCTCGCGGCGGCACGACAGCATCTGCGTGCGCTGGCCGGCGCCGCACCCGCATTGTCTGGCGCAGGCGACACCCTGGCCGAGCCGGATCCCGGCGCCGCAGCCACTGAGCTCGAAGCGCACGCCGCTTTGCAGGAGCTCAAGGACCGCGCCACCGTGGCAGATCGAACCGTCGCGCTGACCGCCACCCAGTCGCGCGCCAACCCCGAGCTGATGCTGGCAACCACGCGAGACCGCGGTGCCCGCGGCGAGGCGTCCCAGCAAACCATCACGCTGGCCATCCGCATCCCCTTCGGCGCTGGGCCGCGCTTCGATGCCCGCAGCGCCAACGCGCGCGCCGAGGCGACCGAAGTCCAGGCCCAGTTGGCACTGGAACGTGAACGTCTCACTGCAGAACGGGAAGCGGCGCGCGTGCGTGTCGAAGCCTCGCGCACGCAGTTGGCAGCCGCCGAAAGGCGTGCGCAACTCGCCCGCGAGTCGCGCGGCTTCTTCGATAAGTCCTTCCGACTCGGCGAAACCGATCTGCCGACACGCCTGCGCATCGAGGCCGAAGCCGCCGAGGCCGACCGACAGGCGGCACGCACCCGCATCGAACTCTCGGCAGCGATTTCCGCATGGCGCCAGGCCCTCGGCCTTCTGCCCCAGTGATGGCTGCCGGCGCCGTGTCCGTGATTCCTACCCCCGAATCCTCCAGGAACCCTTCCATGAACTTCCCGAAACTCCCGGCCGCGCTGCTCGCTGCGGCCATCCTCCTTGCTGTGCCCGCCTGGGCGGGTGAAGGCCATGACCACGGTGACGCTGCACCCGCGGCCGTCGGCCAAGCACTCCCGCGGTTCTCTGCGGTGTCAGAGACCTTCGAGCTCGTCGGCGTGCTCAGCGGCAAGCAGATCACCCTGTACCTCGACCGCTTTGCCGACAACAGCCCGGTGCGCGGCGCGCAGATCGAGCTCGAGATCGGCGGCGCGAAGTTCAAGGCCGAGAAACAAGGTGAGGACGAATACGAAGTCGTGTTGCCCGATGAGCCCAAGCCCGGCGTTCTGCCGGTCGCCGCAACCGTGATCGCAGGCAATGAGACCGACTTGCTGGCCGGTGAACTCGACATCCACGAGGAGGCGCACACCGAGGAGGCGGTCGCATCCATTGCCTGGACGAAGTACGCAGGCTGGGCTGCGGGCGGAGTGGCGGTCCTGGCCCTTCTCCTGTGGGGTGGGCGTCGTTTGATGGGCGCTCGCAGCGTTCGCGCCGGGGGTGCAGCATGAAGCGCACGCTGATCGCCACCAGCTTGGCGCTGTGGTTCGCCCTGGCAGCACTGTCTCCAGCCCATGCCGGCGAAGGCCACGACCACGGCGATGCGCCGGCAGCGCCCAGTGCCAACGGCCCGCAGCGCCAGCCCGACGGCAGCGTCTTTCTGCCCAAGCCTGCACAGCGCCAGCTGGGCGTACGCACCGTCGTCACCGAAGCCGCCGAGCTGCCACGCACCGTGGAGCTGGGCGCCAAGGTGCTGATGGACCCGAATGCCGGTGGCAAGGTACAGCCGCTGAACGCCGGCCGTATCGAACCGGGGCCGCGTGGCCTGCCCAACCCTGGGCAGGCGGTGCGCAAGGGTGAGGTGCTGGCCTACGTCGTTCCGTCGGCGGCGCCTATCGAACGATCGAACCAGGCTGCACAACTGGCCGAGCTGCGCGCCGCCAAGGCACTGGCCGACAAGCGCATCGCGCGCCTGCAGGAGCTGGCCGACACGGTGCCGCGCAAGGAGATCGAAGCGGCCGAGAGCGAAGCCGCCAGCCTGGCGGCACGCATCTCTGCCGTCGGTGGTGGCCTGGCCACCCGCGAGGCGTTGGTGGCGCCGGTGTCGGGCGTGATCGCCTCGGCCAACGTGGTGGCCGGCCAGGTGGTGGATGCCCGCGAACTGATCTTCGAGATCGTCGACCCCTCGCGCCTGCGCATCGAAGCGCTGGCCTTCGACGCCGCCATCGCCGCGAACATCGGCGCCGCGACCATTGCCCTGGGCGACAAACATGTGCCCCTGACCTTTATCGGTGCGTCGCGAAGCTTGCGCGAGCAGGCGCTGCCGCTGGCCTTCCGGGCCCAGGGTGATGCGCTCAACCTGCTGGCTGTCGGCCAGCCGGTGCGGGTGTTCGTGCAGACCAAGGACAAGGTCAAGGGCATCTCGGTGCCTGTGGCCTCGCTGATGAAGAACCCGGCCAATCAGACCGTCGTCTGGGTCAAGACGGCGCCGGAGCGCTTCGAGCCTCGCACCGTCACCACCGAGCCACTGGACGGCGTCAATGCCGCGGTGACTTCGGGGCTGGAACCGGGCGACCGGGTCGCGACGCAAGGCGCCACCTTGATCAACCAGGTGCGCTGACATGTTCAAGTGGCTACTCGATAACAGCCTGACGAACCGGCTGCTGGTGATCATCGCCAGCGTCGTTCTGATGGCCTACGGCGCGTTCACGCTCTCCACCACCCCAGTGGACGTGTTTCCGGACCTCAACAAGCCCACCGTCACGATCATGACCGAGGCCGGTGGCATGGCCGCCGAAGAGGTGGAGCAACTCATCACCTTCCCGCTGGAGACGACCATGAACGGTCTGCCCGGCGTGGAGAGCGTGCGCTCGACCTCGTCGGCCGGCCTGTCCTTCCTCTATGTCACCTTCGACTGGAGCACCGACATCTTCCGTGCCCGGCAGCTGGTGTCGGAGCGGCTGTCGTCCATGGAAGAAGGCATCGCCGAAGGCGTGGTGCCGCGCATGGGTCCGATCAGCTCGATCATGGGCGAGATCATGCAGATCGCCATTCCGGTCGATCCGAGCAAGATCAGCGCGATGGCCGTTCGCGAGTACGCCGACTGGGTGCTGCGCCCGCGGCTGCTGTCGGTGCCCGGCGTCGCGCAGGTCATCCCGATCGGTGGTGAAGTGCGCCAGTTCCAGGTGCAGCCGAACACGACGCGCATGGCCGAACTGGGCATCACGCACGACCAGCTCGAAGGCGCATTGAAGGGCTACTCCTCCAACACCTCCGGCGGCTTCCTGGAGTTGAACGGGCGCGAGTACCTGATTCGCAACCTCGGCCGAACTTCACGCCTCGAAGACCTGAACAACCTGGCGCTGACATCCAAGGATGGGCAACCGATCCTGATGCGCCAGATCGCCGAGGTGACCTTCGCCGCGGCGCTCAAGCGCGGCGACGCAGGCTACGAAGGCAAACCGGCCGTGATCCTGGGCATTCAGAAGCAGCCGACTGCCGACACGATTGCCCTGACTCAGTCCATCGAAGAGGCCCTGGTGGGGCTGAAGGCCTCGCTGCCGGCCGGCATGGAGGCACCGCGCGTGACCTTCCGCCAGGCCAGCTTCATCGAGGCCTCGATCACCACGCTGCAGGGCAAGCTGATCGGCGCGTCGATCTTCGTGGCGGTCATCCTGTTCTTCTTCCTCGGGACCTTGCGGCCGACCATCATCGCGCTGACAGCCATCCCGGTGTCGATCTTCATCACCGCGTTGGTCTTCAAGTATTTCGGGCTGTCGATCAACACCATGACGCTCGGCGGACTGGCCATTGCCATCGGCGGCCTGGTCGACGACGCGGTGGTGGGCGTCGAGAACGTGCTGCGACGGCTGAAGGCGGACCGCGCCAATCATCCGCACAGCCGCCTGAATCCGATCGAGATCGTTGCGCACGCGACGATGGAGGTGCGGTCAGCGATCCTGTATGCCACGGTCATCATCGTCCTGGTCTTCATCCCGCTGTTCGCGCTGCCGGGACTGGAGGGCAAGCTGTTCGTGCCGCTGGGCATCGCCTTCATCGTGTCCACGCTGGCCTCGCTGATCGTCTCGGTGACGGTGACACCCGTCTTGAGTTACTACCTGCTGCCGCGGATGAAGAACCTGGACCATGGCGACACCAAGGTCCTGGCCTGGCTGAAGGCGCGTTACCGCAGCAGCCTGCAGGGCGTGCTCGATCGGCCCAAGGCCGCCATGGCCGCTGCAGGTGCAGCGGTGCTCGTTGCTGCGGTGGCCGTGCCGTTCTTTCCGACGACCTTCCTGCCGCCCTTCAATGAAGGCACGCTGCTGATCGGCCTGCGCCTGAACCCCGGTGTCACGCTGACGGAATCGTCAGCGCTGGCGCGCCAGGCCGAAGTGCTGGTCAAGCAGGTGCCTGAGGTGACACACGTCGGGCGGCGCAGCGGCCGCGCGGAACTCGACGAGCATGCCGAGGGGGTGCACGTCAGTGAGCTCGACGTGGGCCTGAAGCCCACGGCGGAACTGACGCGCAGCATGGACGAGATCAAGGCCGACATCCGTGCGCGTCTGGTCAATCTTCCGGCCGCATTGGAGATCGGCCAGCCCATCTCGCACCGCATTGACCACATGCTGTCGGGCGTGCGATCGCAGATCGCGATCAAGATCTTCGGCGAAGACCTCGATGCACTGCGCGGCCAGGCCGACGTGCTGCGCGCAAAGCTGGCCACCATCCCGGGCATTGCCGACCTGCAGATCGAGAAGCAGGTGCTCGCGCCGCAGATCAAGGTGCGCATCGACTACGCCGCGGCCGCGCAGTACGGTGTGCCGGCGCCTCAAGTGCTGTCGGCATTGCAGGCGCTGGTCGAAGGCGAGAAGGTCACCCAGATCGTCGAGGGCAGCCGCCGCTTCGCGCTGGTGGTGAAGCTTCCGGAATCGGCGCGCTCGGTGGAAGGCCTGGGCCAGATCCTGATCGAGACGCCCAACGGCCGCATCCCGCTGTCGAAGATCGCCACCATCGAAGACGGTGACGGCCCGAACCAGATCAGCCGCGACGACGGCAAGCGGCGTATCGTGCTGTCGGCGAATGCGTCCGGGCGCGCGCTCTCGGAGATCGTCGCCGACATCCGCAAGGTGGTCGCCGAAACAAAGCTGCCCGAGGGTTACTTCATCACGCTGGGCGGTCAGTTCCAGGCGCAGGAGGAAGCCTCACGCCTGGTCGGCCTGCTGTCCATCGTGTCGCTGACCTTGATGTTCGTGGTGCTCTACAGCCGCTACAAGTCGGCCGCGCTGTCGGCGCTGATCATGGTGAACATCCCGCTCGCCCTGGTCGGCGCGGTACTCGGCCTGTGGCTTTCAGGGCAACCGCTGTCAGTGGCCGCCCTGGTCGGCTTCATCACGCTGGCTGGCATCTCGGTGCGCAATGGCATCCTCAAGGTCAGCCATTACATCAACCTGATGCGATTCGAGGGCGAGAACTTCGACCAGAAGATGATCATGCGCGGCTCGCTGGAGCGGCTGAGCCCGGTGCTGATGACGGCGCTGGTCACGGCCTTCGCGCTGGCCCCGCTGCTGTTCGAGGCCGAGCAGCCCGGCACCGAGGTGCTGCACCCCGTGGCCGTCGTGATCTTCTCCGGCCTGATCAGCTCGACGCTGCTCGACACCTTCCTCACGCCCGCGATGTTCTGGCTCTTCGGGCGCAAGCCGGCCGAAGCGCTTATGAACGACAAGGACGCCGAGGCGCTTTGAAGCTTTCCCCTGTTACCACCCACCACCCCGAAAGGACTTCCATGAAGACCCAAGCCCTGTTTGCTTCAATCACCCTGGCCCTGGCCGGTTCGGCCTACGCCGCCGGCGACAAGCACGACCACGCGCATGAGCACAAGCCCATGCACGGCGGCGTGGTCGTTGAAGTCAAGGACATCGACTACGAACTGGTCGCCAAGCCCACGATGATCCAGCTGCACCTGCGGGACCATGGCAAGCCTGCTGATGTGTCCAAGGCCAGCGCCAAGCTGACGCTGCTCACAGGCGCCGAGAAGCAGGAAGTCGAGCTCAAGCCGGCGGGCGACAAGCTCGAAGCCTCAGGCACTTTCAAGGTCGGCCCCGGCACCAAGGTGGTCGCCCTGGTGACCATCGCTGGCAAGTCAGCCGGCACCGTGCGCTTTGCGCTGAAGTAGACCGGAGTTCATCATGAGCGAGTCAGACCGGCCTCACCGCAGAACTCTGTTGCTTGGCCTGGCGGTGGTTGGCCTTGCGCCGCTCGCCGGGTGCATGACCAAACCATTGCGGTCCGTCAACGCCGACGGCACCTACTGCCACCGCATCGGCAAGAGCTACCGTCCAACGTTGACCTGCACACCGACCGCCGTGCCGACCGACGCGGTCGAGGCCGAGGCTAAACGCTTCGAGGCCGACCCCGCTGCGCTGACCGTGTACGTGCTGCGCAGCCGATGGGGGGATGCCAGTGTGGTGGTGCCTGTGGCGATCGATGGCGCCGCCAGTGCGGCGACCATTCCGGTGTCGTTGGTGCGTCTGCGCCTGAAGCCCGGCGCACATCGCGTGTCCGCGCAATGGGAGGGCCGGAGTATCGACATGAGTGTTGAAGGCCGCGTCGGCGACTTGCGGGTGGTCGAGCTCATCGGCTCGGGCTGGGCCTGGGGTACCAGCTTCACCTGGCAGATGGCTCACGCTGAGTCGGTGAAAACACGCGCACAGGCTTCAAAATTGGTTGCAGATCTGGACCTCCGCGGTTGAGTTCATTGAAGTCGACACCACCCGATGTGGAAGCGCATGGATCTCGGCGGAAGAAGCAGCCCGAGCCGGCTCGGTGAGAAGTCGCTGCACTGCCATAGGGCGCCTGAACTCGCGGACGGGCATCCTGCGATCGGCGTCAAGCAGAGTTGCGGCCTTTGTGGCGGTTGCAGCTGAGCCGGCGACCACACGGATTCATCCTGCAGCGACACTTCACGCGTTATGAGCAGCGTGAATGGGACACACGTCAGCACCCCGGCCAGCCGATCGGGCACCGGATGGATCTGGCTGTCTGCCGCCTGGGCCGTCGCCCTGGTGTCGACCTTCGCTGCGCTGTTCATCGGCGAGGTGATGGGCATGACGCCCTGCCAGCTCTGCTGGTACCAGCGCATCCTGATGTTTCCGCTGGCCCTGATCCTCGGCATGGCGGCCTTCGGCAACGACCGGCGCGGCGCGATCTACGCCTTGCCGCTGGCACTGGGCGGTGTCGCAGTGGCGGGGTATCACACCGCACTCGTCGCAGGCTGGGTGCCGCAGTGGTGGATTCCCTGCGGCGCCGGCCCATCCTGCAGCGATCAGAAGCTGGTGATCCTCGGCGACATCCAGATCCCTTGGCTGTCGCTGCTGGCCTTCACCGCCATCGTCGCGCTCCTGCTCGTCTACCTGAGAAAGACCCGTCCATGAACACCAAGAAGCTCGCCGTCGGCGGCATCCTGATCCTGGTGGTCGCCGCCTTCGCCCTGGGCGTGAGCCTGTACCGGAAGCAGACGCAGAGCGCCCAGGACCAGACAGTCCGCGCCGAGCAGACCCGCCTCGTGCGCATGCACTCGCCGGTGCTCGGGCCGCAGGGCGCGCCGGTCACGATCGTCGAGTTCTTCGACCCGGCCTGCGAGACCTGTCGCGCGTTCTATCCGATCGTCAAGAGCCTGATGGCGAAATACCCCAACGACGTCCGGCTCGTCATCCGCTATGCACCCTTCCACCAGGGCTCCGCCCAGGTGGTGAAGCTGCTTGAGGCGGCCAAGCGCCAGGGCAAGTACCAGCCGGTGCTGGAAGCGGTGCTGCAGGCGCAGCCGACCTGGGCCGACCACGGGCGGCCCAACCCCGACCTCACCTTCGAGATCGCCAAGGCCGCCGGCCTGGACATCGAGCGAGCCCGGGAGGAAATGGCCCGACCCGAGATGCAAGCGCTGCTGGCCCAGGATGTCGAAGACCTGACTGCGCTGCAAGTAAGCCGGACGCCCACCTTCTTTGTCAACGGCCGCAGCCTGCCGAGCTTTGGGCCGGACCAGCTTGCCGCGCTCGTGGCGGAGGAAGTGGCGAAGGCGAAGCGATAGGCCGACGGCGGCGGCTGATCCGACAGCCCACCGCCGGTCGTACTCACGCCACTGACGTCACCGGGTCCGGCATTGAAGCATCGCCGTGATCGGCAGGCGCTTCGCCTGCAGCAGCACGCCTGCGTCTTCGCATCAGCCGGTAGATGGCGGGAACGACGAACATCGACAGCAGCGGCGCCGTGACCATGCCGCCGACCATGGGCGCGGCGATGCGCTGCATCACCTCGGAGCCGGTGCCGCCACCGAACATGATCGGCACGAGGCCGGCGATGATCACGGCCACCGTCATCGCTTTGGGCCGCACGCGCAGGACTGCGCCCTCGCGGATCGCGTCGAGCAGGTCCGAGTCATTGGTCTGGCCGCGCGCCAGCCGCGCCTCCCAGGCCTGCTTCAGGTACAGCAGCATGATCACGCCGAACTCGGCCGCCACGCCAGCCAGCGCGATGAAGCCGATCGCGCCGGCCACGCTGAGGTTGTAGCCCAGCAGGTAGAGCAGCCAGAAGCCGCCGATCAGCGCGAAGGGCAGTGTCGCCAAGATCAGCAGCGCCTCGTCGAAGCGCCGGAAGGTCAGGTACAGCAGCACGAAGATGATGCCCAGCGTGAAGGGCACCACCACCTTCAGCTTGGCCGTCGCGCGCTCCAGGAACTCGAACTGCCCCGACCACGAGACCGAGTAGCCGGGCGTCAGCTTCACCTGCTCGGCCACCGCCTTCTGCATGTCGAGCACCGCCGACTTCAGGTCGCGCCCACGGATGTCGACGTAGACGAAGCCCGCCAGGCGAGCGTTCTCGCTGCGCAGCATCGGCGGGCCGTCGGTGATGCGCAGTTCGGCCACGTCGGACAGCACGATGCGTGCACCGCGCGGGGTGAGGACGGGCAGCTGGCGCAGCTTCTGCAGCGAGTCGCGGACCTCCCTCGGGTAGCGCACGTTGATCGGGAAACGCTGCAGGCCTTCCACCGTCTCACCGACGTTGTCGCCGCCGACCGCCGCGCTGATCACCGATTGCACATCGGCGATGTTCATGCCGTAGCGGGCCGCTGCATCCCTGTTGATGTTCACGTCGACATAGCGCCCGCCGGTCAGCCGTTCAGCCAGTGCGCTGCTGACGCCGGGCACGCCCTTCACCGCCTTCTCGATCTCGCCTGCCAGGCGGTCGATCTCGGCCAGGTCGGTGCCAGCCACCTTCACGCCGACGGGGCTCTTGATGCCGGTGGCCAGCATGTCGATGCGGTTGCGGATCGGCGGCACCCAGATGTTGGACAGTCCGGGCACCTTGACGATGCGGTCCAGTTCCTCGACCAGCCTGTCGCTCGTCATGCCGTCGCGCCACTGATCCTTCGGCTTGAACTGGATCGTGGTCTCGAACATCTCCATCGGCGCCGGGTCGGTGGCCGTCTCGGCGCGGCCTGCCTTGCCGTAGACCGTCTGCACCTCCGGCAGGGTCTTGATGAGCCGGTCGGTCTGCTGCAGCAGTTCGGCCGCCTTGCCGGCCGACAGACCCGGCAGCGCGGTCGGCATGTAGAGCAGGTCGCCTTCGTCCAGCGGCGGCATGAACTCGCCGCCGATCTTCAGGATCGGCCAGGCGGTGCTGGCGAGCAGCAGCGCAGCGACGGCAATCGTCGTTTTCGGCCAGGCCAGCACGCCGTCGAGCAGCGGACGGTAGATTGCGATCAGCCCGCGGTTCAGCGGGTTACGCCGCTCATCGGGGATGCGCCCGCGAATCAGGTAGCCCATCAGCACCGGCACCAGCGTCACCGCGAGGCCAGCCGAGGCCGCCATCGCGTAGGTCTTGGTGTACGCCAGCGGCGAGAACAGCCGACCCTCCTGCGCCTCCAACGTGAAGACCGGAATGAAGCTCAGCGTGATGATGAGCAGCGAGAAGAACAGCGCCGGGCCGACCTCGACCGCGGCATCGCCGACCACGCGCCACTGCGCTTCTCCCTTCAGGTCCTCGCCTGGGTGCTCGTGCCGCCAAGCCTCGATGTGCTTGTGTGCGTTCTCGATCATCACCACCGCTGCATCGACCATCGCGCCGATGGCGATGGCGATGCCGCCCAGCGACATCACGTTCGCATTGACACCCTGGTAGTGCATGACGATGAAGCTGGCCAGGATGCCCAGCGGCAGCGTGACGATGGCCACGAACGCAGAGCGCAGATGGAACAGGAACACCACGCAGACCAGCGCGACGACGATGAACTCTTCGATCAGCTTGTGGCTCAGGTTCTCGACGGCACGCTCGATCAGGCTGGAGCGGTCGTAGGTCGGCACGATCTCCACGCCCTTCGGCAGGCTGGCCTGCAGCGACACGATCTTGGCCTTGACGGCCGCGATGGTCTCCAGTGCGTTCTTGCCCGAGCGCATCACGATCACGCCGCCGGTGGCCTCACCCTCGCCGTCGAGCTCGCCGATGCCGCGGCGCATCTCGGGGCCGAGCTGCACGCGCGCCACGTTGCCCAGGCGCACGCTGACGCCGGCGTCGGTGGCGCTGAGCGGAATCTTGCGGAAGTCGTCCAGCGTCGCCAGCAGGCCCGAAGCGCGCACGACGTACTCGGCCTCTCCTAGCTCCAGCACCGAGCCGCCGGCCTCCTGGTTCGCGTTGCGGATCGCGTCGATCACCGCGCCATGCGGCACGTTGTAGGCCGCCAGCTTGTCCGGATCGAGCAACACCTGGTACTGGCGCACCATGCCCCCGACCGACGCGACCTCGGCCACGTTCGGCACCGTCTTCAGCTCGTACTTCAGGAACCAGTCCTGCATGGCGCGCAGTTGCCCCGCGTCCATCGTGCCGCTGCGGTCGACGAGTGCGTACTGGTAGATCCAGCCCACGCCGGTGGCATCAGGGCCAAGCGCCGGCTTGACCGCGGAGGGCAGCCGCCCTTGCACCTGGTTCAGGTACTCCAGCACCCGCGAGCGCGCCCAGTAGGGGTCGGTGCCATCTTCGAACAGCACGTAGACGAAGCTGTCGCCGAAGAACGAATAGCCGCGCACGACCTTCGCACCCGGCACCGACAGCATCGTCGTCGTCAGCGGGTAGGTGACCTGGTTCTCGACGATGCGCGGCGCCTGGCCTGGGTAAGGCGTGCGGATGATGACCTGCACGTCCGACAGGTCGGGCAGGGCGTCCAGCGGCGTGCGCTGCACGGCCCACAGGCCCCAGGCGGTGACGATGACGGTCGCCAGCAGCACGAGGAAGCGGTTAACGATGGACCAGCGGATCAGCGCGGCGATCATCGCGACGCTCCCGGTGCGGCAGCAGCAGGTGCAGCCGGAGGCAGCAGCGTGAGCGTGGTCACCGTCGGGCCATCAGTCGGGTCTACATAGAACTCGAAGTCGACGCGGTCACCCACCGCCAGGCCGCGCGGCCGTTGCTTCAGCGGCGGCAGCTTGAACTCCATCGTCATCGCGCCCATGCCGACGCTCGGGATCGGGCCGTGGCTGAGCGTGACGCTCTCGCGGTCCAGCGACTCGATCAGGCCTTGGGCGCTGTGGCGCTGGGCGGTGTTGGCGGCCGTCGGCGCCGGCTGGTTGTTCAGGCGCGCCTCGACGCCCTTCAGGCTGGCTTCGGAGTCGATCAGGAACTGCGACGAGACGACGACACGCTGGCCGGCCTTCAGGCCGCGTTTGATCTCGGTCTGGCCGCCGGTCTCCAGGCCGGTTTCCACATCGACCGGCGCAAAGCGCCCACCCTCTTCGGCCACCATCACCACCGCGCGCCGGCCGGTCTGGATCACCGCCTCGGTCGGCACCAGCAAGGCCTTGCCCGCGCGGGTGTCCATGAACTGCATCGTGACGAACAGGCCTGGCACCAACTGACCGGCAGGGTTGGCGAACTGCACGCGCGCCTTCAGGGTGCGCGTGGTCGCGTTCACTTCGGGCAGCAGCGCCTGTACGCTGCCCCGGAACACCGCCCCGGGGACGCCAGGACTGCGCGCCTCGACCTGGCTGCCGGGCCGCACGAGCGCGGCCTGGCTCTCGGGCAGCTCGGCATTCGCCCAGACACTGGCCAGACCGTTGATGCGCGCCAGCATCATCCCCGGACTCACCGTCATGCCCTCACGGACCACGAGTTCGGCCACGACACCGCTCGACGGTGCGACGAGCGTGATGCGTGGCTGCACGGTGCCCGCCGCATCGACGCGCGCGACCTGCGCTTCGCTCATGCCGGCCAGCAGCAGGCGCTGGCGGGCTGCGGCTGCCAGCCCCGCATCATCCTTCGCGAAGCGCTTAACCGAGAGGTACTCCTCCTGCGCCGCCACCCACTCGGGCACGTAGAGTTCGGCGAAGGGCTGGCCAGCGCGCACGCGATCGAGCGTCGCCCGCACATGCAGCTTCTCGATGTAGCCCGTTGCACGGGCCTGCACCACCGACTGGTCGCGCTCGTTCCAGGCGATGCTGCCGACGGCGCTGACCATGGGCTGCAACGTGCCCTCGACGACCTCGGCGGTCCGCACGCCGAGGTTCTGCTGGATGCGCGGGCTCACGGTGACGGTGCCCTGGTCGTCGCCGCCGGCGCCGCCGTAGACCGGCACCAGCATCATGTCCATGAAGGGCGACTTGGCCGGCGCGTCGAAGCGCTTACCGGGCACCATCGGGTCGTGGTAGTAGAGGATGGGCTTGCCGGTGGCAGGATCGATCTCGCCGGCCTTGATGCCGTCCTTGATGTGGCGTCGCGTAGCTGCCTCGCCGGCGGCGATGCTGCTGGTCGGGTCTTCTGCAGGAGTCGAGCCGGACGCAGTGGCTGCTCCGGCGCCAGCCTGGCCCATGCCGCGGTGCATGCCGACCTGGTAGAGCGCAAAACCGCCCGCGGCCAGCGCGACGGCAATGACGGCCGTCAACAGGGTGTTTCGGGTTTTCATCGTGCCGCCTCCGGCTTGGCTTGGACGCCGCCGTGGGACGGCAGCAGATAGTTCAGTTGGGCCCAGACCCGGGCCTTGTCTATCTCGATGCGCAGGCGCTCCATGCGCACGTCCACTTCGCTGCGGCGCGCTTCGAGCACGGCCGGCAACGGACCGGTGCCGCTGCGGTAGGCCACCAGCGCGGCTTCACTGCGCTGGGTCGCCAGCGGCAGCAGCGAAGCGTCGTAGCGACGCAAGCGATCCTCGTGGCTGCGCCACTCCTGGAGCATCGCGCGCACTTCGGCCTCGTGGGCGCGCTGCAGTTCCTCGCGACGGGCTCGCGCCTCGTCGATGCCGGCGAGCCGCGCCGCGAGTTCGCGGTCCTGCCGGTTCTTCTGGTCCCACTGCAGCGGCACCGACAAATTGATCGACACCATGTTCGAGTAGGCCGGGCCGCGCTGGCTGTACATCAGCTCAACGCTCCAGTCCGACGATCGCGCGGCACGCGCCACAGCGGCGTCGCTGTCGGCGATGGCCTCTTGCTGCGCTGCAGCGGCGATCTGGGGGTGCTGGGTCAGGTGCTCCGCCAGGGCACCTTCGGTCCATGCAGGCAGCGTAAGCGCAGGACGTGCAGCCAACGGCAGCCGCGCGCCCTCACCCACCCACCGCCCCAGCTGGGTGGTCGCGACCGCGATCTGGCGCTCTGCCTGTGCCAGCCCGTCGCGCAGCTGCTCGACCGATCCGCGCGCGGCGAAGACCTCAGCCTGCGAGCCCTTGCCGCTGCGGTACAGCGTCTCGGCAGCCTGGACCTGAAGTTCTGCCTGGGCAATCTGCGCCTGCAGCAGCTCGCGCATCGATTCCAAGTACGAACGTTCGAGCCAGGCCGTCGCGGCGTCCCGCTGCAGGTCTGCGATGGTGGCCTGGCGCGCGACCTGGGCCAGATCGACCTCGCGTTCGGCACGGCGCGCGCGGGCGCTGCGCTTGTCGGCCCGGGTCAGTTCCTGCATGACGCCGACGGAGCGCATCGTCATGAAGTCGCGGGTGACGCTGTAGCGGTCCGGGCCGTCGATCGGCAGGTTGTTCAGGCCGAGCTTGAGCACCGGGTCGGGCAGCTGGCCGGCAGCCGCCGCCATCTCGCGCGCAGCCTGGGCCTGCGACTCGATGGCGTTCACGAGCCGCGAGCGCACGGCGGCTTCGGCGACGGCGCTCTCCAAGGAGAGCGAGGTCTGAGCAAAGGCAGGCGCAGCGCCCAAGGCCAGCCATAGCACGAGCGATGAAGCCAGACGGAGGCCATCTGGCCTCCGGGGCAGGGTCGAAATCATGGGAACTCCTGAAGTCCGGAACCGGGCCGCGACAGCGCCGCGACCGATCAAGCGGGCGACTTCAGGAGGTCAAATGCGATAGCAGCAGTGCGCGATGCTGAGAGCGAGCGGCGGAGGTCGGTCACGCAGGCGCTCGTCCTCGGCCCAGGACCTCAGCCCGAGGTCTAGCCGGTCATCGCCAGAGACGGTGAGCAGCGCGGGGAAAGCCGTCACCGGCGCGAACACCGCCGGTACGTGGTCGACGACCTGCGTGGTCGAGCCGAACTGGCAGTGCTGCATGCACAGCGTCGGCTGATCGGGGTCGAGCGGCAGCCCGGCCGCCATCATCTCAGCGCAAGGCATCCCCGCCATTGCTGCCATGTCGGCTGAGTCGGCCCGCTCGCCAACTGCCGGGCAGGCGTAAGCAGCCAAGGCGATCTGCGATAGCAGCAAAGCCACCGACAAGATGCCGATCAGGCGCGAACGAAGGAGCTTGCTGAAATTCACCTTGTAAACGATAGCGCAAACTGTGCCTAAGCGCCGAAGGACGGTGTCGAGCAAGCGAACGACCGATCTTTCACGCTCGCGACTAGGTCCGCTTGTGGCCGGGACGAGCCGAAGACTGGCCCAGACTCGTCGCCGGAAACCTGTCGTTCAGGTGCTCGCCGTGGCCACGACTGGGCGTGCGGGGCGACCGACCGGTAGTGGCCGGGACAAGCCAAAGCGGAGTTCGAGTTCGCCGCCGTAAACCAGTCATCCAAGGCGGCCCAGTGGGGGAGGTTCTGAGCGCACCACGACCGGCCGTTCATGGCCGGCTGCTGCCCGCTGCGGTCGCCCCAGTCAGCTGCCCTTCAAAGTAGGGGGGGCGTCTGCAGGACGGTCCCGCACCGAAGTCTGGGCTGTCTGCTGTCGGGCGCTCACTCGAAGGCCCGGACCCGGCCAATAGCGGGCAGACTTCAGTGACCGCTTGCGGGCCGTGCGATGCGGTTGCGACTCCCGGCCCTCGTCGACTCAGGGCTATACGATCACGTCAGCTTTTGACGCTGCCGTCTAAAGCACATTGGGCGTCACCGTCATACTCGAAACCCTTCGACACGAACGTCTGCCATGACTCCACCACTGTCTGGGATCGACCACGTTCACGTCTTCGTGCGGGATCGGAATGCCGCAGAGCGCTGGTACGCCCAAGTGCTCGGGCTTGCCCGCAGTCCGAGCCTCGAGTTTTGGGCCATGGACGGTGGTCCACTGACAGTGCAGGACTCAGCGAACACCGTTCACATCGCACTGTTTGAGCGGGCGCCTCAACCCAACCGAGCAACGATCGCCCTTCGAACCTCAGCAGCCGGGCTCCACAACTGGTTCACGCACTTGCAAGCCTCGGGACTGCGGGTAGAAATTGAAGACCATGAGGTTTCGTTCTCGATCTACTTTTCGGACCCGGACGGCAACCCGTACGAGATCACAACCTACGAGCACGCGGCGTTTGCCGCCGCGCGGTGATGCCCATAAACATCGCTCAAACGCAGCGCCAACGGACGGCCACCAAGCCCGGTCTGGCGGTACGCGCTGTGTTGTCTCCACCAGGGCCCTGTCGCCCTGCTGCCGTCGCCTGCTTGGCTCGAACGTTAACCATCTCGTACGAAGGACCCACATGTCGTTCACGCGAATACTGACCAACATTTGCTCCGATCGTTTGAGCGAAAGTCGCGATTTCTATGTCGCGCTTCTTGGGTTTGAGGTCAACTACGACAGTGACTGGTATGTTCAGTTGCGCTGCCCTACAAATCACGAGCTTGAGTTCGGAATCATTGCCCGAACCAATGAGCTGGTTCCGGCAAGCTTTCAGAACGCGCCAACGGGCATGTACGTCACGTTCGTAGTTCCAGACGTTGATGCCGTCTACTTCAAGGCAAAGGCCTTGGGTCTTGTCATTGCCCAAGAGCCGAAGAACGAGTTCTATGGCCAGCGGCGCTTCTTGACGGTTGATCCGAATGGCTGCCTCATTGATATCTGCAGCCCCTGGAGCGAGAGCGAAAAGTGAGCCCCTCGGCTTCTGTGCACCAGGCGGCGGACAGGCCACTGCATCCGACCACCTCCGGCGCCGGCTGAGCGGCGGCGTTGGGCATCGCAATCAAACCTTTGCGGCGATCATGCTTTCAATATCGGTCAAGGACTTTGCACGTCGCAGCGTGCTGTGCTGGCTCGCAACGGTTGACGAATCCGGTCAGCCGAACGTCTCTCCGAAGGAAGTCTTTGCCGTTTTTGACAGTGACCATCTCGTCATTGCAAACATCGCGTCGGCAGGGAGCGCGCGCAACATCGATCGGAACGCTCGTGTGTGCGTCGCATTCATCGACGTCTTTGCCCAGAAGGGGTTCAAAGTCACCGGCGCAGCCCGCAATGTCGGGAAAAATGACCCTGACTTCGTCCGCTGGGCGACTCGGCTCGTAGAAATGGCAGGCCCAAGGTTCGCCATTCAGAGCGTGTTTGTCGTGAAGGCGGAAGCTGTCGAGGCCATCCTGGCGCCAAGCTATCGGCTTTATCCCACCGAGACCACGGAAGAGTCCCAGGCCGCGTCTGCCATGCAGGCATACGGCGTGCGGCCGTTGCGGAGCGATGCCTGACCCCGCGCTCAAGCGCAGCGCCAACGGAAGGCCACCAAGCCCGGTCTGGCGGAACGCGGTACGTTGTCGCCAACCGGGCCCTGGCGCCCTGCCGTCGTCGCCCGCTTTTTTCAAGCGCGACCCGGCATGAGCACCTCGGCTCCTCGGTCATTCACACGATGAAGTGTCTCGTTGTAATAGCCCACCCGCTTGCGGACAGTGCCTGCCACGCCATGGCGCGTAGCGCCGTCGATGCGCTGACAAAAGCCGGTCATGAAGTACAGATCGAAGACCTCTACCAATCTGAGTTTTCGCCTGCGTTAACAGCCAGTGAACGCCGGAGCTACTACGGCCCTGCCTTTGACGCTGCGTCCGTTCGGTCACAGGCCGACCGCTTGCTCTCCGCCGAAGCTATCGTGCTTGTTTTTCCTACTTGGTGGTTCAGTTTCCCCGCCATCTTGAAGGGCTGGTTTGACCGTGTCTGGGCGCCAGGTATCGCCTACGATCATGCGAGTGATCTCGGCCCAATCAAGCCGAGGCTCCACAAACTTGGGAAGGCTCTCGCTGTCACTTCGCTCGGCTCGCCTTGGTGGGTTGATCGTCTGGTGCTCTGGCAGCCCGTCAAGCGCGTGCTGAAAACCGCTCTCTTGGGAACGTGTGCGCCGGCTTGCAGATTCGAGATGCTGTCGCTCTACAAGGCGGAGCAATCAACGCCGGCCGAAGTCGATCTGTTTTGTTCGCGTATTCAGCGAGTGCTTGCAAAGTGGTCGTAGTCGTCCAAGTCTGCTGGCCAACACTGCGGCGCAGAGGACGCTGCGAGACAAGGCCGCGCACTAACCCTGACCTTGAACGACAGGCCGCAGAGCAACGATTTTCAGGATTTCCGAGTGATTCCAATACTTGAAACCCAAAGACTCCGTCTCGTCGCCCCCAGCGCGGCCTGCGCGGCGGCTTACGAGCTGTTCTACACAGACGGAGCAGCTTCAGGTGGGTACGGAGGCCCCATCTCAGCCGGCGCGGCCTGGGCACGTCTGTCTGCAGATCTCGGCTCTTGGTACCTCCAGGGCTTTGGCGTCTGGGCAGTCCAGCGCTCCTCGGACGGCGAGTACGTCGGCACCTGCGGCTTCTGGCAGGGCAGAGGCTGGCCACGCGAACTGACTTGGTGGCTGTTGCCACGGTACCGCGGTCAGGGTCTGGCCAAGGAGGCGTCCCACGCAGCAGTGCAGCATGCCTATGACGTCTTCGGGTGGGCAACCGTAGAAACCTACATGAACGACCACAACGCCGAGGCACTTGGCTTAGTTCTCAGGCTTGGCGGTCAACAAGTCAGGCGACAGAGCTTCCCCGACGGAGAGGAGCGCAATGTGTACGCACTGCCCCGGGCTGAGAACTGACCCTCGCTCAAGCTGACCCGCTACGACAGCCGCTGCCAGAGCGCGGGTTGAGCGGCGGCTTTGCGACGCCCGGTTCATTGTCACCGAGGACCGCTCCGGGTCGAGTCCGGGTCTTCGATCCACGCGATTGAAGGGCCGCTCTCCCGCATCAAGCTGACGTTTACCTGGCAAGGTTCTTTGGTTCCTCAGCAGCTGATGTCAGTATCCAACCCTCAACGGGCCATCTTGATGGTGGACTTCGGTCGGAACCGGTGGCTGTATCGAATCGGAAATGGCGGCGGGTTTGAATCGGAAACCCTGGCGCTTTTGATCCGGAATACGCAGCACCTCGCGAGGCGCGTGGGTTAGACCAAGAACTCTTCGATCTTCCGCCCCTCACCAAGCCGCGCCGTCAGCCAGCGCGGCTTGTTGCCACGTCCCGTCCAGGTGTTGTCACCGTCCCGGTACTTGACCCTCACCTTTCCTGATTCAGCTCTGACCTTCCGGGGTGCAACGGCGAGATCACTGGCCGGCTTGTGCTTCTGACGTGAGGCTCCGAAGAGCTGCTCGGGGGTCAAGCCATAGTGAAGGATCGCCTCTTTGATCCTGCCCACAACACCGGCGACCTCCTTGGCACGCAGCGACGCTGCCTCATCCTGTAGCTTCTTGATCTGGGCCTCGATCTGCGCAAGCTTCTTCGCCATCCAGTTCTCCTCGTGGTAGGTGTAATCGTTCCGTAAGAGCGCGCGGATTCTCAACCATGCGATGAGTAAAGCTACTTGATCCCGAGGCGTTTGAGCGTCGGTTCCCACGCAGCTGCCGCCTCCGGGTTCAAACGCTTCCAGCGCTCCAGTTCGGCGCCCTTGAAGACCCAGTCCCTCATGCTTCCAGCGCTGCGGCCGGCCAGGGGATCGTTCGGGGCTGCGTCCTGAGCAAGGAAGCGCGCAGGCCTTGATGTTGTCTCGCTAAAGGTCCTGACGAATCTTCGCTTTTGCTCATCCCAAACCAGGTTGGGGACGGCAGGTCGCTTGCCGAACTCATGCGCGAGGCCATTCGCCATTTCCGGGAAGAGCAGGCTCAGTAGGCGGTCGTACTTGGTCGAGCGCAGATACAGGAAGTCCTTGCGCTTGACCGCTTCGATCACGCCTTCGCGCCAGGTCTCGAACCATCTCCATACCCGTTCATCGTCGGACAGGTTCCGCAGGTAGGCTTTCGCGGCGATGAGGTACAGCGTCCAATCATGCCGATTGCCAGGCTGGGACTGCTGGATCGCGTTCAGCACTTCTGCTGCGGTGGCGAATCCATATCCCACACCTCGGTTGTGCTTGATCGACAGCAGTCTGGACAGGACGCGGTGGTGCCCCAGCAGTTCCTCGTCGCCGGCCTCGGGGAAGCCGCGTTGCGCCATCTCTTCGACGCTGATGGCCACAGCGGTTTGTGCAGCCATCAGCTGCTCATCTCGATCGGTGCCTGCTGGCAGCCTGCCGTCCACTTCGAGCATCCGTTGCACGGCTGCAAGGTATCGAGCACCCAGCTCCCGAAGTGGGGTCTCTTGGATGCGTCTGCGTCTTTCCTCGGCGATGCGAGCAGCCTCGATCTGCAGTTCGCGCCCGACCTCCATCTCTTTGCGGAGCTTGTCCTGGACCTCTTCGAGGCCCGGGTAGTGGAGCCAGCGCTTGGCCGACACCTCAAAGACAACGAGTTGATGAAGCTGGTCACGGGTGATCCGACCGCCGGTCATCGACAGGTCGATCTCCAACGCTGCGACACCCTGCTCGCGGATGCGCGCTCGACGATCTTCGTCGATCGTGTTCGTCACGGTGACTTCGATGACCAGAGGGTCGAATACCTTGCCGTCATCGCTTCGTGCCACCGTCACGACATCCGGGATGAGCGGGTGCATGCGTTGCTCAAGACGCGTGTCTGACAACGACAAGACTCTCTGCGAAAAGGACCATCGCCTCTGCAACGTCAGTTGCCCGTCGGTTTTCAGCTCTTCCACGCCGTCCAACCCGGGAACGGTGATCCTCTCTGCGCCCTCCAGAATTCGCTTCACCTCGTGGTGCAGCAAGGTCTCCCGCTTCATGGCCGGGCTGAGGTCGTCCGGCAGCACGAGGTCATCTGGCAGCCAGTCCAGGGCGTCCAATGCCATGCCCGCTGCCTGGCGTGCGGCATCGGCTCGCAGTTCGGCGTCGTTCCAGTGCGAACGCCAGCAGATGCCCTCTGGCAGGAGCTGCAGGCGCTTGCGAATTTCAGCTTGGTCCATGCCTGCTACAGAAGCATCGACATCTATCGTGATCGTCGGCACAAGAGTCGTCTCGCCGCCGTCGTCAGCTTGTTCTGTGATGGCGCCGGTGAGCGCCACACGGAGCTGACGGCCGTCATCCAAGGTAAGCACCGCGAACGTTCGATCCCGGAAGTCGATGTTGGCAACGCGAACGCGCTGGGCCGGCGCTTCGACCCACGCCTCGTGAACCGCACCGCTCAGGCCTTCAGCCGATGCAGACATGCGGCGACGGGGAAGGTCGATGACGCCTTCTTCCGCGAGCAGCCTCATCGCAGCGGCTCGCGCCGCCAGAACCGCGCACTCGTCGCGCTCTGCCCCTTCAGGATGTCGGAAGTGCGGCCTGCGGACTACCTTCTCTTTGGCCGCGTTCACGGCGATCAAGGGCAGGCTGCAGCTCGGGCACTCGCACCCGCAACGACCACCCCTGTGCTCTGCGTCGATCTCGCCGATGTAGCGCGGCTCTCCGGTTTCGATGTCTCGCGCCCACGCCATGACCAGCTCGCCGAGTGCTGCCTTGGCGCTCTCGACCGAGTCGGTCCGAACCTCGACGGCAGGCGAAGAGACCCGAGCCATGGTCGACTCAGACGGTCAGCTGTGCCACACGCTGACGCATGGCCTTCTCAAGACGGACCATGGCGTCGGCGAGGTTGGTGTGGATGGTCGGCCACTGGTCCTGGGGAGACTTGTAGCCGCCGTCGATCACGTACCGGATGCGGCAGCCTTCGCCCTGCGGCAGTTCCTGCCAGTCGAGCTGCGCGCCAAAGTCACTTTCGATCGCGGCCTTCTGCGCCTCCAGGGCCTTGAAGGCAGCCTTGTTCTTCACCGTCTGGCCGCTTCCCATGGCGATCCAGAGTTCCACCTGGGAGTCCGTTTGCCGCGCCGTGTAGCCGAGTGAGAAGCCAAAGCGCCCGATCCCGCCGTAAATCCAGCCGTCTTGCGTCGGCTTGCGGTTGGCGTGTATATCGGTTTTGGTCTTGGCGTGGTCCAGCAGCGCTTCCCAGAACCTCAGCCGCAGTTCATGGCGATCGCTTCGGCTCTGGCGTTCCGCCTGCTTCTTGACGCCGATCTGCGTCTGGAAGTCGTTGGCCTCAGGAAGCGGGATCAGCTGCTGCACATCCAGCAGGACGGTGCCGTCGCCCATCCTGTAGGGCTTCATGCGCACGCACCGGATGTCGATGCCTCGCTCGATCAGCCACATGACGGCGGTCGTCAACTCCTTGCTGAAGTCTGCCGCCGCCAGGACGATGCGTGTGTCCTGCGCGAACTGGTCTTCGTACACATCCTCCCAGCCGAGGAACTCCAGGATTGCGGTCTTCGAGCCCTCGATGTCAGGCGATGCCTTGCTGCGATACCTGGCGAAGGTGTCGACCAGTTGATCGAAGGTCATGGCGGAGATCATGGCTGCGTAGCGCAGAGCTTGCAGTTCCATGTGCCCACCGTCCTCCGTGCGCTTCAGCTCGACGACGACGAGGTTGGCCTCCGAGTCGATGCAGAGGAGATCGATGCGACGTGAGCTGTCTAGCCAGTCACCGAACTCTTCGGCGATGACCAGCAGGCGATCATCCAGAACGCTAATCTGCTCGCGCAGCATCCGCTGGATGTCCTTGCGCTCCATGATCCCCTCGGCTCCGAATGTGGTTTCCGAGACGGGCTTGAGTTCGGTCGAGGTGACTTGGAAGATCGGCATCGCTTGGGTCTCTCGGTTCAGTATTGCTCTGGCAGCAGTTCAGGCACGCACGGGAAAGGTTGCCAGAACCTGAGGAAGTCGGGCCTCGACTCGCGCACGCAGGCCTGCATCCTCTTTGCACGCCTGCATGAAGGTGCCGACAGCGTGGGCCACGTCGTTGATGAAGGATGCGGTGCCGATGAGCACAAGTCGCTCGTCCGTTGCCGGGTCATACCCGTGCTTGCCGCCGTCGTGGTACCCAAACTTCTTCGAATCAGGGTACTTGTCGTGGTAGTCGGATTCAGTGCCGAACGCATGCAGCAGCGCGCACCTGGCGCCGTACACATCGATGCCACGGTACTTGTACGGCTGGTCTTCGTGGCACTGAAGGTACTTTTCGCACCACTCGATGAATTCCGCGCGGCCCTGCTTGTCCTTGTCCGCCGGCAGGGATAGGAATGCCATGGTGTCGATGCAGACGTAGGCCATCGCGACAGCGGCGGTGGTAGCGCCCGCGCCCTCGCACATCTTGATCTCTCCGATCAAGGCACCGATGGGCGCCCACATGTTTACCTCCAAGTGGCCCGGCTGCTCAGGAGTTCGAGGCAGGGCAATCAATGTCGAACGGGTTGATCACCAACTGGTGCCGCTTGACCTCATCGTCGCATATGCCCGCTGTCACGAGCTTCTTGGAGAGGCGCGTCCAACCAGGCATGCCGTCATCAATCACAACGATGCGTGCTGTCGCGTTGGTGAGCGTGTGTTCTTGAGTCATCGTTGTTCATTCCTTGCTTGCGCGATTAGCGTTGCGTGTGTGGATCGTGAAATTGCGATTGCCGGAATGACCGATCCTGGGCTACGAGGGACAATTCCACTCTATATCGCGCAACCATTTCGGTGTGCTCAGTTGGCCGCGATTCGGATGCCCTCCGGCAATACGAACATGAGTTCGCCGCCGACAACCACAACATCGGTTGCTTCCGCGGCCTCATCTGCGATCGGCATGCCCCGGGCCGCCGTGAACTTCAGGTAAGGGCGCGCGCTGCCGTTTCCGATGAGCTTGTAGCCACCGGCCGCCACCTTGCGCGCACGGATCGCCATGTCAGTGCAATCGATGAGCAATTCGATGCGGTCGTGCCCAGGCAGCCAGCCCGCACGCTCGACGAGATCGTCCGAGAACCGGAAGACCGTCTGCGGTCGCTGGCGTTCGCTGAACTCTGATTTCACGATCACGCGTGCGGCCTTCATCGACGCGCGTTTCAGGCCAACGCGAGCTAGGTCGTCGAAAGACTCGAAGGCCATGGTCAGGCTCCCTTCTTGGGCTGCTCAACGCGAACCAGTGCTCGGCCGTGCTCCGTCTCGGGTCCCAGCTCGAAACCCAGCTCTCGTAGTCGGCCTTCGTAGTTGAGAGGGCCCAGGCCGACCTGCCGCAGCTTGGCATCGAACTGGTTCAACATCTCGTGGAGCGCCTCGGACAAGGCCTCCTGCTTCGACATGCCCAGAGCATCCAGGCTGACCTCGAACCTCGCCTGCAGCAAAGGGTCGATTCGGAAGCAGATGTTCTTCATCCCGATCGCCTCCGCCTGCTCGGGATCGCGTTCGAGTAGGCGGTTGGTGAAGCCGGTGCTGGCCCGGCCACTGATGTCGGCCTTGAACTGCAGGGCCTTCATCGTTAGAAGCTCGTCAAACTCCATATGGATGTCGTTCATGTGTTCGCCTTATGTTTGCATGCACCAGCGCATGGATTGCATGGTAGGTGGGGAATCGCGTTGCGTCAAGCGATATGACAGGATTTGCATGATTCACGATGCCGATTGCATGCAAGGCCTGTGTCGGTGCTCAACGCCGATTCCGCGACGAAATTAAGGTTTCGGCGCTCTCGCCGATATGAAGGAGGAGCCGGGAACGCGAAGCCTTTCGCGTCGCTCCAACCTCCCTCTGTCGGGTTGGTTGTGCCTTCCCGTGTCACCTGCTATAAGGGAATGATGGCCGATCGACCCATGCATCTTCAGTTGAGCTCCGCGTTCTCACTGAACCCTCGTCGCGAGTCAAGGGGCTCCCAGGACGAGGGAGACACTCGTCGTGTCGAGGCGGTCGTCGTGGCTCTCATTCCCGAGTACCACCAGGTCAAGGTTCGCGATGGTGACGGCCACCTTTATGCGCTCACGCGCAAGACGCAGGGTGTCGATCTGGCCTCACTGCATGAGGGTCAGCGAGTCGTCTGCACTGTGACGCGAAAACTTCCCCGAGTCCTGACAGCCGCCGCCGTTGCCTAGTACGGTCCTCTCTCCGTCGACGCAAGCGGGGGGCGTGGTTGCGCCGCTGCGCGAGCCGCTCGTTCCAGTGGCTTGGCCGGGCATGTACGTGCCCAACTTCAGTGACTGGCGCGAGGGCGACATCGTCCTTGTGCATCGGGCAGCGGATGCTGCTGGAGTGGCGATCCACGCGTCGCAGGCCATGAGCTTGAGCGCTGTAACGCGAGCGGGTGCCATCTGCTCCCACGCGGCGATCTATATCGGCGGGGGCATGCTTGTTGATGCCACACGTGGCTCCGGTGTCTCCACCCAGTCAGTCTGGAACTATTGTCAGCATCGAGCGATTCAGGTTCGGCGCCTCTCCGATCCCACGATTCCCATGGCCGACATCGCTGACATCTCCGTGCTGGCCCAGCAGCACATTGGCGAGCCGTACTCCGTCATCCAGGTCATCATCTCCAAGCTGTTCCCTGGGACGGTCCCCATCCCCGATGCGCTGTACTGCAGCACGCTCGTGGGCTTGGTCGTTACCGACGCTACTGGCGTGGACCTCAGCTCGGATCCGGCGCATCAGCCACTGCATCCAGGCACCCTGGCAGCCCATCCCGAGTTGATCGACGTGCTGCTGGAGTGGCGTCACCTGTAAACGCCGCTCGGACTCAGGGCCGGTTCTTCTATCTTTGATGAACCGTGCGTGCTAGGCTTGATTTCGTCACGAAATCATGCGCACAGAGCCGCCCAAACCCCGCCACGGGGGCACCCGACAGGGTGCCGGCCGCAAGGCTGCCTACGGCGAGCCCACCAAGACGGTCAGGGTGCCTCACAGCCTCGTCCCCGTAGTGGTGGACTATCTGGATGAGGTCAAGCGATCCGCGCAAGCATCAAGCCACTCCAGCGGGCTGAGGCCCATCGCCTCGATGCGCGCCGCGACCTCGGTGCCAGCGCTGGGTCGCCGCGTCCGTGCCGGTAAACCCACTTCAGGCGACGACTACCAGGAGGACGTTGTCGATCTCGGTACGCACCTGGTGCGCGATCCGAACAGCACCTTCGTCATGAAGGTTGCCGGCTGGTCCATGCGCGATGCGGGCATCGCTGATGGTGATGAACTGGTCGTCGACCGCGGCGTGGCGCCCGACGACGGCCGCATCGTGGTCGCTGATGTCGACGGTGAACTGACCGTCAAGCGCTTGAAGCGCACCACCACAGGCTGGCTGTTGCAGGCCGCGAACCCGGACTTCGCCGACATCCCGGTTGGCGACAAGAGCGAACTGAACATCTGGGGCGTTGTGACGCGCGTGATCCACGCCGTCTAGACGCCTGCACTGACTTTGAAAAACTAGGAGGACCTCATGTCTCAAGCAAGCCGGATTGAATGGACCGAGGCAACTTGGAATCCGACTGTGGGTTGCACCAAGATTTCGCCGGGTTGCAAGCACTGCTACGCGGAGAGCATGGCCAAGCGCCTGCAGGCCATGGGTACGCCTGGCTACGAGAACGGCTTCAAGCTCACTATCCTGCCGGAGCGCCTGGCGGAACCGCTCGCGCGCAAGAAGCCGACGGTGTACTTCGTGAACTCGATGTCCGATCTCTTCCACAAAAGTGTGGACGACAAATACATCGCCCAAGTCTTCGATGTGATCCGACGTTGCCCGCAGCACACCTTCCAGGTGTTGACCAAGCGCGCGGATCGCATGGCCACGTTCTTCCGGAACCGCGAGGTTCCCGACAACGCCTGGCTCGGTGTGTCCGTCGAGGATCGGCGCTATGGCGTTCCGCGTATCGCGGCGCTGCGCCAGGTCGACGCTCGTATCCGCTTCTTGTCGGTCGAGCCGCTGCTGTCGGACGTTGGTGCTCTCGACCTAACAGGCATTCATTGGGTGATCGTCGGCGGAGAATCGGGACCCAAGGCGCGACCGATGCAGTTGGAATGGGTCGAGAATGTCCGCCAACAATGTGAGGACCAGGGAGTGCAGTTCTTCTTCAAGCAGTGGGGCGGCTGGGGAGCCGATGGCAAGCGCCGCTCCAAGAAGGCCAACGGCCGCCTGCTTCAAGGGCGCACCTGGGACGACATGCCAGCACTGTCTGCCCACGCCTGAAGGAACGCATGACGCTGAAGCAATACAGCTGGAAGGACGGACCCGACTTCATCCAGCAGCACAGCGTCGCCAAGCACCGCATTCTTGAGGCATACCTCGCCGCCTACTTCCGCACCCTGGTCAGTTCCCCGAACCAAGACGTTCTGAAACTGACCCTCGTGGACGGGTTCGCGGGCGGGGGCCTCTACGTCCATCAAGACACCCGCAAAGTTGTGCAGGGATCGCCTTTCATCTTTCTGAAGGCGACCCGCGAAGCGGAGTACCTGATCAACAAGGATCGGCACAAGCCGGTCCGGTTGCTCGTCGACTACTTCTTCACCGAGGCGGACCCGCACGCCCACAAGCACCTCGACAAGGTGCTGCGCGAAGCCGGATACGGTCCCCAGATCGGCAGCGGCATCTATCTGGAGCACGCGCGGTTCCAGGACAGGGCCGACGCCATCATCGAGTTCATTAAGAAGAAGAGTCCAAGGAACGGGCGATCGATCTTTGCGCTTGACCAGTACGGCTACAAGGAGGTGCCCACGCACCTCATGCGCAAGATTTTCGAGGCGCTGCCGAGCGCCGAAGTGATCCTGACCTTCGGCGTCGACTCGTTCATGAACTTCGCGAACGATGGTGACCAGGTCAAGGACCTGCTCGACGGCCTGGGCCTGCCCGACATCTTCGCCGGCAGGTCCATCGACGAGATCAAGGCCTCGGACCGTGATTGGCGCCTGTTACTTCAGAGCACGCTTTACCGCCGACTGGTGGAGAACTGCGGCGCCAGGCACTTCACGCCGTTCTTCATCCGCAATCGCGGTGGCCACGGTGACTACTGGCTCATCCACATGTCGCAGCACCACCGCGCTCGTGACGTGATGACGGAAGTGCACTGGGCCAACAACAACTACTTTATTCACTATGGCGGCGCCGGCCTCGACATGTTCCAGATGGTCGGATACGACCCGGCACACGACTCGAACTACCTCAAGCAGTCGGCGCTCGGCTTCGAGTTCGATGACGTTGCCAAGCACGCCAGCATCTCTGCCTTGAACGAGCACATTCCACGCAGGGTGTATGCCGACGACACCGGCATCAGCTTCGGCGAGCTGTTCGCCACCACTTGCAACAGTTCACCGGCCTCGGCGCAGATTTATCGTGAGTCAGTGGGCAAGTTGCTCGACGAGAAGGTGGTCGAGGTGATTGGTGCCGACGGAGCGGTACGGCGCTCGGCTGCGCAGATCAAGGCCAACGATCAAATTATTGCGCCGCGTCAGCGAGCGCTGTTTGCAGGTTAAGGAGACCGGAGACATGCTCAAGCACGATTACTTCACCTTCGACATCTGCGACGTGACAACGGTCGCCAACACGCATACGACCATTCCTGCAGGGCGGCATCTCGTTGTCGAACTGAACACGGCCACTGGCGGTGTCAGCGTCCGGTCTGCCGGTTCGGCCATAGACATCTCCAGCGCGGAATGGCTGCGTCTTCAGCAAGAAGGCAAGGTACGCAAGTAGCGCGACTGGCTTCTCGTCGCGACCATCAGTCACGGCTTCAACAACTTCAGCCGCTCGCCCACCTTCTCGAAGTGGAGCGGCTGCGATCTGCGCTTCGTCGCGTCTGCGTCAAGGTTGACCACCTCACCTGCCTTGACCATGCGAACCAGTGCAGCCTGCAGTTCGCCCGGAAACCAATCGGTCGCTTCAAGAATATCTGCGAGTGCTGCCGTGTCGACTCGCTGCTCACCGGCACGAAGGTACTGGCGCCAAAACGCATCGACATCGTCAGGGCTGCTTCGGCCCTCACCTGACTCGGGCACTGCCTCGTCGGCGAAGAAGTCACCCATGCCCGTTGCCTTCGCCTTCTGCTCCAGCTTCGTTGCTGCGCGCACTCTGGCCTGGACGATGTCGACCTTCTCCGAGATTTCCATGAACTCGACGATGCCGGTGTGGTGGCTCGTCAGGTAGACCAGGTGGTACTTGGTTCGCTCCTGCAATGGGTGCATCACGCCGACATAGGCCGTCCTCGCGCGGAACTCGCCGCGTCCGGCCGGAACGCAGGACTTCAGGCCATCGCAGTAGGCGCCCAGCAGAGCCTTCTCACGCTCGCTCGGCGACATGCCCTCCACGTCGACGGACCGCCGCAGAAGCTTGCGCATGTCCGCTTCGAAGGCCGGAATCGACATGGTCCGGTTGATGAAGTCGTAGATGAAGTTGATCAGGAACTCACTTCGCGGACGCTTGAGCAGCGGCTCCATCACATCGATGACGATCGGCGTCCAGCCCTTGGGGTCCACGAAGAAGAACGTGAAGGCAGACGTGCCACACCAGTTCAGGATGTCGTCGCGAAGGTCGACGAAGTCGCCGTTGCGGCAGTCGTGCTCGACCTCGGAGGTCGCCCGCTCGGAGAGGAACTTCGACAGCTTCTTGAACGCACCCTTGTCCTTCTCGATGTAGAGCGCTCTCATGCGCGCATCGACGCCGCGCTTGGCCAACTCCGCCTTGCAGGCGGCGAGCGTCTTGAGCGAAAGCGCAATCGAGGTGCCGTCCAGGTCCTCGTCGTCCGAGCCCCAAGGTCCAGCAAAGCAGTCGACGTAGCAGATTTCTGCCTTGCCGGTCTTGCGACCGTTCATGCCGATGATCAAGACGAGTTTTTCGAGATAGCTCTTCAGCAGCGTGTGCTTGACCAGGGCAGGGATACGCCCTTCGTAAATGCCTGGAACCACTCCTGCCATGACGATTCACTCTCCCTTACACGCCCCGCGTGCAATTAGACCGCTCACCACCACGTAGTAGGTGTGAGGTCAGCTGGTACCGCGATCCTCGGACGAGTTGTCTTTGAATCCTTGGACGTGCAGCCCACGGTGAGCCCACATCGGCCGAATCTGCGACAGAAAGGGATCGTCCCTGAACCGCTGACAGATGTATGCCAACTGGTCTTCGGTAAGGTCCAGCGCCGTCGCCGCGATGCGATCCAACGCGTCCCGCGCTGCGTCAAACTCGCTTTGCGCGCTCGACTCATGCGCTGCCCTGATCGCTGAGCCGACCTCGCCGATGTTTGCCGGGACCGGACAGGCTCCGACATAGGCAACAGGTACCTCTGCGTCGTCAGCCAATCGCGTACGGTCGATCATGTACCAAAGGACCGCGCGAAGATCGGCGTTCGGTACCGTCAGTTGGAACGCTCCGCCGTCGCCCTGGAGCCCTGTCTCGGTCATCTCGATGTCGTCGGGGAGTGCATCGTCCGGTTCGTGTACTGGAAGCACAAACCCATCTACCAGCGATGATCCCGAAGCGATCAGTTGGCTGACGGACTGGCTTGTCGAACTTGCCAACAGCGCTTCGACGTGACGCCACCGATCGGCGAGGTTGTCGTCCTTCTCAATCAGGGTCGCGGTTGCAGCCAGGAGCTGTTCGCGAAGCTCGTCGGTGACCTCCGCCGGCATGGGAAGCAAGCCAAGTGACTTGGGGTACCAATGACAACCCAGGTCTTCGATGATGGTCGATCGAAGGCAGGTCGCCGCGACAAACATCACCGGTCTCGACAACACCCATCCATTGAGCGGGAATTCCACGTTCAACTGGATCAGGTTGACCTTGTTATTGAAGACCACGTTCCGTGGCACTGGAGCGACCGTAGGCAGCTCCGACATCTCACGAGCAACAAATAGGCGCTCGTGAACGAACAAGGCGTCGTACTTGTAGGTCCGAATCTCGGCAGGCTGAACCGTTCCGTCCCAGAACGCAGCGGGTTCTCCGATCAACCGCCCGGGAAACACGTTCAGGCCACGATAGAACGCACGGCCAGTCGGCGTGAACATCTTCTTCCCGCTCGGCTTCATCCCCATCCCGACCAGCTTGCGAGCCTGCCAGTCGAACTGGCCAGCACCCAAGGGAATCTCAGCGGCCACTGCCCCTCTGTCTGCTCCTCGCACCTTGCGGTAAACGGTCTGGATGTAGTCCCTCAGTTTTGCGCCAGCGCCGAGCTTCACGAGGATTTCAACATCGCCGCCCTGGACCTTGCTGGTCATCCAGTTCATGCAGCACCTCCGTCAGCTTCTTCGTCGTCGGCAACGGCGCCGAAGTAGCTCTCTACCAACAGGTGCCTCCGTTTGATCTGCGAAGTTGTCGCGCGGTTGAGATCGATGCGATCAGTGGCACTGTCATAACACTCAGTGCCCGCGATCCGCATCGTGACCAGATCATCGTCTGTCGCTGGTGTGTTCTCCAACACGATGATGATGGTCTGCTTCTTCACGCCTCGAAACGTTAGCTTGCGCAACGCTTCGAGGTCAACGAGTTCGATGATCTTGTACTCGGCGAGCACGCCGCGCAGGCCCTCCGCATAGCCCGCTTCGAGGACGGCGATCGGGATGATGAAGGCTGTCCGACCTCCGGGCTTCAACCAGGTGCGAAGCGCCCTGTACAGGAACATACAGTACAGGTCGACCTGTCCGAACATGATCCGGCCGTACGCCTTCTTGGTCCGCTCATCGAGCGCCAGGCGGTGCGCGCGAACGTAGGGCGGGTTTGCAACGACCACGTCGTACTGCCCGGTCGCAATTGCCTTGAGCCGGCGCCGCACCTGCGTGCCGAAGGCGCCCGAGAATTTGGCGCCGCCGCTGTCAGCCTGCCCGAGATCGAGTTCTCGCTCGCCCTGCGCCTCCATCGGCTGGTCGTAGGCGTCCAGCGACGTGTGCCCGCCCTCGATCATGATGTGCGGGATCAGCGCCTTGGCAGTGTTCTTCTGCTCGTCCGGAGTCAGGTAGGCGAACACGTCCAGCAATTGCCACAGCATCTGAATCTGGGACAGCACGACGGAGAACGGATTGATGTCCAGTCCGTAGATGCGCTGCAGCACGCTTTGAACGGCTTCGACGTTCAGCGCGTTGGACGATCGAAGCCGTTCCAGTTGCTCGTGAAGGTGCTCCACCAAGAAGGTTCCGGAGCCGCACGCGGGATCGAGGACGGTGTCTGCCGGCTTGGCGTTGCAGCGCGCAAGCATGTAGCGGCAGATTTCCGGGCGTGTGTAGACCTCGCCGAGAGCGCGGCGCTTGGCCACATCGAGGTACTTGTCGTAGACCCCAGCGAGGATGTCGCCCTTGACCGTTTTGAAGTTCCAGCGCGACAGCAGCCACATCGCGTGAAGCAGCGCATCGCTGAGCGTCGGGTCGTCGCCCTGCACCGCCCAGTCCAGCGCCTCGGCCGAGAAGACGCTGGAGTACAGGTCGCGCGCCTTTCGATACACCTCGCGCAGCAGGCCCTGGGCCCCGATGTTGAAGTGCTCGGCGAACTTGGAGAACTGCTCGATGCCGCCGTTGCAGATGTAGCGCTTGAGAAGCCCATGGTCCTCGGCGAAGCGCACCATCAGCATCCGCGACAGGATCATCGATGCGGTCTCGTAGCCGAGCGAGTCGATCGCTTTGCCGGCCGAGGTCATCTTCCCCTTCCTGTCCTTCAACTCGGACAGCAGCGAGACCGGCTCGTCGAAGCCCATTCGGTACGCAGTGCGGGGAAGAACGACCGTCTCAAGCTTGAGCGCCGAGACGTAGGGCTCGATGGCCAACACCACGCGGTCGACTGCGTTTTCATAGGCGAGCAACTCTTCGCCATGAAGCGCGGACGCCTTCGCGTAGCTGACCTGCGGCAACGTTGCGTCGGTCCAGGTGAGCTTCCAGTCGCCCCACTGTTCTCTCAGCGCATCGAGCGCACCACGCGCCGTGCGTACCTGTCCGATGAGGACGTCACGCACAACGACCTCGACGGCTTCACGAATCGTGCTGGCCGCAACTCGAACAGCGTCGATGAATTCCCGCCTCGTCGTGTCCTCGACATCGACGTAGGCAAACCCAGTGACCCCCAGCTTGAAGGCTTCGATCGCTGACGAAACGCGCGCGAAGTCAGAGCTGATCGGACCGAAGGCTTTGATGAAGAGGTCGTCTTGCCCCAGGCGCGACCAGGTCCATGCAAGGCGGTTTCGAACCTCGCCGCCTGGATCGACCTGGTACCGGATGACACGCTTCTGATCGATAAGGTAGAAGTGCCTCGTCGTCGAGGTGATGTACTTCCACTTCTCGGCGAGCACGCTCGCTTCGGCCTTGGCGAGGTGGTTGCCGCGCTTGACCTCGATCGATGCGAAGACATGGGACGCCGTCACCATCGGCTTGCCCTTGTCGCCCATTAGATAGAGCGTCAAGTCTGGCGCGCAGCGCGTCCCAGGGATTGGCGAGTCGATCACGATACTGCCGACATCGCAGCGCGATGGCGATGCTGGATCGGTGAGCAGCTTCTTCAGGCTGTCGTACAGATTCCGCTCAGCCCCGGGAGCTTCGCAGAATACCTTGATAAGCTTTTCCAGTCGCGGATTTTTCGCAGTTGCCATTCCCTCTTCCCTTGCAGCCATGCTAGCAGGGGGCTACACACGAACTGCAGAAGTGCATGGCCATTTCCTCTTGCGAGACGCCTTGCGGTCGCCATGCAGCGGGCATCCCGACAACTGGCAGGCGATGCCGCCTTCGTTCAAGCCTGAACCGGTGTTGCCCGCCAAAACGCCCGCACGTCGGTCCCCCACTTCAAGCCCGCCGCCGCAACCGCCGCCGGCAGGATGCGCCGCATGCGTTCCTTGTTGAGGTTGGTATCGACGTACCAGCCTTCCACCAGCGTTCGGCTGTAACGCTGCGCGAAAACCACTGACTGTCCCGGGAACAGCTCGGGCTGCGTCTTTGCCACGTAGGCTCGCGTGGTCCCGTGCATCCCCATCGCCCTCGCCATCACCTCGCGCCGATCCGTGAAATCCACCCACAGCCGACGCAGCAGATCGATGTGGATGTCGATGTAGTTCCAGTGCGTGGTCATCTCACCCCGGTACTCCAGGCCCGGCCCAATCGTCTTCGGTCGGGGCTTTGCTGGAATCACCAGCGGCCTCGTGATCCGCTCCAGCTCTGAGGTAAGCGCGTCTCTGCGCTGCTGCAGCGTGGCTAGCCAAGTCTGCGAGGCCTGGATCGCGGACTCGATCTGCTCCAGTTCCCGGATAGGGAAGGCGGGCTGGGGTTGAACGACGGTGTTGGGTTGCTGTTGCATCACTTCCTCCACAGGCGGCGGGTGCGGTGACCCACGGTGATCGTGCGGCCGTCGGTGGTCCTTACCTTGTAGGCATCGAACCACTCGGCCAGTCGGGCGACGGGGCGGCGACCAAGGTCGCGCTCCATGCTTCGAATGCTGTCCCTGTTCAGGTAGAGCACCACGGCGCCGCGCCCGTCGTGCTCCTCTTGCCCGTACAGGTCGAGCAGCTGATCGACCATGGGTGGAATGCCGCGCTGCTGGGCGCGAACCTCTGCGTGTCTGGTGTTCATGGCATCGCTTTCAGGTCGCCGAGGATTTCGTCGAGCTTCAGCTTGTGCGCCTTCGCGGCGTCATGGTTCGGAATGCGCCAGTCCGGGAAGAAGCAGCTCAGCCCGTGAAGGTCGTGACCCATCACCTTCTGCTCGAAGATGGTGGTGTAGAGGCTGTCGGCCGGCATCGGCTCGCCTGCCAGCGACATCTGCAACCGGATGGTTTGACCCATCGAGGGCTCGACGTAATCCTCCAAGCTGGAGTCGTCCGCGAACATCTGCAGGCCGCACCGGACGGCCCAGAACGGGTCGATCATCGGTTCGAGCGGGTAGAAGCCGTTCTGGAAGAACGGGCCGTCGTGCTTGTTCTCGCTCCAGACCTCGGTCCGCCAGCGCGATGCGTTGTCGTCGAACAGCAGGGTGTCGACCACCTTCGGTGACGCCGCAAGAAGCAGGAACACGCGATTGAAGAAGGCGTCCCGCACGATGCGCTTGCGAGCGCAGATTTCGTTCAGGTGCTGGGTCAGCTCCGGCGGCAGCGCCAGGCTCACGAGCTTGCGATCGAGCTGGTCCAGCCGCTCGAACACGTAGTCGTAGCTTGCTTTGGAGTTCGGGATCGACACCTCCTGGTCCAGCCAGTCCAGTTCGGTTTCGAGGACCTTGGCGAGGTAGGCGTCCCTGCGCAGGCACGCGGTCTCGATCTTCTGATCAAGCTTCTCGATGATCGGCCGCCAAATCTTCACCGAGATTTTGGGGACCGTCTTCAGCGTCTTCGTTGCCACCATGCGCTCCATCTGCACCGTTGAGCGAAGCATAGGCGAACGGATGCGCCATGTGGAGAAAGAAGTATCTTTATGCAACTCATATGCACGACGCGTGGCACCTTGGGAACCCGGCAGCACGCCCGACTTGATCTGTATGCTTATCCAGCAAGCTGGTCGACGCGGTGGGGCTTCGATGCCGAGGGATAAAACGTGATCGCGGGGATGTTCTCGCGGCTGAACCAGTACGTGGGGCTCCTCTGGGTGAGCCCTGGCCGACCGGGGTGGCGCAGCGGCAGCCGCAACCCGCCAGTGATTGCGGGTGTCGTGCGCCCAGGCCTGTCTGTCAGGGTGCGCGATGCCTCCGCTCGATCAAGCGCGTGTCACCACCATCAAGAGCGGCTCCTTGTTTGGTGGTGGGGCTGCAGGAGGTGCGCTCAGGCCGCAACTACGGATCCTTCCGCCAGGCCTGGTGGTGCCGTGTCGTCGGAGACGCATCGCCACGCGGCCATCGCACGAGAAACGATCTGCCGACGCGCAGCCGTGTGTTCGGTGAGACGGCCGACTGCTGACCCTGAGCCGCGCGCTGACCACTCAGTTAACGGACAATGACTACCAGTCGTATGGCTCGTGTCATTCAAGGCCTCCCGCTTGGCGCTTTCGACGCGCGCCAAGCCCAGGGCGCTGTGGCCTGAGGGTCCGCCCAGAGGCCCACATGCGCTGAACGCGCGGCGTCCTGAACGTAGTACAAGCTTCGGTCGGTCACATAGCGGTCGAACACCCACGCCATCCCGGCGCGTACTTGCTCTGTGCTGGCGTCGACTTTGTCGCAGGAGACGTGCGCCACAGTTCGCAGGTAGCGGTCCTTTCCGATGGCGGCAACATCTGCATGCTTGCCAGTGCAAAACTCGGCCAAGTGCTGCTTGCTGAGGTTCCCAAACGCTTGGCCCTTTTCGGGGGCATCGATCTCCGCAAGCCTGACCCTCAGTGTTTCGAGCCCATGTTCCCTCTCACAGCGCGCGGTGAGCGTGTCCCCATCGGTCACACCAATGACAATGCAGGCGAGAACAGCAGCGATCGGCATGAGCTACCAATCCAACGCCTTGGCGCACTGCTCGGCGTACCAGGTTGGGATCACCTTCATATCGCGCGTCAGCGAGTTGCGTTGAATGCCTGAATACCGGAAGGCCCGCTCGAACCGTACCGGCCAATCCATCAGGAGCCAGACGGCCATACCAAACAGTCGGTGCCGTTCCAAGACGCTTCTGCGCTCATAGTCCCTGCCACGCTCGGACAGGACATCGCAACCCTCCGGCCACATCGCCCCGGCGACGGCATCGTACAGCTGGCCCGCCCGGTTGCCTGAGGACATCACCCGGATCAGTTGCCGAATCACGAGCAACAACTCGTGCGCGGGCTCGTAGGTCCTGTTCTCAAGCGTTGCCCAGCCGAAGTTGTTCATTAGGTGCAAAGTCCGAGTGGCTACAGTGAGCTGCCAGTCTGGCCAGTAGAACCGTTCCATCGGGCTGCCCCAGAGGTCGAATCCGCACTTCACACATAGATTCAGCCGTTCCGCCTCGACCTTTGCCCTTACGCCCAGCTCGCCCCTGAAGTAGTTGAAGGCGTCGCCGCACGAGGGGCAACGATCCATGAGCAAGATTTTGTGGTGCTCGCACTCGGTGTAGTAGGCCAACCGCCAAGATCGACGAACGTACGGCCGCTCGTCCATACCAAGACAAATGGGGCAGAACTGAACGCCGTGCCGCAGTCGCTTGCGGTGCCATACACCCAGAGGCAGGAGCCACGTTGCATTGCCGTTCGGATGGTGGTCTACATCAATCTGTTCGGCCAGATGAGCCAAGGTGCACGCGCGAATCCGTTCCTCCGGAACGCCCGTCAACTTGGACAGCTTGGCGAGGACGGCCGGTGGCGCCATCCGATCCACATCGCGGTTCCAAACCGTGTTCTGGTTCCCGCCCAGCCGGTTGCATAGGCTGTGCACCTTCATCCAGTTGGCGCGGGCCACGGCCACGATCCACCCGCTCAACAACTCGTCCGGCTGTGGCTGCGGATGAATCGGCAAAAGGCCCGGGCTCAGGACGCTCGTGGCCATCAGAGTGCGTCGAAGTTCTTCCTGAAGGTCTCTGCGTCCATCCACACCACGTTCTTGACAGTTTCAGCAGTGATGCACTCTTCCTCGGACGTAATCACGTGCCTCGCACACGCCACCACCAACTTGACGATGTCGCCTGTGATCCCATGCGTTCTCAGCATGATCTCGTGCGCAGTATCCGCGTCTGTGGCCAACCCGCTCGGCTTGCGCAGTGGAAGTGCCATCTCTAAACCAAATAGGAACTCTCGATAGTCATTCCCGCCGTTGTCGCCAGTCACATCCTTGAAACGCGGAAGGAAGATGGGCTCGAACCTGGTCTTGAGGTGCTTGTCCTTGTTGACGACCCTGAAGGCATCCGGCGTTACGCCAAGCACGATTGGCCGTTCCATCTCGTTCGTGATGAACTTAGTTGCGTTCATCGCGATCGTCTGCCTGTTGAGGTCCTTGGTGATGACGTTCGCAATCTCATCGATGATCAGCACCCGATTGCCGACACGATCGAGAATTTTCAGCGCAAGACTCCTGAGCTTCGACGACGAGGGAGCAGTAACCGGTTCTGAATTGAGCTTTCTAATAATCTCCGAGTAAATGCCGTCGCTTCCTGTTTCCGGAAACTGCATCCGAAAGACAGGGACGTGTGCCATGTCTTCACCAATGTTGTCACAAGCCGGATGATCGCTCTCGAACTCTTTAAATATTGCGCTCTTGCCCATCGCGGACTCGCCCAACAGCATTCGACATGGTGGTCGAACGGTATCTGGCCAGGTTAGCAAGTCTTCCAATTCCGCCATCGCGTCGCTGGCCGCTCTGTACGGAATAAATCTATCTTGCCGAAGATACTTGATGCGAGCCGCCGCGTCGAGGTCGGCGACTTGCGCAACTTCGCCGTTCAAGTGTGGGTAGCGCGAATCCGCCCCAGGGGTGTCTTGTGTTGTCACTTGGTCCTACTCCGCAGGCTTCTTGACTCGGAGCCCTGAGCGTATCGCCTCCGCCCGTGATGGGTCCAGCACAAAAGGCTGCGTCGGCTTGGTTGCAGCAACTTTTTTCGGAGCTGGCTTGGGTTTGTAGATGACCTCTTCGCCGTCGCGCTTTGCCTTCTCCTCCGCGCGCCTCTTCTGCTTGGTTTTCCGTGTCTCTTCTGCTCGTATCTCGTCGCGTAGCTTGATACTCTCGTAGCGATCGTCCTTATAGATGTCTGCTGGGTGTCCTAGGTTCTTGTTTATCGCTTTCTGCTCCCACAACGAACGAACTGTCCACTTCACACCTTGGGCAGTTGCTTCGATGTATTCGCCAGTATTCGGATTCTTGATCCAGATCGAATGTATGTTTCGCGGGTCATAACGAACTTCAAATAGACGGTCTTCTCGCGGCTTCTCGACATCGACCAACTGGCTGAGCTTGTCGAGTTCCGTGCTGTAGTAGGTGTTCGTGAAGATTGAGATGCATCCCTTTGCTAAGGTGCGCTGCTCGACCGGCATCAGCGATATGTAGAGCTTCAATGGATCGGCGGGCACGGGCGGCAATCCAGTCGCCGGGAAGATCTCACCCTCAAAGATGCCTTGTGTCCAGCGCTGGAGAGGAGCGCGCCGCTTCATGCCCTCGCCAGAGTGTTCTGTCTTGTGATACTCGTTGACAATGAAGTGGGTAAAGTTGCGCTCATAGGCGCTAAGCGTCATCGTGGCATTGCCCTCTGAGTCGTACTCCGCTCGATCCAACGGGTTGGAGCGCTTAGTCCCTGGATTCGCCTTACTTTCGTACATAAAGGTTTTGAAGGCACTCTCCACGGTTGCCCCGAACTCGGGGCTGCCAACTGGACGGTTGCGCACCGTGAATTTGTAGAAGCGCCTCGCGCGGTGGACCATCTTGCCGTTCAGGTCAGCTCCGTTGTCGACGAGCATTACATCCGGGAAACCCCAGCAGTTCCACTCGCCGACGACGCCTTGACGCTTCAAGAAGTCGTCCTTCGGTAGAAAGGCACGTGCCAGTGCCATTCCTGTGTTCAATGTGGACGGCGCATTGAACGACAAATAGAAGCCAAGAATCATTCTGGAGAAACAGTCAATAACGATCGTTAGCCAAGCATCGCCTATCGGTTTGCGATCCTCTTCGTCCACCAACGTCATTTGTATTGGCGAGTGATCGACCTGCACTACCGCGAGGGGGTAGTCAGCGTCGGGAAGCCGCCCAGCCTTGGTCCGGTAACTGTTCTTGGCCTGCTCCTTGCGTCCAGCAGCTTCTAACTGCTCTTTGCGCGTTTTCAGGTTCATCACCTTGTACAGTGTCGTACGACTAATCTCTTCCTCTCCGGATTGCCGCAAGTCCCCATTCACTAGGTCGAGCACCTTGGGAATCGTCTTCGGAGTCGGCACAAAGCGATGGACCTTCAGTAGCTGTTGAATCTTCTCCAACTGGGTGTCAGTGAGCTTGAAAGCGCCCGAGTCCTCTCGCGGCTTTCGCAGTAGCGCGTCGGCGCACTCCCAGATTTCCACAAGGGAACGTCGCCTGTAGGCAGTGGCCAAGGAGTAACCCTGCGTCTTGGCGATATCCCTCATCATTTGGCCGGCCTGCTCCGGAGGCGCGTCCAGTGCATCGACCAGCAACTCGAACTCAGATACAGCTTCCTTCATCGCCTGCCGTTGCTTTTTGGTCCAGTTGTTCTCGTTGTCTGGGAGCACCCGGATGCGAGGAGCTAGCAACCGCTCGCGATACGTAAGCTTGGGCTTCTTGTCATCGTCGGTTTCACTGGCTCGCTCATCGGGGTGGGCGATGGCTCTATCAGACCCCCGCGATTCCGCGCGTGGGGCCTTGCTAAGTTCAGCGATACATAGGAAGTCACGATGACCGTCGTCTTGGCGCTTCGCCAGGACACGCTTAAAGCCCTCCGGCGCCTCGATCACCCAGACTTCCCCAGCGTGCATGACCAGCGATCCCGGTTTCAGTGAGATAGTGTTAGGCTGCATCGGGCACCTTCAATAGTGAGCTGTTGCACAGCGGCTGACTGAGATCAACCTCGATCTCGCCCCTGGCAATCAACACGTAAAGCGTCGGGTAGAGCGCTGCTCTTTCGGCCTTCCCTGGCTCGACGCGCTGCATCAGTGCCTGCAAAGACATTGGTCCCTCCGCAGTCAGGACCGACAGGATGCGATCTGAGCCGCAATCCGGGTACTGCCGCTCCACGTACTTCACAAGGAACTTGGCGTTCTGAAGGTACGGCCCTCTGATCTTGGTCGAACGAACGACCTCGAACTTCCAGCCGCGTGCCTCTGCCCAGCGCTCGGCTTCCGCCCACTTCAGTTCGTTCTCCTCGTCGTCTTCGTGGCGGGGGAGCCGGCTTGCGGGCGTTCCCTCTTCCTCGTCGAAGTCTGGCTTGATCTCATGGATGACGACGTGCCCACGCTTCTCGTCAGCCGTCGGCCTGTATCGGACGATCACGTCTGGCGTGTACCGCCGCAGGTTGCCGTCTTTGTCTCTCCACGGAATCGACTCGGTTGGCCGCTCGAAGCTCTCAACGTCGCGCCGAAATCGGGCCAGAACCAGGAATTCCTCCTCCAGGAAGGACTCGAAGCGCTGGTCTCCTGGGGTCGTGCCGGTGACCTTGACAGGGCTCGCTTTGATGACCCGGGTGATCATTCTCACATCCTATCACCGGATATTCTCATTTAGTTGCGTACGGCCCAGCGGCTCGCCACCGCGGCCGGGCGAGATCTCGCTGGCGCACGGCGGCGTGCTGTTCCTCGACGAGACACCGGAATTTCCGCGCCCGGCGCTGGAGGCGCTGCGCGAGCCGCTGGAGACGGGCGTCGTGACGATCTCGCGCGCCGCGCGGCAGGCCCGCTTTCCGGCGCGCTTCCAACTCGTCGCGGCCATGAACCCCTGCCCCTGCGGCTGGCTGGGCAGCGGCAGCCGCATCGGCCGCGCCTGCCGGTGCACGCCCGACGCGGTGGCGCGCTACCAGGGCCGGCTGTCGGGGCCGCTACTCGACCGCATCGACCTGCAGGTGGAGGTGTTGGCCGCCAGCCCCGAGGAGCTGATGGCCGCCCCGGCCGGCGAGCCCTCGGCCGCCGTGGCCGCGCGCGTGGCCGTGGCCTGGGAGCGGCAGCGGCTGCGGCAGGGCGAGGCCAACGCGCGGCTGGCCGCCGCGCGCATCGACGCCGTCTGCACGATGGACGACGCCGCCACGCGCTTCGTGCAGCAGGCGGCAACGCGCCTGGGCTGGAGCGGCCGCCGCCTCCACCGCTGCCTGAAGGTGGCGCGCACCATCGCCGACCTGGCCGGCGCCGAGCGCATCGCGCTCGTGCATGCGGCCGAGGCGCTGCAACTGCAGCGAGTGCTGCCGGGCTGATCCCGCGCCGCCCTCGCTCCCGAGGCTCGGCCCTGGGGCCCTCAGATCGCCACGGGGTCCACGTCCACGGCCCAGCGCAGCAGGCCCTTGTGGCGCGGCCTGAGCGCGTCCAGGCGCGGCAGCCAGGCCGCCAGCAGCCGCTGCAGCGCCGTGCGCGACGGCGACTCCAGCAGCAGCTGCATGCGCTCCACGCCGGCCACCTTGGCCACCGGCGGCGGCACCGGGCGGTAGACGCGCACGGCGTCGGCCAGGCCGAGCGCGGCGGCATCTTCCTCGGCCCCGGCGGCACCCTCGGCCAGGAAGGCCTGCGCCGCGGCGGCCGTCTTCGCGTCGGCGCGGATCAGCGCCAGCGCCGCGAACGGCGGCAGCGCGGCGGCCTCGCGATCCTGCAGCTGCTGGCCGGCAAAGCGCTCGTAGTCGTGGGCCACCAGCGCCGCGTACAGCGGGTGGCCCGGGTTCCAGGTCTGCACCCACATCTCGCTGGCCGCGGCCTGCTGGGCGTCGCGCCCGGCGCGGCCGGCGGCCTGCATCAGCAGCGCGAACAGCCGCTCGGGGGCGCGGAAGTCGCTGCTGAACAGGCCAGTGTCGGGGTTGACGGCCGCCACCAGCGTGACGCGGCGGAAGTCGTGACCCTTGGCCACCATCTGCGTGCCCACCAGCACGTCCACCTCGCCGGCGTGCACGGCCGCGAGCTGCTGCTCCAGGCTGCCGGCGCCGCGCGTGGTGTCGGCGTCGATGCGCGCCACGCGGGCCTGCGGCAGCAGGGCCTCGATCTGCTCGGCCAGCTTCTCGGTGCCGCGCCCCAGCGGCGCGATGTCGAGGTTGCCGCAGTCGGGGCAGGCGCGCGGCACGCGCTCGGTGTAACCGCAGTGGTGGCAGCGCAGCGTGCGGTCGCCCTTGTGGAACACGCGCCAGGCGCTGCAGTGCGGGCAGCCGCTCTTCCAGCCGCAGGCGCCGCACTGCAGCACTGGCGCGTAGCCGCGGCGGTTGAGCAGCAGCAGGCTCTGCTCGCCGCGCGCGATGCGCTGCCCGATGGCGTCCAGCAGCAGCGGCGCCAGCACGCGCTCGCCGGACGCCGGCTTGGGCAGCTGGCCCATGTCGAGCAGCCGCACGCGCGGCATCGCGCCGCCGCCCACGCGCGTGGGCAGCGGCACGCGCCGGTAGCGGCCCTGCTGCACGCGGTGCCAGGTCTCCAGCGAGGGCGTGGCCGAGCCCAGCAGCACCGGCACGCCGCGCTGGTGGCCGCGCCACACGGCCAGGTCGCGCGCCGAGTAGCGCGCGCCCTCCTGCTGCTTGAAGGACGCGTCGTGCTCCTCGTCGACGACGACGAGGCCCAGCCGCGGCAGCGGCGCGAACACGGCCAGCCGCGTGCCCAGCACCAGGTCGGCCAGGCCCAGGTGCGCCAGCAGCCAGTGGCGCAGGCGCTGCGCCGGCGTCAGGCCGCTGTGCAGGCTGACGAGCACCCGCCCCGGGAAGCGCGCCGCGAAGCGCGCCTCGAGCTGCGGCGTGAGGTTGATCTCGGGCACCAGCACCAGCGCCTGCTGCCCCGCGGCCAGGGCGGCCTCGGCGGCGTGCAGGTAGACCTCGGTCTTGCCGCTGCCGGTCACGCCGTGCAGCAGCAGCGGCCGCGTGTCGGCGCGCGCGCGCGCCTCGGCCACGGTGGCCAGGGCCGCGCGCTGCTCGGGGGCCAGTTCGGGCGGCGCAGCCGCGGCCGGCGCAGCCCCGCTGGCAGCCGCCCGCTGCGCGGCCTGGGCCTGCAGCCGGGCCACGCGACGCGCCAGCGCCGCGCTGTCCATGCGGCGCAGCTCCGGCGGCAGCACGGCCATCGCGAGTTCGCCCACGCTGCGCTGGTAGTAAGCGGCGGCGAAGTCCACCAGCGCGCGCCAGTCCGCCGGCAGCGGCGGCAGGGCGTCGAACACGTCGAGCACCGCGCGCAGCTCACCGCCGGCGGGCGGCGGCTCCGCCGGGCCGTCCCACACCAGGCCCGGCACCTCGCGGCGGCCCAGCGGCACGCGCAGCAGCGTGCCCGGCGCGAGCGCACGCTCACTCCGGTAGCTCAGGCAGGGTGCCAGCGCGGCGTGGCGAGGCGTCTCCAGCGCCACGGCCACGAGTCCGCTCATGTTCCGCAGCGGCCGCGCCGCTCTTCAGAATCCACCGCAGGAAAGTGCCGCAAGATCATGATTTGAAAGCACTTTCCCAGTTGCCCTCGGATTCTGTGGATAACTTTGTGCGCAACCTGCGGCCAGCGTCGCCAAGTGCTTGATTCTGCGGGCCCCGAGACCGGTTGCCTCAATCTGAAGCACACCGCGTTTCCCATATGAATCAAGCACTTGTCACGTAGCCCGGTGATTTTCCGTGGTCGATCGCGGAGCCGGCGCCGACGCTGCGCCGCAGCACCGAAAGTGGGGATAAGTCAAGCCCTGAGCGCTCACTCACCCGGCAACGCGCTGCGGGCCTGTTCCCTCTTCGCCACGGGCAGTGCCGCGCCCGCGGGGCCGGCTTCAGCGCAGGGTGCGCGAGTGGCGGTGCAGCGCCTCGACGAGCGCGGTCACGTGCTCGGGCGGCGTGTGCTGGCTGATGCCGTGGCCCAGGTTGAAGATGTGGCCGTCCCAGGTGCCGTCGGGGCGCTGCGGCCGGCCGAAGCTGTCGAGCACGGCGATGCCCTCGCGCGCCACGGCCCCGGGCGGCGCGAACAGCACCATGGGGTCGAGGTTGCCCTGCAGCGCCACGCGGCTGCCCACGCGCGCGCGCGCCGCGCCCAGGTTCACCGTCCAGTCCAGGCCGACGACGTCGGCGCCGATGGCCGCGATCTCGTCGAGCCAGGGGCCGCCGCCCTTGGTGAACACGATCACCGGGACGGTCTGGCCCTCGTGGCTGCGCTTCAGGCCGGCCACCACGCGGCGCGTGTATTCCAGGCTGAAGCGCTGGAACACGCCGTCGGCGAGCACGCCGCCCCAGCTGTCGAACACCATCACGGCCTGCGCGCCGGCCTCGATCTGCGCGTTGAGGTAGGCAGTGACGGCCTGCGCGTTGACGTCGAGGATGCGGTGCATCAGGTCGGGCCGGCCGTAGAGCATGCTCTTGACGAGGCGGTAGTCGTCGCTGCCGCCGCCTTCGACCATGTAGCAGGCCAGCGTCCAGGGGCTGCCCGAGAAGCCAATCAGCGGCACGCGGCCTTTCAGCGCGTGGCGGATGCTGGTGACGGCGTCGAACACGTAGCGCAGCCGGTCCAGGTCGGGCACGGCCAGCGCAGCCACCGCGGCCTCGTCGCGCACCGGGTGTGCGAACTTGGGGCCCTCGCCGGCGCCGAAGCTCAGGCCCAGGCCCATGGCGTCGGGCACGGTGAGGATGTCCGAGAACAGGATGGCCGCGTCGAGCGCGTAGCGGTCCAGCGGCTGCAGCGTCACCTCGGTGGCGTACTGCACGTTGGTGGCCAGGCCCATGAAGCTGTTGCCGGCCTTCACGCGCGTGGCGCGGTACTCGGGCAGGTAGCGACCGGCCTGCCGCATCAGCCAGATGGGCGTGTGGGTGGTGGGCTGGCGCAGGCAGGCGCGCAGGAAGGTGTCGTTGATGAGGGTCGGCCACATGCCGGGCATTATCGCCAGCGCCCCGCCCGGTTCACGGCGCGCCCGCTGCCGGGCCCGCGGCCCCGCGCGGGCGGTCCTCCAGCGCCTGCACCCACTCCCACAGCGTCTCGGGCGCCACCACGCGCGTGCCCGGCGGCGTGCCGGGCAGGGCGCTGGCCAGCTCGGCCACGCAGCGCGCCAGCGCCGCCGGGCGCAGCGGCTGCTGTCGCGTGGGCACCATCCAGTGCAGCTGCTGCAGCCACGCGCGCGCCAGGCGCTCCAGCCAGCCATCGGGCCGCGCACCGCCGTCGGGCCGGGCGGCGCGCAGGATCACCAGGTGCTCGAAGCCCAGGCCCGCCAGCGCCGCCTCGTCCAGCGTCGCCAGGCCCTGGGCCAGGGCCTGCGGCAGCAGCGCCGGGGCGTGGGGCATCAGCAGCACCAGGTCGCGCGTACCGCGTGCGTGCAGCGTGCGCGCCAGGGCCAGCAGCTGCCCGGGGCCCGGCATCGCGAAGGCGTCGTCGCGGCCGTTGCTGCGGCGCTCGCGGTCGAACACCACGATGGCCACGTCGGCGGCCGGCCCGCGGCCGGCGTGCAGATCGGCTTGCCCGAGCGGCACCAGGCCGAGCACGGTGCTGGCCAGCGGTGCCGCCACCAGCGCGGCCACGCGGCTGAAGCGGCCCGCCACCAGCGCTTCGGCCAGCACGGCCGAGCCCAGCGCGCCACCGGCTCCCACCACGAGCACCGCGCGCCGCGGCGCGAGCGCATCGGCCACGGGCGGCCCCTGGCTCGCGCCCCGCAGCGCCTGTTGCAGCGCATCCGCCAACACCACCCCCCGGGTCCACCATCCTTGAAGGCCGATTCTCGCGCCCCACATTGGCAGCCGCGGGTAGCATCGCGCCGCCCGGCGAGCTGGCCGCCGGTCCAGCAGGAGCGCACCATGACCCCGACCTCTTCGATCCGCGCCCGCGCGGTCCGCCTGGCCGCCGTGCTGGGCCTGGCCGGCGTGCTGGCCGGCTGCGGCTACAACGACTTCCAGCGCCTCGACGAAGAGGTCAAGGCCAGCTGGAGCGAGGTGCTGAACCAGTACCAGCGGCGCGCCGACCTCATCCCGAACATCGTGGCCACCGTCAAGGGCGAGGCCAACTTCGAGCAGGAGACGCTGACGAAGGTGGTGGAGGCGCGCGCCAAGGCCACGAGCATCCAGGTGACGCCCGAGACGCTGAACGACCCGCAGGCCTTCCAGCGCTTCCAGGCCGCGCAGGGCGAGCTCGGCAGCGCGCTGAGCCGGCTGATGATGGTCACCGAGAACTACCCCAACCTGAAGGCCAACCAGGGCTTCCAGGACCTGCGCGTGCAGCTCGAGGGCACCGAGAACCGCATCACCGTGGCGCGCAACCGCTACATCAAGACGGTGCAGCAGTACAACACGCTGGCGCGCAGCTTCCCGACCAACCTGACAGCCATGGTCTTCAGCTACGAGGTCAAGCCCAGCTTCACGGTGCAGAACGAGGCCGCGATCAGCGCGCCGCCGGCGGTGAGCTTCGACAAGCCCGCGGCGCCGGCCGCGCCCGCCGCCTCGCGCTGAAGCCGGCGTGATGCGCGCCCTGCGCGCCTGGCTGGCGGCCGCGCTGGCCCTGCTCGCGGCCGTGACCGCGCTGCCGCTGCACGCGCAGGACGTGCAGCCGGTGCCGGCGCTGACGGCGCGCGTGATCGACACCACCGGCACGCTGTCGGCCGCCGAGCGCAGCGCGCTCGAGCAGCGCCTGGCCGCCTTCGAGGCCCAGGCCGGGCCGCAGATCGTGCTGCTGATGGTGGCCACCACGGCGCCCGAGGACATCGCCGCCTACGCGCAGCGCGTGGCCGACACCTGGAAGATCGGCCGCCGCGCGGTGGGCGACGGCGTGCTCGTGGTGGTGGCGCGCGACGACCGCCGCGTGCGCATCGAGGTGGCCAAGGCGCTGGAGGGCGCGATCCCCGACCTGGCGGCGCGCCAGATCATCGACCGCGCCATGCGCGCGCCCTTCCGCGAGGGCCGCTACGGCGACGGCCTGATGGCCGCGGTCGAGCAGCTCGAGGCCCGCATCCGCGGCGAGAACCTGCCTGAGCCCGGAACTCCCGGGGCGCCTGGGGCTGGCGACGGCGGCACCGACCTCGAAGGCCTGGCCGTGTTCTTCTTCGTCGCCGTGGCCGTGGCCGGGCAGGTGCTGACCGCGATCTTCGGGCGCAAGCTCGGCTCGATGCTGGTGGCCGGCGCGGCCGGCGGCCTGGGCTGGTGGATCACCGGCAGCCTGCTGATCGCCCTGGGCGCGACCGTGGCGGCGCTGGTGCTGGTGGGCATCCTGGGCATCGGCTCGGTGGCGCGGCGCATGGGCCGCGGCAGCCGCAGCCTGCCGCACATCGGCGGCTGGAGCGGCGGCGGCGGCGGCTGGGGCAGCGGGGGCGGCGGCTTCTCGTCGGGCGGCGGTGGCGACTTCGGCGGCGGTGGCGCCTCGGGCGACTGGTGAGGGCAACTGAGATGAACCGCTGGCTTCGCATCCTCAAGCACCGCTGGACCGACGAGACCGACGCCGCGCGCGCGCTCGGCCCCGAGGCGCTGCTGCGCCTGGAGCAGCGAGTGGCGATGAGCGAGCGGCGCCACAGCGGCGAGATCCGCCTGTGCGTGGAGGCCGGGCTGCCGCTGTCCTACCTGTGGCGCGACGCCACGCCGCGGCAGCGCGCCGTCACGATGTTCGGCAAGCTGCGCGTCTGGGACACCGAGCAGAACAACGGCGTGCTGATCTACCTGCTGCTGGCCGAGCACGCCATCGAGGTGGTGGCCGACCGCGGCCTGGCCCGCGCAGTGCCGCCCGAGACCTGGCAGCAGCTGGTGGCGGGCATGCGCGAGGCCTTCCGCGCCGGGCGCTTCGAGGACGGCCTGGCGCAGGCCGTCGACCGCGTGGACGCGCTGCTGGTGGCGCACTTTCCGCTGGCCGCGGGCCAGGCCAACCCCAACGAGCTGCCCGACGCCGCCCACCTGCGCTGACGCGCCGGGGCGCTCAGAGCAGCTCGCCGTCGGGCCCGCGCCGCGTCACCGTCGCCAGGAATCGGTTGAAGCCGTCGCGCCGCTCGTAGGCCATGCTGCTGGCGGTGTTGCGGATCATCAGCAGGCCCAGCCCGCCGACCGGCGCCTCGTCGAGCGTCTCGGGCAGCAGCAGCGCGTCGGCGTCCATCGGGTCGAAGGGGCCGGCGTCGTCGACGATCAGCAGCCGCACCTCGTGCGGCTCGATCTGCAGCTCGAGCTCCACCTGGTGATCCTCGGCGGCGGTGGCCCCGTAGCCGTGGCGCAGCGTGTTGGTGACGGCCTCCTCGATGATGAGCTCCACGCCCGCCACCGTGTGCTCGTCGACCCGGTTGTTCTCGAGGAACTGCCGGGCCTGCAGCCGCGCGATCTCGAGGCCGCCGATGTCGGCCGTCATCGGGATCAGCAGCGAGGGCGCGGCGTTGTTCATCGGGGGCGGGCGCCGCAGCCTTCAGGTCGCCAGCCGGGCCAGGGCCTGCTCGCGGTCGGGCAGCACGGGGATGATCTGGTCCAGCGCCACCATCTGCAGCGTGCTCTGCACCTGCGCCTTGGCGCCGAACAGCACGAGGTTGCGGCCCCGCGCCCGCTGAGCGCGGGCGGTGGCGATGATCAGCCGCACGCCCATGGACGCCAGGAAGCTCACGGCGCCCAGGTCGACGGCGGCGTCGCGGTCCACGCCGAGCACGCTGTCCTTGAAGCGGGCCTCGACCTTGTCGACGCCGACGGTGTCCAGGCGCCCCTGCAGCACGACGCACAGCGCGCCACCGGCGAACTCCTCCACGGACATGTCCATCGGCTTCCCCGGAATCTCGTTGGCCGCGATTGTGGCGTCGCCGCCGACCCTGCTCAGGCCAGCTGGGCGACCACCATCGAAAAATCATCGTCCAGCGGGCCCGGCCGCGCAAGCCCCCGAACGGTGCGGTACAGCTGCCCGGCCTCGGTGGCCACGCCGTCGGCGGCGGGGGCGGGCGGGCGGCCCAGCAGCGGCAGGAAGTCGTCGATCTGCCAGGTGAGGCCCTCGCGCGTGACGATCTCGAACACGCCGTCGCTGAACAGGTACAGCCGGTCGCCCCGCGCCAGCTGCGCGCGCGCCTTGGCGTAGGCCATGCCGGGCATGGCGCCGATGACGAGGTTGCGCGTCACCAGCGGCAGCAGCCCGTCGCGGCCCGGCCGCGCCACGTAGGCCGGGTGCTGGCCGGCGGCGGCGAACTCGATCTCCAGCGTGCGCAGGTCCAGCACGCCGTACCAGATGGTGAAAAACATGCCGCCGTGGCCGTCCATCGGGTACTGGTCGTTCAGCCGCGCCAGCACCTGCGCGGGGTCGGCGAAGTCCACCCCCGGCAGGCTCTGCTGCCGCAGCGTGTTGAACACCGCCACGCCGTGCATGGCCGCGCCGACACCGTGGCCGGAGACGTCGGCCAGGTACAGCACGAGCCGGTGCTCGTCGAGGTGGTGGTAGCCGAAGGCGTCGCCACCCACGCGGGCCGAGGGCTGGTAGTGCCACTGCACGCGCACCGGCCCGTGCAGCAGCGGCGGCGGCAGCAGGCTCTGCACGTAGTGGCTGGCGCGCGCCAGGTCGCGGTCGAGCTCCTGGCTCTGCACCAGCTCGTGCTCGTCGCGGAACTCGTGCTTCAGGGTCTGCTTGCCCACCTGCAGCACGCCGCCGTGCGGCACGGGCTCGGGGCCGTGGATGCGCCGGCCGTCGACGAAGGTGCCGTTGGTGCTGCCGCGGTCGACGACCACGAGCTCGTCACCGTGCAGCTGCAGCTCGCAGTGCAGGCCCGAGACCTCGGCGTCGCGGAACTGCAGCTCCGCGGGCGCGCGCCGGCCGATGCGCACCGGCACGCCGGGCTGCAGGCGCTGGCGCTGCACGGCGCCGGCTTCGTCGGTGTAGACGAGGTCGTGCACCCAGGCCGTGCGCGGCGCCGCCACCGTGATGCGGCTGCGCGGCACCCGGATCATGGTGCGCTCGCCGTCGTCGCCCGCCGGGGCGAAGCGGGAGGGGTCGCTCTCGGTGGCCATGCCGCCGCGGGCCCGCGCCGCTCAGGCCGTGCGGCAGGCCGTCTCGGAGGCCGACCAGTCCGTCAGCGGCCCTGCCAGGTCGACGCCGCGGCGCACCGCCGTCATCTCGGCGACGATGCTCATGGCGATCTCCGGCGGCGTCAGCCCGCCCACGTTCAGGCCCACGGGGCCGCGCAGCCGCGCCACCTCGTCGCGGCTGACGTCGAAGTCCAGCAGGCGCAGGCGGCGGCTGTCGTTGTTGCGGCGCGAGCCCAGCGCGCCGACGTAGAAGGCCGGCGTCTTCAGCGCCTCCATCAGCGCCAGGTCGTCGAGCTTGGGGTCGTGCGTCACGGCCACCACGGCGCTCATGGCGTCGAGGTGCATGGCGATGACGAGGTCGTCGGGCATCTGGCGCGACAGCGTCACGCCCTCCATCGCCTCCCAGCCCTCGTGGTACTCGTCGCGGGGGTCGCAAACGGTGACGCGGTAGTCGAGCATCACCGCGAAGCTGGCCAGGTAGCGGCTGAGCTGCCCGCCGCCGATGACGAGCAGGCGCAGGCGCGGGCCGTGCACGGTCTCGAGCGCCTTGCCATCGAACAGCACCTCGTCGCCCTGCAGGTTGGGCGCCAGCGAGACCAGCCCCGTGGACAGCTCCAGCCGGCGGCGCACGACGCGGTGCTCCTCGATGGCGGCCAGCAGCTCGCGCAGGCGGCTGCCGGCGTTCAGCGGCTCCAGCACGATCTGCACCGTGCCGCCGCAGGGCAGGCCGAAGCGCTGCGCCTCCTCGGCGCTGGCGCCGTAGGTCGTGGCCTGCGGCAGGCGCAGCGCCAGTTCGCCGCGCTTGACGCGGTCGATCAGGTCGTCCTCGATGCAGCCGCCCGAGACGGAACCGGCCACCTGCCCGTCGTCGCGGATGATCATCAGGCTGCCCGGCGGGCGCGGGCTCGATCCCCAGGTGCGCACCACCGTGCCGAGCACGACGCGATGGCCCCGGTTCATCCAGTCCATCGCGGTGCGGACCACTTCCACGTCCATGCTGTTCATCGGGCACCCCGTCGCGCGCCGCCCTCGGCGGCCGAGCCCGGCAGGATGCCACAGCCGGGGCTGCGCGGGCCCCGGTCGGGGATTCGGCGATCAGCGCACGACGAAGACCACCGCGGTGCGCGCCGGGATCGTGAAGCTGCCGCTGGCCGTGGCCACGGTGGCCGTGGCGGCGCGTCGGTCGGTGCCGGTCACGTGCACCGGGTGCAGCTCGAAGGCCTTGCCGGCCAGCGCCGGCACCGCCACGGTCGCGTCGCCCAGGCCGGCGTTGATGAAGTAGGCCAGCTCGGCGAAGTTGGCGCCGGCGTAGCCCGCGCCGTCGACGTGGCCCACCAGCAGCGTGGGCTGCTGCGATGAACCCAGGTTGTGGAAGCGCAGGCGGGCGCGGATGTCGGCCGCCGTGCGCAGCCGCAGCAACGTCGTGCTGGCCCGGATCTTCAGCAGGTCCTTGAAGGCGCCCTGCGTCCACGCGATGGTGCCGGCGTCCATCTTCAGCGAGGCATCGGCCAGGAAGGGCCGCAGCAGCGCCCAGTCGGCGCCGTTGTCGGCCGCGCGCGGCAGGCCGACGCCGAAGTTGTGCGTGGCGCCCGTGGGATCGTAGGCGTTGAACCAGTCGCCGCTGTCGTAGCTGTTGCGGTCCAGGCTCTTGCTGCGCAGGAACTCCACGCCCGCGTGCACGTAGGCGATGCCCTGCGCGAAGGCCACGGTGGAGACGCCCAGGATCTGCGCGCGCGCCCGGTCGGCGGCGCTGGTGCCGCGCGGCAACTTGAGCGCGTTGATGTCGTACAGCGTCAGGTTGTCGTGGTTCTCGACGTAGTTCACCACCTCGTCGGGCTGGCGCGCGAAGCCAACGCCGCCCAGGTCCTTCAGCTGCACGGTGGCGTCCCAGTGCGTGAGCAGCGTGAAGTCCTCGATGCTGCCGGCCAGGCCGCCCTTGATGAGGTCGCCGCGCCAGCGCAGGTCGTTCAGCGGCCGGCTGCCGGCGCTGGCGTTGGGCGCGTAGTGCAGGCCGTTGACCCAGCCCTGCTCGGAGACGAGCGCGCCGCCGCTGTCGCAGCAGCCGCCGCCGCGCACGGCGTCGCGCAGCTTGTCGCCGAAGGCACCGATGCGGCTGCCGGCCAGGCCGCCCTGCCGCGCCTGCACGAAGCGCGCGTCGTTGACCACCTCGCCGAAGTTCCAGCCCTCGCCGAACAGCTGCACCTCGCGGCCGGCGGCGGCGTTGACCGCGTCGCGCAGGCTCTCCATCACCGGGCGCGGCAGGTGGCCCATCAGGTCGAAGCGGAAGCTGGCGATCCTGTACTCGCGCGCCCACAGCGCTGCCGAGTCGATCATCAGCTGGCCCATCATCCGGTGCTCGGGCGCCGTGTTGTCGCAGCAGGTGCTGTTGGTGACCGTGCCGTCGGCCGTGAGCCGGTGGTAGTAGCCCGGCACCACGCGGTCGAGCACGCTGTTCTCGTTCTGGCCGCTGGCGGTGGTGTGGTTGTAGACCACGTCCATGCCCACGCGCAGGCCGGCGGCGTGCAGGCCCATCACCATCTGGCGGAACTCGCGCACGCGCGCCGCGCCGTCGGCCGGGTTGCTGCTGTAGCTGCCCTCGGGGGCGTTGAAGTGCAGCGGGTCGTAGCCCCAGTTGAAGCAGTCGCCAGCGGCGCCGGCGCTCACGGCCGCCTGCTGCGCCTCGCTGTCGGGCGCGCCGCCCGGGCTGGGCGTGGTGCAGCCGGTCTCGGGCACGCTGGCGATGTCGAACACCGGCAGCAGGTGCACGTCGGTCACGCCGGCCTCGGCCAGGGCGCGCAGGTGGCGCATGCCGGCGCTGTCGCTGCGCGCGAAGGCCGTGTACTTGCCGCGCTCGGCCGCCGGCACGGTGGTGTCGCCCGCCGAGAAGTCGCGCAGGTGCAGCTCGTACACCACCATGTCGGTGGCGGCGGCCACGCGCGCGGGCACGGCCGAGGCGTCCCAGCCCGCCGGCTTGGTGGCCGGCGACTGCAGGCTCCCGATCCAGCTGCGCTTGCTGTTGGTGGACAGGCTCACGGAGTACGGGTCGGTGACGAGGTTGCGCACCACGCCCACGCCGCGCACGAACACCTCCACGCCGTAGCGGTAGTAACGGCCGCTGAGGTCGGCCGCGCGCGTGGCGCTCCACACGCCGGTGGCGGGGTCCATCTCCATCTCGTCGACGGTGGCGGCGGCGCTGGTGGGCGTCTCGTAGGTGAAGACGTAGACCTTCTGCGCCGTCGGCGCCCACAGCTTGAAGCGCGTGCCGAAGCCGCCCACGCTCACGCCGAGGTCGCGCACGTCGGCGGCCGTGGCGTACAGGTCGTCGAGCACGCCCGGCGTCTGCAGCGTGGTGGCGTTCTGCACCTTGCCGGCGGCGTCTTCCTGGACGATGACGATCTGGCTCTTCAGCAGCGCCGGCACGCGCGCCCGGTCGGCCGCGGGCACGCTGAACACGGCGCCGGCGTCGATCCACTTGAAGCGCTCGCGCAGCGCCGCCGGCACGCTGCCGGTGAAGACGCCGAGCGTGACGGCGCCGTCGGCCCCGCTGACGGTGCCGTCCAGCGGTGCCGCGATCTGCCCGGTGGCCGAGTGGTAGAGCTTCACCGTGCCGCCGGCGGCCACGCGCGGCCACTGGATGAGCGAGCGGTCGAGCCAGAAGGCGCGCGCGTCGCGCGTGCTGGCGCGGCGCGTGTCGGGCGGGCTCAGGTAGACGGTGGGGTCACCCTGCACCAGCCACACCTGCCCCACCTGGCCGCTGATCGTGAGGCTGCCGAAGGCGACGCGGATGTTGTCGGGCCGGCCGTCCTTGTCGTCCTGGTTGGGCGGCAGGCCGTGGATGATGAACTCCACGCCGGTGCGCGTGGCGTCGCCCGTGGGGTTGAGCACCGGGATGTCGAACACCACCTCGCCGCTGCCGGCGGCGTAGCCGGGCATCTGCTCGAAGCGCACGGGGTTGGTCCACTGGTCGATGGCCACGCCCGCCGGCAGGCGGCTGGTGTCGATGCCGCTCGTGGGCCACAGGTGCAGGCCCCAGCCGGCGTAATCGCCCGCGAAGCGCTTGTAGTGCACGCGCAGCGTGCGGATGTCGGGCGTGGCGGCGCCCTCGGGGTTGCGCGTGTAGGTGGCGGGGTCGCCCTGGATGCGCCAGATCTCGTTGCGGCCGGGCTGCAGCGTGTAGCGCTGGTCGGCGCCGCCGTGGTCCTTGTCGTCGCCCTTGTGGAAGATGTAGCCGACGCTGCCGCTGGTGGCCGACAGTGGCACCTCGTAGCTGCGGCCGAAGGCCGTGGCCGTGCCCACGCGGCCGGCCGTCCAGGTGGTCTCGACGGCGGCGTCCCAGGTGTGCAGCGTCCAGCCGTCGTAGTCGCCGGCGGTGCGCTTGTAGTGGATGGTCAGCGTGGTGGGCGTGGCGCCGCCTCCGCCTCCGCCTCCGCCGCCCCCGCCGCCGCCCGGCGCCGTGGGCACGGCGCTCAGCACGGTCTGCCAGGCGCCGTCGCCCAGGGCCAGCCGCGCGTCGGTCGGCGGCGGCGGGGGCGGCGCCGGCGTCTCGGCCCCACCACCACCCCCGCCGCCGCAAGCGGCCAACAGCACCAGCATCAGGCCCGCGAAGCACGGGGCCAGGCGGGCGCGCAGCCCGTTCCACAACAGCGTCATCGGTCGACTCTCCAGCGATCGCCGCGCATGCTATTGAAGCAAAACTACATGCTTACACCGGGCAAACCCGCGCCAAGCCCGTGTAGTTGCCCTGTAGTCGCCACAGATTTAGTAGCCAAACTACATATTCGGCCCTGGCGGCCCGTTCCCAGGGCGGCATCAGGGCGATCCCTACAATCCCGGCCGATGAGCCTTGACCACCAATTCGTGCTGACCGTGACCTGCCCCGATGCCAAGGGCATCGTGCACGCGGTCTCCGGCCTGCTGTACCAGGCCGGCTGCAACATCGTCGATTCGCAGCAGTTCGGCGACCTCGACGGCGAGGGTGCGTCGGGCCTGTTCTTCATGCGCGTGCACTTCCAGGCGCCGCCGCAGCTGGCCAGCGTGGCCACGCTGCAGGGCCTGTTCGCGCACACCGTGCAGCAGTTCGGCATGGCGGCGCGCTTCCACGCCCTGGCCGCGCGGCCGCGGGTGCTGCTGATGGTGAGCCAGCACGGCCACTGCCTGAACGACCTGCTGTTCCGCTGGAAGAGCGGCTCGCTGGCGGCCGACATCCCGGCCATCGTGAGCAACCACGAGACCCACCGCTCGCTGGCCGAGAGCTACGGCATCCCCTTCCACCACCTGCCGCTGCCGGCCGCCGGCGGCGCGACGGCCGCGGCCTCGCGCGAGGCCGCCAAGCGCGCCCAGGAGCGCGAGGTCGAGGCGCTGGTCGAGCGCGAGCGCATCGACCTCGTCGTGCTCGCGCGCTACATGCAGATCCTGAGCCCCGAGCTGTGCACGGCGCTGGCCGGCCGCGCCATCAACATCCACCACAGCTTCCTGCCCAGCTTCAAGGGCGCGCGGCCCTACTTCCAGGCGCACGCGCGGGGCGTCAAGCTCATCGGCGCCACCGCGCACTACGTGACGGCCGACCTCGACGAGGGCCCCATCATCGAGCAGGACGTGCAGCGCGTGGACCACACGATGTCGGCCGAGGACTTCACGGCCGCCGGCCGCGACATCGAGTGCATGGTGCTGGCGCGGGCCGTGCGCTGGCACCTGGAGCACCGCGTGCTCGTCGACGGCCGCAAGTGCGTGGTCTTCCGCTGAAGCGCCGCAACCCCGGGCCGCCGCCATGCCACCCCCGCCCGCCGCCGCGCTGTTTGCCAGCCCCGACGACGTCGAGGCCGCCTTCTACGAGGCGCTGCAGCGTGGCGACCTCGACGCGCTGATGGCCCTGTGGGCCGACGACGACGAGGTGGTGTGCGTGCACCCGGGCGGCGGCGGCCGGCTCGTGGGGCCGGCGGCCATCCGCGCCAGCTTCGAGGCCATCTTCGCCAGCAGCGGCATCCCGGTGATGCCCGAGCAGGTGCACCGGCTGCAGCAGATGGGCAGCGCGGTGCACCACCTGGTCGAGCGCATCGAGGTGCTCTCGCCCGAGGGCCGGCAGGTGGGCTGGGTGGTGGCCACCAACGTGTACGTGAAGACGGGCCGGGGCTGGCGCATCGTCGCCCACCACGCCAGCCCCGCCGAGCCGCAGGAGCCGGCCGAGCCGCTGCGGCACGACGCGCCGAACACCCTTCACTGACCCCATGGCCGCGGGTTTCGACTACCGGCCGCCCTTCTGGCTGCCCGGCGGCAACGCGCAGACCATCTGGGCCGCGCTGCACGCGCGCCGCTTCGAGGGCGAGGCGCCGCACTTCGATCGCGAGCGCTGGGCCACGCCCGACGGCGACTTCATCGACGTCGACCACCTGACGGGCGCGACCGCCGCGCCGCGCCGGCTGGTGCTGTTCCACGGCCTGGAGGGCAGCAGCGCCAGCCAATATGCGCAGGCCTTCGCGGCGGTGGCGCGCGGGCGCGGCTGGGCCTTCAGCGTGCCGCACTTCCGCGGCTGCAGCGGCGAGCTCAACCGCGGGCCGCGCGCCTACCACTCGGGCGACTTCGAGGAGATCGGCTGGATCCTGCAGCGGCTGCGCGCCGCGAGCCCGCAGCCGCTGCTGGCGGTGGGCATCTCGCTGGGCGGCAACGCGCTGCTGCGCTGGGCGCAGGAAGCGGGCGACACCGCCGCGGCCACCGCCGCCGCCGTGGCCGCGGTGTGCTCGCCCATCGACCTGGCCTCGGCCGGCCGCGCCATCGACCGCGGCTTCAACCGGCTCGTCTATGCGCGCATGTTCCTGTCGACCATGATCCCCAAGGCGCTGCAGAAGTGGCGGCAGCACCCGGGCCTGTTCGACCGCGAGCGCGTGGCCGCGGCACGCACCATCTTCGCCTTCGACGACGCCTTCACGGCGCCGCTGCACGGCTTCGCCGGCACGGCCGACTACTGGGCGCGCGCCTCGGCGGCGCCGCACCTGGGGCGGCTGCGCGTGCCGGCGCTGGTGCTGAACGCCGGCAACGACCCCTTCGTGCCCGCGCACGAGCTGCCCGGGCCGCAGCAGGCCGGCCGCTTCGTCAGCTTCTGGCGGCCGGCGGGCGGCGGCCACGTGGGCTTTCCGCATGGCGGCTTCCCGGGGCGGGTGCAGCAGATGCCCGCGGCCGTGGCCGACTGGCTGGCCGCGCACGCCTGAGCGAGCATCGGGCCATGGACGAGATCGTCAAGGCGGCGCTGAGGAAGTGGCCCCACGTGCCGCACTGCCACGGCTGGCTGGCGCTGGACGCGCGCGGCGAGTGGTACATGCGCGACGAGCGCGTGCAGCGGGCCGGACCCTTCCCCGCCGTCAAGGGCAGCCGCATCACGCACGAGAAGCTGCGCGAGTTCATCCACCGCAACTACGCGGCCGACGAGCGCGGCGCCTGGTTCTTCCAGAACGGCCCGCAGCGCGTGTACGTGCAGCTCGAGGCCGCGCCCTACGTGTGGCGCGTGCAGGACGCGCCGGGCTACCCGCTGGTGGCCCACACCGGGCAGGCCGCTGGCGCGCTGCAGCAGGCGTGGCTGGACGAACACGGGCGCCTTTTCGCCCACACCGCGCTGGGCTTCGGCCTGGTGCACACGGCCGACATGGCGCTGGCCGCGTGCGCAGTGGAAGCGGCGCTGCAGGAAGGGGCCGGGCAGGACCCCGGGAAAGACGAAACGGGCGCCTGGGCGCCCGTCGAACTGCCGTTCGCGCAGATGCCTGCGCGCTTTGGCTACCAGCTGCTGCCGCAGGCCTGAACGGGCCGCGGCGCCGGGCTCACTTCGAGGCCGCGGCGGCCGGCGCCGGAGCGGCCGGCTCGGGCAGGTTGCCTCCCGACTTGTTGGCCAGGTAGACGACGGCGCGGCCGATCTCGACGTCGCTGTACTCGCCGCCACCCTGCGCGGCCATGGCGCCCTTGCCCTTGAGCGCCGAGTTCAGCAGCGCCTCGTAGCCCGTCTTGATGCGCGGGGCCCAGGCGGCGGCGTCGCCCGTCTTGGGCGCGCCGGCGGCGTGGCAGGCCGTGCAGGCCGCCTGGTAAACCTGCTCGCCGGTGCGCAGCACGGCGGGGGCCGAGGCGTCGCGGATCTCGACCGTGCCCACGCGCTGGATGCGCTTGGCCACGGCCTCCTCGGCCAGCGCCGCAGTGCCGGCGGCCGGCTTGGCGCCGAAGTCGACGTAGTTGGCGAGCATGATGATCGCCACCACCGGCACCGCGAACGACGCGATCACGGTCGCGATCAGCTGCTTGGGGGTGCGGATCGGGCCTTCGTGGGGGCCGTCGTGGGATTCGGGCGCGGGGTGCTGCTCGCTCATCGTGGTGCCGTGATGCTGCTCGGGTGCTGCGGGCGGCGCGGCTGCCGGGGCCTGGGCCCACGCGGCGGCTGCGCCGGACAAAACCGGTCGATTATAGAAGCCGCCCCTGCAGCAGCCTGACACCGGGCCGCCGCGGGCTAGAATCGCCGGCTCAGCCGCGCGGCGACCGTGGTGAAATGGATATCATGCAGCCCTCCGAAGGCTGCGTTGCAGGTTCGATCCCTGCCGGTCGCGCCAAATCGGTAGGGGCCTGGACACCGCCTAAGG
>CAIKLM010000121.1 GCA_903828235.1 uncultured beta proteobacterium | reverse complement strand
CTGTGCGGCGTGCACGCGCACCCCGGCGGCGCGGTCGAGGTGGCCGGCCGGCCGCTGTCGCCGCGGCCCGCGGCCTTCGTCGCCGCCGGCGTGGCGCGCGTGCCGGAGGACCGCCACGCCGTGGGCAGCATCGGCGAGATGGCGCTGTGGGAGAACGCGCTGCTGGAGCGCCAGCGCGAGCCCGCCTTCGTGCGCTGGGGCCTGGTGCGGCGCGGCGCGGCGCGCGCCTTCGCCGAGCGGCTGGTGCAGCGCTTCGACGTGCGCGGCGGCGGCCTGGACGCGCCGGTGCGGGCGCTGTCGGGCGGCAACCTGCAGAAGCTGATCCTGGGCCGCGCGCTGATGCCGCGCGGCCTGTCGGCCGAGGGCGGCGAGGCGGCCCCGCCGCCGGTGCTCATCGTCGCCGACCAGCCCACCTGGGGCCTGGACGTCGGCGCCGTGGCCGAGGTGCACCAGCGGCTGCTCGACGCCGCCGCCGCCGGCAGCGCGGTGCTGCTGATCAGCGAGGACCTCGACGAGATCCTCGCGCTGGCCGACCGCATCGCCGTCATCCACCGCGGCGTGCTGACGCCGGCGCGGCCGACGGCCGAGTGGACGCTGGCGGCCATCGGGTTGGCCATGGCCGGCTCGGCGGGCACGGCGAGAACTTCTGCGGAGGGCGCCGATGCCGTGGCGGCTTGAGCGGCGCGCCGTGCCCTCGCGCACGGCGCTGGCCCTGGCGCCGCTGGCGGCGGTGGCCTTCACACTGGCGGTGGCCTCGCTGCTGGTGGCCTGGGCCGGCGCGCCGGTGGGGCGCGCCTACGCCGCGCTGCTCGAGGCCGGCTTCGGCTCGCGCTTTGCCCTCACCGAGACGCTCACGCGCGCCACGCCGCTCATCCTGACGGGGCTGGCCGCGGCGCTGGCCTTCCGCGCGAAGCTCTACAACATCGGCGCCGAGGGCCAGCTCTACGCCGGCGCGCTGGCGGCGGTGGCGGTGGGCGGGCTGCACGGCGGCACGGGCTTCGAGGCCCCGCCGTGGCTGCTGATGCCGGGCATGATGGCCGCGGCCATGCTGGCCGGCGCGCTGCTGCTGCTGCTGCCGGCGTGGTTGAAGGGCCGCTTCGGCGTCGACGAGGTGGTGACGACGCTGCTGATGAATTTCATCGTGCTGCTGGCCGTCTCGGCGCTGCTCGACGGCCCGATGAAGGACCCCACCGCGATGGGCTGGCCGCAGAGCGTGGCCGTGCAGGACGCGTTGCAGCTCGACAAGCTGGTGGAGCGCAGCCGCGTGCACACCGGCCTGCTGCTGGCGCTGGGCGCGGCGCTGCTGCTGTGGGCGCTGCTGCGCTTCAGCGCCTTCGGCTTTGCGGTGCGGGCGGTGGGCGCGAACGCGCGCGCCGCCGGCTTCGCGGGGCTGCCGGTGGCACGCACCGCGCTGCTGGTGGCGCTGGGCTCGGGCGCGCTGGCCGGCCTGGCCGGCGTGGTGGAGGTGGCCGGCCGCGCCGGCTACGTGACGCTGGACATGAGCACCGGCGTCGGCTACGGCGGCATCGTCATCGCCATGCTGGCGCTGCTGCACCCGCTGGCGGTGGTGGCGGCGGCGGTGTTCGTGGCCGGCATGATGGTGGGCGCCGACGGCATGAGCCGCGCCGTGGGCGTGCCCACGGCCATCGCCGACGTCATCGTTGCCGTGGCGCTGCTGGCCACGCTGGTGGCGACGATGGCGGCGCAGTACCGGCTGCGCCGCACCTGAGGGCCCGAAAAGCCATGGCCGAGACGATCGAGCTGCTGACCTCCGCGCCCTTCTGGGCCGCGGTGCTGCGCATCGCCACGCCGCTGATCCTGGGCACGCTGGGGGTGCTGCTGTGCGAGCGCGCCGGCGTGCTGAACCTGGGCATCGAGGGCATCATGGTCGCCGGCGCCTTCACCGGCTGGCTCACGGTGCACGCCGGGGGCAGCCTGTGGGCCGGCGTGGCGGTGGCCGCGGGCACCGGCGCGCTGCTGGGCCTGCTGCACGCGGCGCTGACGGTGCGGCTGGGGCTGTCGCAGCACGTGGCCGGCCTCGGGCTGACGATGCTGGCCACCGCGCTGGCCGCCTACGCCTACCGCGTGAGCTTCCCCAGGGTGGAGCGGCCGCCGACGGTGGAGACCTTCCCGCCGCTGGCGCCGCTGCCGCTGCTGGACTCGCTGACCGTGCTGACGGTGCTGGCGCTGGCGCTGGTGCCGCTGTTGGCCTGGCTGCTGATGCGCACGCCGCTGGGCCTGGCCATCCGCATGGTGGGCGAGAACCCGGCCGCCGCCGAGGGGCAGGGCCTCAGCGTGACCGGCCTGCGCACCGGCGCGGTGATGGCCGGCTCGGCGCTGATGGGCGTGGCCGGCGCCTTCCTGACGCTGGCGGCCTTCAACGCGTTCTACGCCAACATGGTCAACGGCCGCGGCTGGGTGTGCGTGGCGCTGGTGGTGTTCGCGAGCTGGCGGCCGGGCAAGGCGCTGCTGGGCGCGCTGCTGTTCGCCTTCTTCGACGCGCTGCAGCTGCGCCTGCAGCAGACCGGCGGCGGCGTGCTCGGGTTGGAACTGCCCTACCAGCTGTACCTGATGCTGCCCTACGGGATGGCCATCGTCGCGCTGGTGCTGGTGGCGCGGCGCGCCCACTACCCCCAGGCGCTGATGAAGCCCTACCGCAAGGGGGAACGCTGAACGGGGGCCCCAAGCCGCGGGTGTGAGCGCGCCGGCCGTCGCCGGCCATCCCTCACCGACAATCGGGCCCGATGTCTGCCGTGCTGAGCCCCGAACCCGCCATATCGACCGCGCTGCAGGTGCTGCAGCAGGTCTTCGGCTACCCCGCCTTCCGCGGCCCGCAGGGGCCGATCGTCGAGCACGTGTGCGACGGCGGCGACGCGCTGGTGCTGATGCCCACCGGCGGCGGCAAGAGCCTGTGCTACCAGGTGCCGGCCATCGTGCGCCACCGCGCCGGGCGCGGTGTCACCGTCGTCGTCAGCCCGCTGATCGCGCTGATGCACGACCAGGTCGGCGCGCTGCACGAGGCCGGCGTGGCCGCGGCCTTCCTGAACAGCACGCTCGACGGCGACGAGGCGCGCCGCGTCGAGCGCGACCTGCTGGCCGGCCGCACCGTGCTGCTGTACGCCGCGCCCGAGCGCGTGCTCACGCCGCGCTTCCTGGCGCAGTTGCAGAGCCTGCACGAGCGCGGCCTGCTGAGCCTGTTCGCCATCGACGAGGCGCACTGCGTCAGCCAGTGGGGGCACGACTTCCGCGAGGAATACCTGGGCCTTTCGGCGCTGGCCGAGCAGTTCCCGGGCGTGCCGCGCATGGCGCTGACGGCCACGGCCGACGCGCATACGCGCGCCGACATCGTCGAGCGGCTGGCGTTGCAGGGCGCGCGGCTGTTCGTCTCCAGCTTCGACCGCCCGAACATCCGCTACACCATCGCCGAGAAGGACGACCCGCGCCGGCAGCTGCTGCGCTTCATCCGCGACGAGCACGAGGGCGAGGCCGGCATCGTCTACTGCCAGAGCCGCCGCAAGGTGGAGGAGACCGCCGACTGGCTCAAGGCCGAGGGCATCCCGGCGCTGCCCTACCACGCGGGCCTGGACGCCGCCGTGCGCGCCCGCCACCAGGACCGCTTCCTGCGCGACGAGGGCCTGGTGATGGTGGCCACCATCGCCTTCGGCATGGGCATCGACAAGCCCGACGTGCGCTTCGTGGCCCACCTCGACCTGCCCAAGAACATCGAGGCCTACTACCAGGAGACCGGCCGCGCCGGCCGCGACGGACTGGCCGCCGACGCCTGGATGACCTACGGCCTGCAGGACGTCGTCAACCAGCGCCGCATGATCGACGAGAGCGAGGCCGGCGAGGACTTCAAGCGGCTGCAGCGCGGCAAGCTCGACGCGCTGCTGGCGCTGTGCGAGGCCCACGACTGCCGCCGCGTGCGGCTGCTGGCCTACTTCGGCGAAGCCAGCCTGCCCTGCGGCAATTGCGACAACTGCCTGAACCCGCCCGCCACCTGGGACGCCACCGAGGCCGCGCGCAAGGCGCTGTCGGGCATCTACCGCTTCCGCAACGCCGCCGGCTCGGGCCGCTACGGCGCCGGCCACCTGATCGACGTGCTGCGCGGCAAGCGCACCGAGAAGGTGGCGCAGCACGGCCACGACCAGCTCTCCACCTGGGGCATCGGCGCCGACGTGTCCGAGGCGCAGTGGCGCGGGGTGCTGCGCCAGCTGATCGCGCTGGGCCACGTGGTGGCCGAGGGCGAGTACGGCACGCTGGCGCTGACCGACAGCGCGCGCGCCGTGCTGCGCGGCGAGGTGCCGGTGCGGCTGCGCCAGCCGCCCGAGGCCGCGCCGCGCGGCCGCACGCGCAAGGAGCGCGGGACGGCGGGCGCCGGCAAGGCACCGCCGCTGCCGCTGGACGAGGCCGCCACCGAGCGCTTCCTGCGGCTGAAGGCCTGGCGCGCCGAGGTGGCGCGCGAGCACAACCTGCCGGCCTACGTGGTGTTCCACGACGCCACGCTGGCCGAGATGGCGCGCGGGCAGCCGGCCAGCCTGGCGGCCCTGGGCGCGATCAGCGGCGTGGGCGCGAAGAAGCTCGAGGCCTACGGCAGCGAGATCCTGCGGCTGCTGGCCGAGGATTGAGGCTTCAGCCCGCGAGCAGCCGCTTCAGCTCGCCTGAGTCGATCAGCGCCTGCAGGTCCTGCGCGCCGCCCACGAGCGTGCCGCGCACGAACACCATCGGGAAGGTGGGCCAGCCGGTCCACATCTTCAGCGTGTTGCGGCGCCGCCATTCCGAGGTGTAGCTGCCGTACTCCAGGTAGCGGTGCGCCACGCCCGCGCCCTGCAGCGCGCGGCAGGCGCGCTTGCAGAACGGGTTCCAGGCCATGCCCACCACCACCACCGGCTCGGCGGCAATGGCCGCCTCGACCTCGCGCACGATGTCGGCGTTGGCGGCGGCCACGCGCGGGCGGATGGCGGGGTGCAGGCGGTCTTCGGGCAGGACGGGACGGCTCATGCCCGAATTGTGCGCCGCGCCGCCGGCGGGCGCGAACGCAGCGATCAAAGCGCCGCAACGCGTCGGGTCGTGCCGCGGCCGCATCATCGTGGCCTGCCGCGGCCGGGCCGCGGCGCCAACCCCGAGGACGATTTCCCGATGACCAAGCTCTACTACAGCCCCGGCGCCTGCTCGCTGTCGCCGCACATCGCGCTGCGTGAGGCGGGCCTGCCCTTCGAGCTGGCGATGGCCAGCACCAAGACCAAGAAGCTCGCCGACGGCAGCGACTTCAACGCCATCAATCCCAAGAGCCAGGTGCCGGTGCTCGAGTTCGACGACGGCCAGCGCCTCACCGAGGGCCCGGTCATCGTGCAGTGGATCGCCGACCAGGTGCCGGCCAAGGGCCTGGCGCCGGCCGCCGGCACCATGGCCCGCTACCGGCTGATGGAGTGGCTGAACTTCATCACCAGCGAGCTGCACAAGGGCTTCTCGCCGCTGTTCAACCCGGCCATGCCCGAAGAGGCCAAGGCCCTGGCCCGCGCCAAGCTGGGCGAGAAGCTGGCCTGGGTCGACCAGCAGCTGGCCGGCCGCGACTACCTGATGGGCGAGGGCTTCACCGTGGCCGACGGCTACCTGTTCACCGTGGCCGGCTGGGGCAAGTACGTGGGCGTGGACATCGCGCCGCTGCCCAACCTGTCGGCCTACATGGCCCGCGTGGCCGCGCGGCCGGCGGTGCAGGAGGCGCTGAAGGCCGAGGGGCTGCTGAAGTGAAGCGCGCAGGCTCACGCCGCAAGATCTAGCACGACGTCGAAGCGGATGATCTCGATGGCGGCTCGGTCGCCGCCCAGGGCGGCGGCACCCACCGCCTCGGCCAGGCTCCGCATGGCGTCGGAAGCCAGGAGGCGACCGTGGTCGGCGTGCGAGGGCGCCGGCCGGTGCGCGGCCACCTTGTCCAGGTCGGCCTGCGTGACCAGCAGGTCGCTGCCGCCGCGGCGCACCGCCACGTGGATGTGGGGCACGAAGGTCCAGGGCAGGAAGCCGAACAGCGTGCGCTTGTAGCCCCCGGGCCGCACCGTGCGGAAGGCGAACCAGCCGTCGGCGTCGCTCTCGGTCTGGCCGTGTCCGCGGAAGGCGGGGTCGGGCCGACCGTGGCCGGGGGTCTCGGCCGGGTGGTAGTCGTAGCGCCCGCTCGCGTTGGCCTGCCACGCCTGCACCTGCAGGCCGCCCAGCGGCTGCCCCGCGGTGTCGAGCACGCGCCCGACCAGCAGCAGCGGCGAGCCGGCCGCTGCGGCATCGCGCGAGTGCAGCAGGTCTGCGCCGCCCCAGGCCGTCCCCTTCGGCGGGCGGTACGGGCCCTCGAAGTCGCGGGCGGTGGGGCGCAACCGCGCCTGCGCCTGGGCCTGCGCCTGCGCGGGCCCGGTGGCCGTGCCGCCGCCGAGGGCGGCGAGGGCCGTGGCCAGCACCCCGGCATGGAAGCGGCGGCGCGACGCCAGCGTGGGCGGGTGGGGTTCGTTCGGAAGCATCGTGGACTCTCCTGGCGGTGGTGGGTGACGGCGGCGCGGGGCACTCCGGTGCCTCGCCGCGACGGGCCTTGCCGCGTGGTCCCGGGCGGGGTCTTGGCGGCTGTCGAAATGATGCGAGCAATTGCTCATATCGCATACTCGCGTTCCTTTCCCCGGAAAGCCCGCCATGCCCCGCATCGAACTTCGCCAGAGAAAGTCGCCCCGCCAGCAGCGCTCGGCCGACACGGTGGAGGCACTGCTGACGGCGGCGGCTCGCGTTCTGGAGCGCGAGTCGCTGGCGGGCTTCAACACCAACCGGGTGGCCGAAGTGGCGGGCGTGAGCGTCGGCTCGCTGTACCAGTACTTCCCCAACAAGTCGGCCCTGATCGCGGCGCTGATCGACCGGCAGCAGTCGGCGCTGTCCGAGCGCATCGAGGCCTGCGTGGCGGCGCAGCACGGCGGCTCGCTGCGCCAGGCGCTGCAGGCGCTGGCCGAGATCGGCATCGAGCAGCAGTACGGCCGCCCGCTGCTGGCGGCGGCGCTGGACCACGAGGAACTGCGGCTGCCGCTGGGCGCGCGCCTGCGCGAGTCCGAGCAGCGCATCGGCGCGGCCGTGGCCACGCTGCTGCAACGGCACGCCGGCGAACTGGCCACGCCGCTGCAGCCGGCCGACGTGCACGACGCCATCGTGATCGCGAAGGCCCTGATCGAGGCCGACGCGATGGCTGGCCGTGCGCCGTCGCCCGACCTGCGCGACCGCGTCGTGCGGGCCCTGCTGGGCTATCTGCAGGCGCGGCCGGGGCCGCGCTGAAGGGCCGCTGCTCCGGCCCTGCCCGTGCGACGGCTGTTCGAGCGCGGCCCCGACGAGGGCGCCTGGACCCCCTCAAGCACGACGGCGACGGCCTGCCCGGCCGCGGGCGCGCACTGGCGCGCTCAGCGCCGGATGTCGTTGGCCACCAGCACCGACTCGCGCGTGCCGGCGCCCTGCGGGTGGGACGCCGGCCGCACCTGCAGCGTCTTCACGCCGAACTGGCGCGCCACGTCGACCCAGTAGGTGTCGTCGTTCCAGACCCGGCCGTTCATCGTGTCGACGACCGACACCTTCAGGGCCCTGAAGGTGCCGGCGGGAACGGTCACGTCCTCGATGGCGACCACCTTCCACTGGCTCGACACCGGGATCTGGCGCGGACCCTGGGGCGTCATGAGCGTCATCGTGCTGGTGACCGTCCACGCCTGGCCGACTTCCATCGGGTAGCGAAAGCCCACCGGCGGATCGAGCTTCCACTGGGTACGCCCGCTCGCATCGACGAAGCCGATGCGGCGGCCGTCGGCCGGCTCGAGCAGCATCGCGCCGCCCGCTGTCTCCTGGGCGATCACCGTGCGGCCCTCCCAGGTGCGCTGGCCGATCGTGGTGCGGACCTGCTCGTTGCCGCTGCCGAAGCTGCCGGTGCTGGTGGCCGACATGGTCGACCACGAGCCGGGCAAGGCAGGGCTGAAGGTCCCGATGCGCGACGGCGCCGATGCGCAGCCGGCGGCCAGCACCGCGGCGAGCGCGGCGGCACCGAGCCAGGCAACAGCGGGCCGGGCGGCGGCCCGGCGGGGCAAGGGGGGGGCTTCGAGCGTCATGTCGTCTCCTCTCGAGGGTATGACGACTCGACGTTAGCCTCGTGCCGCACGGGGCGGCTTGCGCGAAGTCAGGCAGCCTGCCCGTCACGAATGGGGCGGCCGCGACGGCCGCTGACGTTCAGGCCGGCTTGCCCTCGGCCGGCCTGAGCAGCCCGCGGCAGGTGGCCTGCTGGCCGTCGGCGGCGTCGACCTTGGCGCAGATGCCGTCGAGCTGGCGCTGCAGCCGCGCCAGCACCGCGGCACGGTTGCCGTCGGCGTTCCAGGTGGCCAGCTTGGACGCCACGCGCTGGTAGCTGCGCGCGCTGCGGCCCTCGAAGGCGGCGCTGTCCTTGCCAGCCTCGGCCAGCAGCGACGACACGGCCTTCTCGATGCGCGCCGTCTCCTGCGGCGCCAGGTCGATCAGCGCGTTGACGTAGCCGGCGCCCCATTGCACGCGCGTGGCCGGGCCCACGGCCTGGTCGTAGCTCTGCGCGTACCACTGCAGCGCCTCGGCGTTGCGGCCCAGCCGGCGGTAGTTGCCGGCCAGCTGGCTCATCAGGTAGTAGGGCGAGTGGCTGCGGGCCAGGTTGGCCTTGAGCAGCGCCTCGCTGTCGTCCCACAGCCCGGCGCGCGCCAGCACGGCGGCGCCGAAGGTGATGACGGCCTGGCGTTCGTAGCCGTCGCGGATCTCGCGGTCGGCCTCGGCCACGATGCGGCGCGCGTCGGCCACCAGCGCCGGGGCCAGCTGCACCTGCACGGCGTCCTTGGGCAGCGCCAGCCGCGCCAGCATGACGCGGTTGTACAGCGCGCCCATGCGGTCGTTGCGCGACAGCGTGGTGTCGGCCTGCAGGCGCTGCAGCACGGCGTCGAACTGGGCCACCAGGGCGTCGCGCGCCGGATTCGGGCCTGACGGCGCGTCGGGCTCGAGCACCCGCACCAGGTCGGGCGCACTGCCGCCGATGACGTCCATGTGGGCGCGCACCTGCGCCGGCGAGGCCAGCACCTGCTGCACGCGCTGGCGCAGCGCGGCGTCGGGCTTGACGGCCTTGGCCGCGGGCGCGTCGTCGCTGGCGGCCAGGGCCTTGAGCCACAGGCGCGTGGTGGTGTCGGCGTCGGCACCGGGCGTGGCGGCGTGCGCGGCGGCCAGCCGGGCCAGCGTGGGCGCCGTGTCGGCCTTGGGCACCAGCTGCGACTCGCCGGTCTCCCACGAGTAGTAGGCCAGCACGCGCCAGTCGGCGGCGCTCACGGGCCTGCCGGCCAGCGCGTCGGCCAGCACGGCCTGCGCCGGGCGGCCGCCGTTCAGGCCGCTGCCCAGCACGGCCAGCAGCTGCGCGGCGTCGACCTCGCCGGGCAGCCGCGTGATCTCCTGCCGGTCGGGCGCGAACAGCACCACCGTCGGGTAGCCGCTGACCTTGAAGCGGCTGCTCACGCGCTGCGCGCCGGGGCGGTCGCCGTCCACGTGCACGGCGACGAACTGGCGCGCCAGGTTGGCGAACTCCTGGCGGTTGAACAGCGTGGCCTTGAGCTGGTTGCACGGCGGGCACCAGCTCGCGCCCCAGTACATCAGCACCGGGCGGTTCAGCCGCGAGGCCTGCGCGAAGGCGGCGTCGATCTCGGCATCGGACGCGGCGCTGATCCAGGGCAGGTTGGTGGAGGGCAGGCCCTTGGTGCCGGCGGCGGCCGGGGCGGCCAGCGCGGCGGGCACCGGCACGGCCAGCAGGGTGGCCGCGGCCAGCGCCAGGACCGCCAGCGCGCGGGGGTATCGGTTCGGCAGGCGCATGGGGCGTGGGCTCCGGGGAAGGGACCCGCATTGTGCGGGCTGGGGTCTCAGCCCTTGGTGTCCACCCCCGACGCCCAGGCCCAGGCCGCCGCCGTCTCGTCGGCCAGCTCGGCGCCGTGGCCCAGCGCCTGGGCCGCGGCCCAGGCGCGCGATTCGTCGGGGTCCTCCAGCGCCTCCAGCAGCGCCAGCTGCGGCTGCCAGGGCCCGCGCCGCTCGAGCAGCGCCTGCTGGGCCTCCTCGCGCAGGCGCAGCGGCGCCAGGGCCGTGGGCAGCGGCACGCCCATCAGCGTGTCCATCGTCGACAGCAGGCCCAGCGTGAAGAAGGCACCCGGCTCGGCCTCGCCGCGCCGCTCGGCCAGGCGTTCCAGCAGCCGCGCTCGCATCAGCGTGTGCTGCTGCAGCGCCTGCTGCGCCGGCCGCATGGCCGCGGCGGTGAGCAGCATCACCTGCAGCCAGCGCGTGAGCTCGCGCCGGCCCAGCACGGCGATGGCCTGCTCCACCGTCTCGACCGGCGTGCGCAGGCCCACGGCGGGACTGTTGGCGTAGCGCAGCAGGCGGTAGCCCAGCGCGACATCGGCGCGCACCGCCTCGGCCAGTGGCGCGGTGTCGGCGTCCTGCGCCAGCTGGCTCAGCAGGTCGCAGATGCGGTGCACGGCGGCGCCCAGCGGCCGCGTGGCCGGCGTGGCCTGCGCGCGGCTCAGGCGGCCGCCGGCCAGGTGGGTGCCGCGCGCCAGCAACTGCTCGGCCTCGTCCAGCGAGGTCAGACCCAGCACCACGGCGTACAGGCGCGGCTGCACCTCGCGCCAACGCTGCTGCGCCAGCAGCACGGTGTCCAGCCCGGCGCCGGTGGCGGTGAGCACCACGAAGTCCAGCGACGGCTCGGCCACCGGCAGGCCGGCCGGCGCGCCGACGCGCACGTCCCGCGCACGCAGCGCGGCCACGAGCTCGGCGTCGGGCAGTTGGTCGAGTGCCAGCCACAGCCCGGCAGGCAGCGCACCCTGCAGGGCCGGGTCGCGCGCCTGCTCGAGCGTCAGCGCCACCAGCCCGGGCACGCCGGCGGCGGCGGCCACGCTCCACAGCGCCTGATGGTCGGCCGGCGGGCGGGGCGCCGTGCCGGTGAGCAGCCACTCGAAGGCCCCGACGCGGCCGTCGCGGCCCACCAGCGGGCGCCGCAGGGCCCCGGCCGGCAGCGCGGGCGGCGGGCCCCCGTCGGCCTTGGCAGGGGCCG
>CAIKLM010000120.1 GCA_903828235.1 uncultured beta proteobacterium | reverse complement strand
GCTGCAGGCCGAGGCCGGCGCGCTGGCCGCCGCCTGGCGCGACCGCGGCCCCACGCTGGCCGCGCGGCTGGCGCCGGTGCTGCTGCGCGTGCTCGAGGCGGCGCTGGGCAGGCCCGCTGACTACACTCGCGCGCCATGAAGATCCTGATCCTGGGCGCGGGCCGCGTGGGCGAGAGCGTGGCCGAGAGCCTGGTGTCCGAGAGGAACGACATCACCGTCGTCGACAGCGACCCCGTCAAGCTGCGCGCGCTGCAGGACCGGCTCGATCTTCGCGGCGTGGTGGGCAACGGCATCCAGCCCAGCGTGCTCGCCGAGGCCGGCGCCGAGGACACCGACCTGCTGATCGCCTGCGCCCCGATGGACGAGACCAACCTCGTGGCCTGCAAGGTGGCCAAGCAGCGCTTCAACGTGCCCACCGCCGTCGCGCGCGTGCGCAGCCCCGAGTTCGTGGACGGCGGCGAGCTGATGGGGCGCGACGGCTTCGCGGTCGACCACCTGCTGTGCCCCGAGCAGACCGTCACCGCCTACATCCGCAAGCTCGTCGAGTACCCCGAGGCGCTGCAGGTGCTGGAGTTCGCGCACGGCCTGGTCAGCCTGATCGCGGTGCGCGCGGTGGCCGGCGGGCCGCTGGTGCAGCACAGCCTGGCCGAGATCCCGGCGCTGGTGCCGGGCGTGGACATGCGCATCGTCGCCATCTACCGCCAGGACACCGTGCTGCCGGTGCTGGACGGCGCCACGCGCATCGAGCCCGGCGACGAGGTCTTCGTGCTCGCCGCCACCGAGCACATCGGCACCGTGCTGGGCGCGCTGCGCCACCGCGCCGAGCCCGTCAAGCGCATGATGATCGCCGGCGGCGGCAAGGTGGGCCTGCGGCTGGCGCGGCAGGTCGAGGGCCAGTACCAGCTCAAGCTGATCGAGCCCAACGCCGCGCGCTGCCAGTACCTCAGCACGCAACTGGCCAACCGCACGCTGGTGCTGCAGGGCGACGCCACCGACGAAGACCTGCTCGGCGACGAGAACGTGCAGGACATGGATCTCTTCATCGGCCTGACGGGCGACGACGAGGACAACATCATGTCGTGCCTGCTGGCCAAGCGGCTGGGCGCGCGGCGCGTGCTGGCCGTCATCAACCGCCGTGCCTACGCCGAGCTGGTGCAGGGCACCACCATTGACATCGCCATCAGCCCCAGCCAGACGGTCATCGGCGAGCTGCTGGCCTACGTGCGCCGCGGCGACGTCGAGGCCGTGCACAGCCTGCGCCGGGGCGCGGCCGAGGCGCTGGAGGCCATCGTGCGCGGCGACCGCAAGACCTGCAAGTTCGCCGGGCGCCGCATCGACGAGGTGCCGCTGCCCAAGGGCGCGCAGGTGGGCGCCATCGTGCGCGGCCTGCACCGCGCCGACGGCTCCGAGGCCGGCGACGACGCCAAGCCGCAGGTCATCATCGCCCACCACGACACGGTGGTGATGCCCAACGACCACGTGATCGTCTTCGTGCCCCGCAAGCGCATGGTGCGCGAGGTCGAGAAGCTGTTCCAGGTCAGCGCCACCTTCCTGTTCTGAGAGATGACGCACTGACATGGGCGCGCTCGCCGTCCTCGCGCTCGTGGGCCGCATGGTGGTGCTGTTCGCGCTGCTGCTGCTGGTGCCGCTGGCCTTCGCCGTGGGCCGGCACGACGACGCCGAGCAGGCCTTCATCGTCGCCACCGTCGTCACTGCCGCGGTGGGGCTGCTGATGAGCGCGGCGACGCGCCGCTTCCGCCGCGAGCTGCAGCCGCGCGACGGCTTCGTGCTCGTGGGCATGACCTGGCTCGTGCTGCCGGCCTTCGGGGCGCTGCCGCTGGTGCTGGCCGTGCCGGGCCTGAGCGTCACCAACGCCTACTTCGAGGCCATGTCGGCCTTCACCGCCACCGGCGCCACGGCCATCGCGGGCCTGGACGCGCTGCCGCTGAGCGTCAACGTCTGGCGCTGCTTCATGCAGTGGGTGGGCGGCCTGGGCATCATCGTGCTGGCGGTGGCCATCCTGCCGCTGCTGGGCGTGGGCGGCTCGCAGCTGTTCAAGGCCGAGTTCTCCGGGCCGCTGAAGGACCAGAAGCTCACCCCGCGCATCGCCGACACCGCGCGCGTGCTGTGGGGCACCTACTTCGGCCTGTCGCTGGCCTGCTTCCTGGCCTACCGGCTGGGCGGCATGAGCTGGACCGACGCCTTCCTGCACATGTGCAGCACCGTCAGCCTGGGCGGCTTCTCGAACTACGACGCCAGCTTCGGGCACTTCCAGTCGCCGCTGCTGGAGATGATCGCGGTGGTGTTCATGATGCTGGCCGGCATCAGCCTGCTGTCGTACTTCGCGATGTGGCGCGCGCGCTCGGCGGGCCCGCTGCTGCGCAACCCCGAGGTGCTGGCGTTCTATGCCGCCATCGGCGGCGCCGTCGTGCTGATCGCCGGCTACCTGCTGTGGCACGACACCTACGCCGAGCCCTGGCAGGCGGTGCGCCACACCGTGTTCCACGTCGTCAGCGTGGCCACCACCACCGGCTACGCCAGCACCGACTACGCCGCCTGGCCGCTGTTCGCGCCGCTGCTGATGATCCTGCTGGGCTGCTTCGCCACCTGCGCCGGCAGCACCGGCGGCGGCATCAAGATGATCCGCATGCTGCTGCTGCTGAAGCAGGCGCGGCGCGAGCTCGTGCGCATCGTCCACCCCAACGTCGTCAACCCGGTGACGCTGGGCGCCAGCGCCGTCAGCGACCGCGTGATGCAGGCCGTGATCGCCTACATGATGATCTACGGCGCCTCGCTGGTGGGCCTGACGATGCTGCTGCTGTTCAGCGGGCTGGACGTGGTCACCGCGTTCACCGCCGTCATCGCCTGCGTCAACAACATCGGCCCCGGTCTGGGCGACGTCGGGCCGGCGGTCAACTACGGCGGCCTGAGCGACTTCCAGACCTGGGTGTGCACCTTCGCGATGCTGCTCGGGCGGCTGGAGCTGCTGAGCGTGCTGGTGCTGTTCACGCCGCAGTTCTGGCGGCGCTGATGCAGCCCCCGGCGCGCCGCGTCTAGAGCAGCGGCTTGAGGTACAGGCGGTCGGCGTAGGTGGCCAGCCACTGCGGCCGGAAGGCCACGAAGATGGCGGCCAGCATGCCGGTGATGAAGGCGTCGCCGAAGGCGGCGAGCAGCCGCGCAAGCACCACGTCGGCCAGGGGCAGCGTCTCCGGCACGCCGAACAGCCAGGCCGCCAGCGCCCCGCTGGCCGCCAGCGCGATGGCGGTGGCGAAGAACCCGCGGCCGAGGATGTAGACGAACAGGTGGCGCGGCAGCGCGTGCCGCACCAGCGCCCCGAGGCCCAGCGCCAGCGTCGCCGGCATCAGGCCGAGCCAGACGACGCGGTGCAGCACGCCGGCGGCGTCGAGCCCCGTCGCCAGCAGCATCACGGCGGCCACCGGCGGCAGGGCCAGCACGGTGAGCGGCCAGCCCAGCATCAGCAGCAGCAGGCACGCGCCCGACAGCGGCTGCAGCAGCGGCGACGCGGTGGTGGCGTCCAGCGACCACAGCAGCGGCAGCAGCGCCCACAGCGCCAGCGCCGGCCACGGCGGCGCGCCGCGCAGCGCGCGCCAGGGCCGCAGCGCCGCGGCGATGGCCACGGCCGGCACGGCCAGCAGCAGGTTGAGGGTGGACTCGATCATCGGGACCGGCGCGGGCTTGCACAATCCGCCGACTAGGCTAACCAATCCCCGAGGAGACCCCATGACGCCGCGCAACCCCGTCCGCCGACGACTCCTGGCCCTGGCCGCCACCGCCGCGCTGGCGCTGACGGCCGCCGCCCCCGCCCACGCGCAGGCGCCGTGGCCGAGCCAGCCGGTGAAGATCCTCGTCGGCTTCCCCGGCGGCAGCACGCCCGACATCTCGGCGCGCGCGCTGGCCGACGCCCTGGCCAAGGCCTGGGGCCAGCCGGTGGTGGTGGAAAACCGCCCCGGCGCCGGCGGCAACCTGGCGGCCGACGCCGTGGCCAAGGCCACCGACGGGCACACGCTGGGCGTGGTCATCAACGGCAACCTCACCACCGCGAAGCAGCTCAACCCCCGGCTGCCCTACGACCCCGCGAAGGACTTCGCCGTCGTCTCGCTGCTGGCCACCGCGCCGCTGGTGCTGGTGACGCCGGCCGAGCAGCCGCAGGGCGCCGCCTGGCTGGCCGCGGCGCGCGCCGCGGGCGACAAGTGGAGCTACGGCTCGGTGGGCATCGGCTCGGTGGGACACCTGGGCGGCGAGCTCGTCAACGGCGCCGTCGGTGCCAGCGCCGTGCACGTGCCCTACAACGGCAACCCGGCCGTGCTGACGGCGCTGCTGGGCGGGCAGATCCAGATGGCGCTGGTGCCGCCGGGCCTGGCGCTGCCGCAGGTCAAGGCGGGCAAGCTGCACGCCATCGGCGTGACGGGCCCGAAGAGCGAGCTCGCCCCCGGCGTGCCGGCGCTGGCCGACCTGGGCGTGCGGATGCCGGCGCTGGAGGTGTGGAACGCGCTCGTGGCGCCGGCCGGCCTGCCGCGCGCTGCGCTGGAGCGGCTGGCGCGCGACGTGCCCGCCGTGATGAAGGAGGCCGAGACGCGCCAGCGCTTCGTGGCCGGCGGCTGGGAGCCCGTGGGCAGCGACGCCGCCGCGGCCGCCGCGCGCGTGCAGGCCGAGGCGCGCACGCTGGGCGAGATCATCACGCGGCGCGGCATCAAGCTGGAGTGAGCGCGATGGCCAGACCTGCCCCCGCCCCCATCGACTTCTGGTTCGACTTCTCGTCGCCCTACTCCTACGTCGCCTCGGAGTGGATCGACGCGCTCGCGGCGCGCCACGGCCGCACGGTGCGCCGCCACGCCATCCTGCTGGGCGCCACCTTCCAGGCCGCCGAGCTGAAGTCGCCCGTGTCGTACCCGCTCAAGCGCGAGTACTCGCTGCACGACTTCGCGCGCTCGGCGCGCTTCCACGGCGTGCCGTACGCGCCGCCGCCGGTGTTCCCCATCCCGACGCAGAACGCCGCGCGCGTGTTCTGGTGGCTGTCCGACGGGCAGGGCGGCAGCGAGACCGGATCGGCCGCGGCGCGCTGGTCGCAGGCCGGCCTGCGCGCGGTGTTCACGCAGGGCGTCGCGCTGCACGAGCCGGCGGCGCTGAAGGCCTTCGCCGCCGCGCAGGGCCTGGACGCCGACGCCGCCGAGGCCGCCTGGAGCGACCCCGCCTGGAAGGCGCGGCTGAAGCAGGCCAACGACGAGGCCGTGGCCGCGGGCGTGTTCGGTGCGCCCTTCTTCCGCATCGACGGCGAGCCCTTCTGGGGCAACGACCGGCTGCCGCAGATGGAGCGCTGGCTGGCCGGGGGCCCGTTCTGAGCGTCCCCGGGGCCGGGCCCGGCCCGCGCCGCGGCGGCCGCGCTGTGTACCATTCGGCCGGTTGACGTTGACGTAAACGTCAACTCGCCACGAACACCCCGCCGCGCCCGTCCGGGGCGCCGGCACGAGGAGACACGATGCCGGTGCTGACCAGCCAGCTCAACCCCCGCTCCGACAGCTTCAAGGCCAGCGCCGAGTGGATGCGCGGCCTCGTCGACGACCTCGACCGCCAGCTCGCACAGATCGCGCTCGGGGGTGGCGAGGCCGCCCGCGCCAAGCACGTGGCGCGTGGCAAGCTGCTGCCGCGCGACCGCGTCGAGGGGCTGCTCGACCCCGACACGCCCTTCCTCGAGCTCGCGCCGCTGGCCGCGCACGGGCTGTACGACGGCGCCGCGCCCGGCGCGGGCGTGATCGCCGGCATCGGCCGTGTCAGCGGCGTGGAGTGCGTGATCGTCTGCAACGACGCCACCGTCAAGGGCGGCACGTACTACCCGATGACGGTGAAGAAGCACCTGCGGGCGCAGGAGGTGGCGCGCGAGAACCGCCTGCCCTGCATCTACCTGGTCGACAGCGGTGGCGCCAACCTGCCCAACCAGGACGAGGTCTTCCCCGACCGCGAGCACTTCGGCCGCATCTTCTACAACCAGGCCAACCTCAGCGCGCAGGGCATCCCGCAGGTGGCGGTGGTGATGGGCTCGTGCACCGCCGGCGGCGCCTACGTGCCGGCGATGAGCGACGAGACCATCATCGTGCGCAACCAGGGCACCATCTTCCTGGGCGGGCCGCCGCTGGTGAAGGCCGCCATCGGCGAGGTGGTCAGCGCCGAGGACCTGGGCGGCGGCGACGTGCACACGCGGCTGTCGGGCGTGGCCGACCACCTGGCCGAGAACGACCACCACGCGCTGGCGCTGGCGCGCCAGGTGGTGGCCAACCTCAACTGGCGCAAGCCCGATCAGCTGCGCCTGCAGCCGCCGCGCCCGCCGCGCGCCGACCCGGCCGAGCTGCACGGCGTGATCCCGGTGGACGCGCGCAAGCCCTTCGACGTGCGCGAGATCATCGCCCGCATCGTCGACGGCAGCGAGTTCGACGAGTTCAAGGCGCGCTACGGGCAGACGCTGGTGTGCGGCTTCGCGCACATCGAGGGCATGCCGGTGGGCATCGTGGCCAACAACGGCGTGCTGTTCAGCGAGAGCGCCATGAAGGGCGCGCACTTCATCGAGCTGTGCTGCCAGCGCCGGGTGCCGCTGGTGTTCCTGCAGAATATCACCGGCTTCATGGTGGGCCGCAAGCACGAGAGCGAGGGCATCGCCAAGCACGGCGCCAAGATGGTGACGGCGGTGGCCACGGCCACGGTGCCGAAGTTCACGGTCATCATCGGCGGCAGCTTCGGCGCCGGCAACTACGGCATGTGCGGCCGCGCCTACAGCCCGCGCTTCCTGTGGATGTGGCCCAACGCGCGCATCAGCGTGATGGGCGGCGAGCAGGCCGCCAGCGTGCTGGCCACCGTCAAGCGCGACGGCATCGAGGCCAAGGGCGGGCAGTGGAGCGCCGACGAGGAGGCCGCGTTCAAGAAGCCCATCCTCGAGCAGTTCGAGCACCAGGCGCACCCGTACTACGCCAGCGCGCGGCTGTGGGACGACGGCGTCATCGACCCCGCCGACACGCGCCGCGTGCTGGCGCTGGGCCTGAGCGCCAGCCTGAACGCGCCCATCCCCGAGCGGCCGCAGTTCGGCGTGTTCCGCATGTGAGCGCAGCCGTGCGCAACGCCCACCTCACGCCCGAGCACGAGCTGCTGCGCGAGCAGGTGCGCCGCTTCGTGGCGCGCGAGGTCGAGCCGCACGCCGACGCCTGGGAGCGCGAGGGCTGCGTGCCGCGCGCCGTGCTGCGGCGCATGGGCGAGGCCGGCTTCCTGGGGCTCATGTACGAAGGGGCCTACGGCGGCGGCGACGCCGACGCGCTCACCAACCTGGCCTTCGCCGACGCGCTGGCCGACTGCACCTACGGCGGCTTCGTCATCACCGTGCTCGTGCACACCGACATGGCCAGCCCCCACCTGCACCACGGCGGCAACGCGCAGCAGAAGGCGCGCTGGATGCCCGGCATCTGCCGCGGCGAGACCATCACCGCCGTGGCCATCACCGAGCCCGGCGCGGGCTCCGACGTCGCGGGCATCCGCACCACCGCGCGGCGCGAGGGCGGCCACTACGTGCTCGACGGCAGCAAGGTCTTCATCACCAACGGCGTGCACGCCGAGCTGCTGTTCGTGGCCGCGCGCACCGGCCCCGGCGCGCGCGACATCTCCATCTTCGCGGTCGAGCGCGGCACGCCCGGCTTCCACGTCGGCCGGCAGCTCGACAAGACCGGCTGGCGCTGCTCCGACACCGCCGAGCTGCACTTCGACGGCTGCCGCGTGCCCGCCAGCCACCTGATCGGCGAGGAGCACCGCGGCTTCTACGCCGTGATGAAGAACTTCCAGACCGAGCGCATCGCGCTGGCCGCCATGGCCGTGGGCCACTGCCGGCAGGCCGTCCGGCTGGCGCTGGAGCACGCCCGCTCGCGCCAGGTCTTCGGCGGCCCGCTGTGGGATCAGCAGGCGGTGCGGCAGCGCCTGGCGATGGCCGACGCGAAGACGCGCGCCGCCGAGGCCTACACGTGGCACTGCGCCTGGCGCGTCGCCCAGGGCCACGACATCGTGCAGGACGTGTCGCTGCTGAAGGCGCTGACCGGCGAGCTCGTCAACGAGGTCGTCGCCACCGCGCAGCAGTTCCACGGCGGCATGGGCTTCATGACCGGCACGCCGGTGGAGCGCCTGTGGCGCGACGCGCGCGTGCTGGGCATCGGCGGCGGCGCCACCGAGGTGATGCTCGACCACGCCGCGAAGCGCTACTGACAACCCCCGCAAGGCCGACACCGATGAGCACGCTCGAGATCCTGCGCCCGCGGCCGCACGTGGCCGAGGTCTGGCTGAACCGGCCCGAGGTGCGCAACGCCTTCAACGACGGCGTCATCGCCGAGCTGACGGCCGCGTTCCGCGCGCTCGGCGCCGAGCCCGGGCTGCGGGCCATCGTGCTGGGCGGCCGCGGCAAGGCCTTCTGTGCCGGGGCCGACCTGTCCTGGATGGCGCGCATGGCCGGCTACACCTGGGACGAGAACCGCGCCGACGCCGCCGCGCTGGCCGAGATGCTGCACACGGTGTGGGCCTGCCCGCTGCCGGTGCTGGGCCGTGTGCACGGCGACTGCTACGCCGGCGGCGTGGGCCTGGCCGCGGTGTGCGACGTGCTCGTGGCCGCCGAGACGGTGAACTTCTGCCTCAGCGAGGCGCGGCTGGGCCTGCTGCCGGCCACCATCGGCCCCTACGTCGTGCGCGCGCTGGGCGAGCAGGCCTCGCGCCGCTACTTCACCACCGCCGAGCGCTTCGGCGCGCCGCGCGCCGCGGCGCTGGGCTTCGTGCACGAGTGCGTGCCGGCCGATCAGCTCGACGCCGCCTGCGCCGCCATCGTCGACGCCTGGGTGGCCAACGGCCCCGCGGCCGTCAAGGCCTGCAAGCGGCTGGTGCAGGACGTGGCGGCGCGGCCCGTCGACGCCGAGCTGCGCGCCGAGACCGCGCGCCGCATCGCCGACATCCGCGCCAGCGACGAGGGCCGCGAGGGCATCGCCGCCTTCCTGGGCAAGCGCGAGCCGGGCTGGCGTGGATGAACGCCGTGCCCGTGGCGCTGGAGCTGCCGCAGCTGGCCGCGCTGGCGGCGGCGCTGGGCTGGGCCAGCGGCATGCGGCTGTACGCGGTGGTGTTCATCACCGGCGCCGCCGGCCACCTGGGCTGGCTGCCGCTGCCGCCGGGGCTGCAGGTGCTGCAGCACCCGCTGGTGCTGGGGCTGAGCTTCGTGCTGTTCGTGGTGGAGTTCGTGGCCGACAAGATCCCGGCGGTCGACACGCTGTGGGACGCCGTGCACACCTTCATCCGCATCCCCGCGGGCGCGGCGCTGGCGGCCGGGGCCCTGGGCGCCGACCACGCCACCTGGGCGGTGCTGGCGGCGCTGGCCGGCGGCTCGCTGGCCGCCACCGCGCACGCCGCCAAGGCCACCACGCGCGCGGCGGCCAACACCAGCCCCGAGCCGTTCTCCAACGTGCTGCTGTCGCTGGCCGGCGACGCCGCGGTGCCGCTGATGCTGTGGCTGGCCGTGCAGCACCCGGCCGTATTCTGGCCGGTGCTGGCGCTGGCGATGCTGCTGGCGCTGGTGCTGATCGCCGTGCTGTTCCGATTCCTGCGTGCGCTGCTGCGCCGCTTCATGCCCCGGCCGCCGCGCGCGGCCTGACGAGGACCGAACCATGTTCGCCAAGATCCTGATCGCCAACCGGGGAGAGATCGCCTGCCGCGTGGCCGCCACGGCGCGCCGCCTGGGCGTGCGCACGGTGGCCGTGTACTCCGACGCCGACGCCGACGCCGCCCACGTGCGCGCCTGCGACGAGGCCGTGCACCTGGGCGGCAACGCCCCGCGCGAGAGCTACCTGCGGGCGGCGCGCCTGATCGAGGCCGCGCGCGCCACCGGCGCGCAGGCCATCCACCCCGGCTACGGCTTCCTCAGCGAGAACGAGGACTTCGCGCAGGCCTGCGCCGACGCCGGCCTGGTGTTCATCGGCCCGCCGGCCGCGGCCATCGCCGCCATGGGCAGCAAGAGCGCCGCCAAGGCGCTGATGGAGAAGGCCGGCGTGCCGCTGGTGCCCGGCTACCACGGGGCCGACAACGACCCCGCGCTGCTGGCGCGCGAGGCCGAACGCATCGGCTACCCGGTGCTGATCAAGGCCAGCGCGGGCGGGGGCGGCAAGGGCATGCGCCGCGTCGACCGGCCCGAGGACTTCGCCGCCGCCCTGGCCGGCTGCCAGCGCGAGGCGGCGGCCAGCTTCGGCAGCGACCACGTGCTGGTGGAGCGCTACGTCACGCGGCCGCGCCACATCGAGATCCAGGTCTTCGCGGATGCCCACGGCCACGCCGTGCACCTGAACGAGCGCGACTGCTCGGTGCAGCGCCGCCACCAGAAGGTGCTGGAGGAGTCGCCCGCGCCGGGACTGAGCGCCGAGCGCCGCGCCGAGATGGGCGCCGCCGCGGTGGCCGCGGCGCGCGCCGTGGGCTACGTGGGCGCGGGGACGGTGGAGTTCATCGCCGAGCCCGAGGGTGACGGCGACATCCGCTTCTACTTCATGGAGATGAACACGCGGCTGCAGGTCGAGCACCCGGTGACCGAGGCCGTCACGGGCCTGGACCTGGTGGAGTGGCAGCTGCGCGTGGCCAGCGGCGAGCCGCTGCCGCTGCGGCAGGAGCAGGTCGGCCTGCGCGGCCACGCCATCGAGGCGCGCATCTGCGCCGAGAACCCCGACGCCGGCTTCCTGCCCGCCACCGGCACGCTGCACGTGGCGCGCTGGCCGGCGCACGTGAGCTTCGAGCGCAGCGACGCGCTGCCCCGCGTGGACAGCGGCGTGCGCGAGGGCGACGCCATCAGCCCGCACTACGACTCGATGATCGCCAAGCTCATCGTCTGGGGCGAGGACCGCCACCAGGCCCTGGCCCGCCTGGCGGCGGCGCTGGCGCAGACGCACATCGTGGGCCTGGCCACCAACGTGGCCTTCCTGCAGCGTGTGGTGGCCAGCCGCGCCTTCGCCACGGCCGACCTCGACACCGCGCTGATCGAGCGCGAGCGCGCCGCGCTGTTCGAGGGCCCGGCGCTGGCCGCCGCCTGGGCCGCCGCCGGCGTGGCCGCGTGGCAGCTGGCGGCCGAGGCCGCGCTGGAGGGCGACGACCCCTGGAGCCGCCGCGACGGCTGGCGCCTGGCCGGCGGGGCGCGGCGGCGCCTCGTGCTGCTGCGCGGCGAGCAGCCGCTGGGCGCCGTGCTCGAGCGCCGCCACGACGGCCGCGCGGTGCTGGAGCTGGGCGCCGAGCGCCACGCCTTCGCCAGCCGCGCGCTGGGCGACGGGCGCTTCGACGTCACGCTGGGCACGGCGCGCGCCACGCTGGCCGTGCACCGCGTGGGCGAGCGCTACGCCGTCTTCGCGCCCACGCTGCCCGGCGGCAGCGCGCTGCTGCAGGAGCACGACCCGCTGGTGCACGCCGCCGACGGCGCGTCCGAGGGTGGCCGCCTGGCGGCGCCGATGCCGGGCAAGGTGATCTCGCTGCTGGTGAAGGCCGGCGACGCCGTCGCCAAGGGCCAGCCCGTGGCGGTGATGGAGGCCATGAAGATGGAGCACACGCTGGCCGCCCCGCACGACGGCCGCGTGGCCGAGTTGCTGTACGCCGTGGGCGATCAGGTGGCCGAAGGGGCCGAGCTGCTGCGGCTGGACAAGGCGTGAGCGGCTTGCGGCGCCGGCGCCAGGCCCAGCCAGGTCGCCCAGCGCGCCCGGGTGCGGGGCGGGGGTGCGGCGGGCGGGCCCTCATCGGGCGCCGCGGCGGCGCGGCGGAAGGCGCGCGCCAGCAGCGGGCCGTCGGTGGCGGCCAGCGCGTCGCACACCAGCAGCACGTCGCGCGCATAGAGCGGCTCGGCCAGCAGGCGCGCGGCCTCGATGCCCTGGCCGAGCTCCTGCAGCAGCAGCGCGTGGATGCGGGCGGCGAGCTTCAGGCAGTGGCGCGTGTGCACGGCCCGAAGTCTGCGCCGGCGGTGGGGGCTGCCGCATCCCCTGGACGTGCGAGCCCCGCCCCTCGGTACATTTGAAACGCGTCCGGAATCGAAGGCCGCCTTCGGAGCCCCTGCCATGTTGCCCACCCGTGTCACCCTGTGCGAAGTCGGCCCGCGCGACGGCCTGCAGAACGAGGCCCACCCGGTGCCCGCCGCGGCCAAGATCGGCCTCGTGCAGCGCCTGCAGGCCGCCGGCCTGCGCGAGATCGAGGTCACCAGCTTCGTGAGCCCGAAGTGGGTGCCGCAGATGGCCGACAACACCGAGGTGCTGATGGGCCTGGCGCGGCCCGCCGGCGTGCGCTACGCCGTGCTCACGCCCAACCTGAAGGGCCTGGAGGCCGCGCTGGCCCTGCCGGCCGACAAGCGCCCCGACGAGGTGGTGGTGTTCGGCGCCGCGTCCGAGGCCTTCAGCCAGCGCAACATCAACTGCAGCATCGACGAGAGCCTGGCGCGTTTCGCGCCCGTGGTGGCCGCGGCGCACGAGGCCGGCCTGAAGGTGCGCGCCGCGCTGTCCTGCGCCGTGGGCTGCCCCTACCAGGGCGCGGTGAGCCCCGACGAGGTCGAGCGCGTCGTCGTCGGCTTCAAGGCCATCGGCGTGGACCACGTCGGCATTGCCGACACCATCGGCGTGGGCACGCCGCGCGCCGTGCAGGCGGCGATGGAGCGCGCGCTGAAGCACTTCCCGCTGGTCGAGGTGAGCGGGCACTTCCACGACACCTACGGCCAGGCGCTGGCCAACATCCTGGCCTGCCTGCAGATGGGCGTGCACAGCTTCGACGCCAGCGTGGCCGGCCTGGGCGGCTGCCCCTACGCCAAGGGCGCCACCGGCAACGTGGCCACCGAGGACGTGGTGTTCATGCTCGACGGCATGGGCATCGAGACTGGCGTGAACCTGGACGCGCTGGTCGACGCCGGCGCGTGGATCAGCGGCCAGCTCGGCCGGGCGCCGGTGTCGCGCGTGGGGCGCGCCATCCTGGCCCGGCGCGGCGTGGCCTTGGACGTGCCGGCATGAACGACCGCATGAACGACCGCATGAACGACGGCATGCAGGACGGCATGCACGACGAGCGGCCCGAGGGCTTCCGCCGCGTCGCCGCGGCCCTGGCCGCCGCAGGCCACCCGGGCCCGCGCTGGCTGGCGGTGGCCGCGCGCACCTCGCAGGAGGCGGCCGACGCGCTGGGCGTCACCGTGGGCCAGATCGCCAAGTGCGTGGTCTTCCGCCGCAAGGGCCCGGACGGGGCGGACGACGGCGCCGTGCTGGTGGTGGCCGCCGGCGACCGCCGCGTCGACGAGGCGCGCGTGGCCGCGCTCACCGGCCGGCTGGCGCGCGCCGACGCCGATTTCGTCAAGGCGCGCACCGGCTTTTCCATCGGCGGCGTCAGCCCGCTGGCGCACGCCACCGAGCTGACGGTGCTGGTCGACCGCAGCCTGTTCCGCTTCGACACCGTGTGGGCCGCCGCCGGCCACCCCAACGGCGTGTTCTGCGCCGCGCCGGCCGAGCTCGCGCGGCTGGCGGCCGCGCCCGTGGCCGACGTCGTGCAGGAGCCCGCGCCGTGAGCAGCGCCCCCGTGCCCAGCCCCTGCGTCAACGTGTGCCGCATGAACGAGGCCACCGGCCTGTGCGAGGGCTGCCTGCGCACGCTCGACGAGATCGCCTGCTGGACCCTGCTGGACGACGCCGAGAAGCGCGAGGTCTGGCGCGCGCTCGCACAACGCCGCGCCGCCCAGGGCGGCGACGCCCGCCCCGCGGCATGAAGCGCATCGTCTTCCACCTCGACCCCGTCTCGCCCTTCGTGCACCTGGCCTTCATGCGCCTGCCCGAGGCGCTGGCCGGCTGCAGCGTCGAGGTCGAGATCCGGCCGGTGCTGTTCGCCGGGCTGCTGAAGGCGCTGGGCCACAAGGGCCCCGCCGAGATCGAGCCCAAGCGGCAGTGGACCTTCCGGCACGTGGCCTGGATGGCGCAGCAGCACGGCATCCGGCTCGACGTGCCGGCCGCCCACCCGTTCAACCCGCTGCCGCTGCTGCGCCTGCTGCTGGCCGCCGGGCCCAACCGCCACCACACCGAGCGGGTGCTGCGCCACGTGTGGGAGGGCGGCCTGGACGCCACCGACCCGCAGCGCCTGGCCGCGCTGCGCCACGCGCTGGCCCCCGACGGCCTGCCGCGCGACCCCGACGGCGACGACGTCAAGGCCGAGCTGCGCGCCCACACCGACGCGGCGCTGGCCGCCGGCGTCTTCGGCGTGCCCAGCTTCGAGCTCGACGGCCGCGTGTTCTGGGGCCTGGACGCGCTGCCCATGCTGCGCGACGCCGTGCAGGGCGGCGCCTGGTTCGACGGCCCGGCCTGGGACGCGGCCGGCGCGCCGCGCCCGGGCGTCGTGCGCCGCTGACACGCCACCTGTAAGGCTCGCATCAGGCCCGCGTCAGCACGCGTTGGTTCCACGTCAGAGCTGGGTCAGAGCCCCTGTCCAAAGTAAGGCCAATCGCCACCGACCGGTGGCGTTGCCCTTCACACAGGAGACGACACCATGGAGACGAGCCTGGCGCAGCGCATCGCGGCGCACCCCTCGTACCGCGAGTTGAAGGCCCGGCGCAGCAGCTTCGGCTGGTGGCTGACGGGCGCGATGATGGTCGTGTACTACGGCTTCATCCTGCTCGTGGCCTTCGACAAGCCTTTGCTGGCCAGCCGGCTCGGCGAGGGCGTCACGACGCTGGGCATGCCCATCGGGCTGGGCGTCATCCTGTTCACGGTGATCATCACCGCGATCTACGTGCGCCGGGCGAACAGCGAGTTCGACCGCCTGTCCGACGAGGTGCAGCAGGCGATGAGCGCGCCCGCGCAAGGCAAGAAGGGCGGTGCCCAATGAGCGCCCGCAAGCTCCTCGTCGGGCTGACGCTGGCCGCCGCCGCCGGCATCGTGCTGGCCGCCGGCGCCGACCTCGGCCAGGCCCAGAAGCAGGCCACCAACTGGACGGCCATCGGCATGTTCGGCGTCTTCGTGGCCTTCACGCTGTGGATCACCAAGTGGGCCGCGGCCAAGACCAAGAGCGCGGCGGACTTCTACACCGCCGGCGGCGGCATCACCGGCTTCCAGAACGGCCTGGCGATCGCCGGCGACTACATGAGCGCGGCGTCCTTCCTGGGCATCAGCGCCGCCGTCATGGCCAGCGGCTTCGACGGGCTGATCTTCTCGATCGGCTTCCTGGTGGGCTGGCCGGTGGTCACCTTCCTGCTCGCCGAGCGGCTGCGCAACCTGGGCAAGTTCACCTTCGCCGACGTGGCTGCCTTCCGCTTCCAGCAGACGCCGGTGCGCATGTTCGCGGCCAGCGGCACGCTGGTGGTAGTGGCCTTCTACCTGATCGCGCAGATGGTGGGCGCGGGGCAGCTGATCAAGCTGCTGTTCGGGCTGGAGTACTGGATCGCCGTGGTGCTGGTGGGCGGCCTGATGATGGTCTACGTGCTGTTCGGCGGCATGACGGCCACCACCTGGGTGCAGATCATCAAGGCCATCATGCTGCTGGGCGGCGCCACCTTCATGGCCATCATGGTGCTGGCGCAGTTCGGCTTCAGCCCCGAGGCCATGTTCGCCAAGGCGGTGGACATCAAGACCGGCATCGCCGCCGCCGCGGGCAAGAGCCCGGAGGAGGCCGCCAAGGCCGGCTTCAGCATCATGGGCCCGGGCGGCTTCGTGAAGGACCCGATCAGCGCCATCAGCTTCGGCATGGCGCTGATGTTCGGCACCGCCGGCCTGCCGCACATCCTGATGCGCTTCTTCACCGTGCCCAACGCCAAGGAGGCGCGCAAGTCGGTGCTGTGGGCCACCACCTGGATCGGCTACTTCTACATCCTCACCTTCATCATCGGCTTCGGCGCCATCACCTTCGTGCTGACCAACCCGCAGTTCCTCGACGCCAAGGGCGGCCTGCTGGGCGGCAACAACATGGCGGCGGTGCACCTGGCCAACGCGGTGGGTGGCAACGTGTTCCTGGGCTTCATCAGCGCCGTGGCCTTCGCGACCATCCTCGCGGTGGTGGCCGGCCTCACGCTCAGCGGCGCCTCGGCCGTCAGCCACGATCTCTACGGCACCGTCATCAAGGGCGGCAAGGCCGACCCGAAGGCCGAGCTGCGTGTCTCGAAGATCACGACCATCTGCCTGGGCCTCATCGCCGTGCTGCTGGGCATCGCGTTCGAGAAGCAGAACATCGCCTTCATGGTGAGCCTGGCCTTCGCCATCGCGGCCAGCGCCAACTTCCCGGTGCTGCTGATGAGCGTGCTGTGGAAGGGCTGCACCACCAAGGGCGCGGTGATCGGCGGCTTCCTGGGCCTCGTCAGCTCGGTGGCGCTGACCATCGTCTCGCCCGCCGTCTGGGAAGCCACGCTGGGCAACCCCAAGGGCAGCGCCTGGTTCCCGTACGCCAGCCCGGCCCTGTTCAGCATGACCATCGGCTTCGTCGGCATCTGGCTGTTCAGCGTGCTCGACGGCAGCAAGCGCGCGCAGGAGGACAAGGCGGGTTTCCTGGCGCAGCAGGTGCGCTCGGAGACGGGCATCGGCGCGTCGGGGGCCTCGGGCCACTGATTGCCGCATCGGGCAAAGGCTGATCCCGGTCAGCCTCTCCCGCGGGGCCGCAGGCGACAGTTTGCGGCCCCTCGTTCCATTCGAAGCCCCACGCCGATGCCCACCGCCGACCCCCAGCGGGAACTGCTGACCCTGGCCACCGCGCGCGTGCGCGACGCTTTCCTGCGCAAGCCGCACTACGTGGACGGCGGCACCGACCTGGTGAGCGTGTGCCGCGACCTCGCGCAGCGCGGCCTGACGCAGGCGCTGGTGCGCGACCGCGCCGCCGACGGCAGCGAGCGCATCGGCATCTTCACCACCACCGACCTGCGCGACGCGCTGCTGCGCGAGCGGCCGCCGCAGCAGCTGGCAGTGCGCGAGGTGGCGCGCTTCGGGCTGGTGTCGGTGCCGGCCGAGGCCGACCTCTTCGAGGCGCTGTGGCGCATGGTCAAGCACCGCGTGCACCGCCTCGTCGTCACCGATGCCGCGGGCGCCGTGGTGGGCGTGCTGGGCCAGCTCGACCTGGTCAGCCTGGTGGCCAACCACTCGCACATCGCGGCGCTGCAGATCGACGAGGCCGCCACGCCGGCCGACCTGCGCGAGGCCGCGCAGCGCATCGACGCGCTGGTGGACCTGCTGCACGGCAGCGGCGTGCGCGCCGAGCGCATCGCCTCGGTGGTCAGCGAGCTCAACGGGCGGCTGCTGGCGCGGCTGTGGCAGCTGCTGGCGCCCCCCGAGCTGGTGGCGGGGAGCTGCTTCGTCGTGCTGGGCAGCGAGGGCCGCGGCGAGCAGATCCTGAAGACCGACCAGGACAACGCGCTGATCCTGGCCGACGACCTGGCCCTGCCCGAGGCCGAGCTGGCGGCGGTGGCGCAGCGCGTCAGCGAGGCGCTGGCGCAGCTGGGCTGGCCGCCCTGCCCGGGCGGCGTGATGATCACCAACCCGCGCTGGCGGCAGCCGCTGGCGGGCTGGCTGCGCACGTTGCAGGGCTGGGTGCGCGGCGACGACGGCGCCGACGGCCCCCTGCACCTGGCGATGTTCGCCGACGCCGCCGCGGTGGCCGGCGACGCCGCGCTGCTGCAGGCCGCGCGCGCGCCGCTGGTGCCGCTGGTGCAGGGCCACGACACCTGGCTGGCGCGCTTCGCCGCCGCGGCCGACCAGTTCGCCGAGCCCGGCAACTGGCTGACGCGGCTCACGCACCGCGCCGCCGACGAGCCGGTGGACCTGAAGAAGCTCGGCACCTTCCCCATCGTGCACGGCACGCGCGCGCTGGCGCTGCAGGCCGGCATCGCCGAGACGGGCACCGCGG
>CAIKLM010000119.1 GCA_903828235.1 uncultured beta proteobacterium | reverse complement strand
GTGCGTGACGAGCAGGCAGGCCGCGCCGCTGCCGCGCACCTGCGCGCGCAGCACGTCGAGCACGCGGGCGGCGGTGGCGGGGTCGAGGTTGCCCGTGGGCTCGTCGGCCAGGATGAGCCGCGGCGCGTGCACCACCGCGCGCGCGATGGCCACGCGCTGCAGCTGCCCGCCCGACAGCTGCGCCGGCAGCCGCTCGCCCAGCCCCTGCAGGCCCACGGCGTCGAGCAGCGCGGCCACGCGCGCGGCCATGGCGGGCGCGGCCTGCCGGCCCAGCAGGCGCAGCGGCAGCTCCACGTTCTGCGCCACGGTTAGGTGCGGCAGCACGTGGAAGGCCTGGAAGACGAAGCCCAGGCGCTCGCGGCGCAGCGCGGCGCGGCCGGCCTCGGGCAGTGTCGACAGCGCCACGCCGTCGAGCAGCACCTCGCCGCCGTCGGCCGGCTCCAGGCCGGCGATGCAGTTCAGCAGCGTGCTCTTGCCCACACCCGACTCGCCCAGCAGGGCCACGAACTCGCCGCCCTGCAGCTGCAGCGAGACCTCGCTGAAAACGGGCACCCCGGAGAAGCGCTTGGACAGGCGGTGCAGGCTCAGCATGGCGCGGCCGATGATGCCGCAGCGGCTTCGGGCTGCCCGCGGCAAGGCGAATACCGGGCGTCGGCGGGGCCTCATCGCGTGCGGGGCGGCGTGCTGATCCTGCTATCGTGCCCCGTCATGGGGCGTGTTCCAGGCCCCGACGGACGGACATCGAGGCAGGCATCCATGGCGTATTCGATCGATCTCTCGGGCCGCGTGGCCTTCGTGACCGGGGCCTCCAGCGGGCTGGGCGCGCAGTTCGCGCGCACGTTGGCGGCGGCCGGCGCCGGCGTGGTGCTGGCCGCCCGCCGCGTGGACCGCCTGAAGACGCTGCGCGCCGAGATCGAGAGCCAGGGTGGCGACGCCCACGTGGTGACGCTGGACGTGACCGACACCGACAGCATCGCCGCCGCCGTGGCCCATGCCGAGACGGAGATGGGCGCCATCGACATCCTCGTCAACAACAGCGGCGTCGGCAGCACCGAGAAGCTCGCCGAGGCCACGCCCGAGGGCTTCGACCGCATCTTCGACACCAACGTGCGCGGCGCCTTCTTCGTGGGGCAGGCGGTCGCCAAGCGCATGATCGCGCGCAGCAAGGGCGAGGCGCCGGGCACCTTCACCGGCGGGCGCATCGTCAACGTCGCGTCGATGGCGGGGCTGCGGGTGTGGCCCGGCATCGGCGTGTACTGCATGAGCAAGGCCGCGGTCGTGCACATGACGCGCGCGATGGCGCTGGAGTGGGGCCGCCACGGCATCAACGTCAACGCCATCTGCCCGGGCTACATCGACACCGAGATCAACCACCACGTCTGGCACACCGAGGCGGGCCAGAAGATGATCAAGGGCTTCCCGCGCCAGCGCGTGGGCAAGCCGGCCGACCTGGACGCCGTGCTGATGATGCTGTGCGCCAACGAGAGCCACTTCGTCAACGGCGCCGTCATCACCGCCGACGACGGCCAAGCCATCTGACCCCGCGATGCGGACGCTGAGCGCAGCCGAGGGCCGCATCCTGGGCGTGCTGGTGGAGAAGGCGGCCACGGTGCCCGACACCTACCCGCTGAGCCTGAACGCGCTGGTGGCGGGCTGCAACCAGAAAACGGCGCGGCAGCCGGTGACGGAGCTGTCGGAGCACGAGGTGCTGCTGGCGCTGGACGAGCTGAAGCGCCTGAGCCTGGTGGTCGAGGTCAGCGGCAGCCGCGTCGTGCGCTTCGAGCACAACACGGGCCGCGTGCTGGGCCTGCCCTCGCAGAGCGTGGCGCTGCTGGCGGTGCTGCTGCTGCGCGGGCCGCAGACCGCCGCCGAGCTGCGGCTCAATGCCGAGCGGCTGCACCGCTTCGCCGACATCTCTTCGGTCGAGGGCTTCCTCGACGAGCTTGCGGCCAAGACGCCGCCGCGCGTGACGAAGCTGGCGCGTGCGCCGGGCGAGCGCGAGGCGCGCTGGGCGCAGCTGCTCACCGGCGAAGCGCCGCCGGCCGAGCGCCCGCACGCGCCGCCCCCGCCCGCAGCGGAGGCCCCGGCACCGTCGGCCGCGCCTGCCGGCGGCCTGCGCTTCGTGCTGCCCACGGACGCGCGGCGGGTGCACGAGATGGTGATGCCACTGCGCTGGGGCGACATGGACGCCATGGGCCACGTCAACAACACGCTGTACTTCCGCTACATGGAGGTCTGCCGGCTCGACTGGGTCTTCTCGGTCGGCGTCGACCCCAAGCTGTCGACGCAGGGCCCGGTGATCGTCAACGCCTTCTGCAACTTCCTGCGGCAGCTGGAGTTCCCCGGCGACGTGCGCGTCACGATGAGCGTGGCCAACCCGGGGCGCAGCAGCTTCGACACCTTCCACACCATCGAGCGCGTGGACGAGCCCGGGGTGGTGTACGCCGAGGGCGGCGCGCGCACCGTGTGGACCGACTACGCCGCGAAGCGCTCGGCGCCCATGCCCGACTGGTTCCGCGCGCGGCTCGGCGGCGGCTGAGCGCCGGCGTTCAGGGGATCACCGAGTACGGCCCGCCCGCGGCCAGCGCGCGCTGGTAGGCCGGCCGCGCCTGGCAGCGCATCAGCCAGGCGTGCAGCCTCGGATGGCTCTGCGCCGTGAAGCCCGCGCGGCCGGCCGCGGCGGCTTCCAGCGGGTAGCTCATCTGCACGTCGGCCGCCGTGAACTCGTCGCCCGCGAACCACTCGCGCTGCTGCAGCTCGGATTCGAGGAAGGCCAGCAGCTTGTTCACGTTGGGGTCGATGTAGGCCTTGTGGACCTGCGCCGCGATGCCCTTGACGATGGGCTTTACGAAGAACGGCACCTTGGCGCCGCGCACCCTGGCGAAGATCAGCGCCACCAGCAGCGGCGGCATCAGGCTGCCCTCGGCAAAGTGCAGCCAGTAGGTGTAGCGCCGTGCCTCGGGCGTGCCCGGCGGCGGCTTCAGGCGGCCGCCGCCGTGGGTGTCGACCAGGTACTCGACGATGGCGCCGCTCTCGGCCACCACGGTGCCGTCGTCGTCGATGACCGGGCTCTTGCCCAGCGGGTGCACGGCCTTCAGCTCGGGCGGCGCCAGCAGGGTGACGGGGTGGCGCGCGTAGCGCCTGACGGTGTAGGGCGTGCCGAGCTCTTCGAGCAGCCACAGCACGCGCTGCGAGCGCGAGTTCTCGAGGTGGTGGACGGTGATCATGGGCCGCGTTGTAGCAGCTTCGTCACCAGCTCGGGCGTGGTCGCGCTGCCGGTCTTCTTCATCAGGCGGGCGCGGTAGACGTCCACCGTGCGCGGGCTGATGCCGAGCTGCCGGCCCACGCCCTTGCTGGTGAGCCCCTGCACCAGCAGCGCGGCCACCTCGCGCTCGCGCGGGGTCAGCTGCACGCTGAGCACGCGCTGCGCGCTCAGGTCCTCGAAGGCCCAGATGCCGCTGGCGTGGGGGCGCGCGGGGTCGAGCGCGCGGCCGCTGACGTGGCACCAGAACAGCTCGCCCGCGGCCACGCCGCCGTGGCCCCCCACGCGCCGCATCACGCGCTCGTCGGCGTAGCGGCCGTCGGCGTCGAGCCGGGCGGCGATGCGCTCGCCGGTGCGCGCGAACTCGTCGGCCGAGGGGTACAGGATCTCGAAGCTGCGGCCCACCAGGTCGTCGCGCTCGGCGCCGAAGATGCGCAGCAACTCGCGGTTGACGTCCACCATCAGCCGCTCGCGCGACAGCACCAGCCCCACCGGCGCCAGCTCGAAGGCGACTCGGTAGTCGGCGGCCGCGGCCGTCACAGCAGCGCGTAGGTGGTGGTGGCGTGGGCGGCCAGGGCGCCGTCGGGCCCGTGCAGCTCGACCTCGCCGAAGACGAGGTTGCGCCCCATCTTGAGCACGCGCGCCGCCACGGCCACCGTGCCGGCGCCGGCCTTCACGCCGCGCAGGAAGCTGGTTTGCAGCTGCACCGTCGTCATGGGCCTGAAGCCCCCCAGGTGCGTCATCACCGCCAGCACCATGGCGGTGTCGGCAGCGGCCATCATGGTCTGCCCGCACAGCACGCCGCCGGCGTGCACGTGCGGCGGCGTCACCGGCAGCGCCAGCCGCACCTCGCCGAGCGCGGCGCCCTCGACGCGCAGGTCGAGCTCGCGCAACCAGGGGGCGAACTGCTCGCGCAGGGCCTGCTGCAGTTGCTCGGGGGTGGCCAGGGAGGGCTGTGTCATGGCGGGGCTTTCGGTGCGCCGCGTGCGGCGGCGGGTGGATGCTTAGGCGATCTTACGGACTGCCTACGTATGCGCATACGTAGTACGCTGCGCGCCCACGCCAACCCCCGGAAACCGGCATCCATGAACAAGATCTATCCCAGCGCCGCCGCCGCGCTGGACGGCATCGTCCGCGACGGGCAGCTGATCGCCGTCGGCGGCTTCGGCCTGTGCGGCATCCCCGAGGCCCTGATCGACGCGCTGCGCGACAGCGGCGCGAAGAACCTCACCGCCATCAGCAACAACGCCGGCGTCGACGGCTTCGGCCTCGGCAAGCTGCTGGCCACGCGGCAGATCACGAAGATGATCAGCAGCTACGTCGGCGAGAACAAGGAGTTCGAGCGCCAGTACCTGGCCGGCGAACTGCAGCTGGAGTTCACGCCGCAGGGCACACTGGCCGAGAAGCTGCGCGCCGGCGGCGCGGGCATCCCGGCCTTCTTCACCAAGACGGGCGTGGGCACCCTGGTGGCCGAGGGCAAGGAGACGCGCGAGTTCGACGGCGATCTGTACGTGATGGAGCACAGCCTGGTGCCCGACGTCAGCCTGGGCAAGGCCTGGAAGGCCGACCGCTCCGGCAACCTGGTGTTCCGCCGCACGGCGCGCAACTTCAACCCGGCGGTGATCATGGCCGGCCGCGTGAGCGTGGTCGAGGTCGAGGAGATCGTCGAGACCGGCAGCCTCGATCCCGACGCCATCCACCTGCCCGGCATCTACGTGCACCGCCTGGTGCTCAACGCCACGCCCGAGAAGCGCATCGAGAAGCGCACCACCAAGCAGAACCCGAAGGGAGCCTGAGATGCCCTGGACCCACGACGAGATGGCCGCGCGCGCGGCCCGTGAACTGCAGGACGGCTACTACGTCAACCTCGGCATCGGTCTGCCCACGCTGGTGGCCAACTTCGTGCCCGAGGGCATGGAGGTCTGGCTGCAGAGCGAGAACGGCATGCTCGGCATCGGCCCCTTCCCCGACGAGAGCGAGGTCGACGCCGACCTCATCAACGCCGGCAAGCAGACCGTGACCACGCTGCCCGGCAGCAGCATCTTCGGCAGCCACGACAGCTTCGCGATGATCCGCGGCGGCAAGATCGACCTGTCCATCCTCGGCGCCATGCAGGTCAGCGCCAAGGGCGACCTGGCCAACTGGATGATTCCCGGCAAGATGGTCAAGGGCATGGGCGGCGCCATGGACCTGGTGGCCGGCGTGCGCAACGTGGTCGTGCTGATGGAGCACGTGGCGCGCAAGAAGGACGGCTCGGGCTTCGAGCTGAAGATCCTGCCGCAGTGCACGCTGCCGCTCACCGGGGTGGGCGTGGTCGACCGCATCATCACCGACCTGGCGGTCATGGACGTCACGCCCCACGGCCTGAAGATCGTCGAGATGGCGCCCGGCGTCACGCGCGAGGAACTGCAGGCCAAGACGGGCGTGCCGCTGCACTGAGCGAACGCGGTCACGCGATGGCCGGGGCGCCAGCAGGCGCCGCCGACCGACAATGCGCCGCCATGCTGCGCCGCTGCCCCACCCCCCTGCGCGCAGCCCTGGCGGCGCTGCTGCTGGCATCGGCGCTGGCGGGCTGCAGCCTGCGGGCCCCCGCACCCACCCCGGCTCCTGCCGCGGTGGCCTTGCCCGAGGGGGCCAGCGGCCTGGCCCAGAAGCCGGCGCGCGACTTCGCCCGCCACGCCGTGGCGGCCGCTCACCCGCTGGCGGCCGACGCCGGCCTGGCGGTGCTGCGGCAGGGCGGCAACGCGCTCGATGCCGCCATCGCCACGGCCTTCGCGCTCGGCGTGGTCGAGCCGCAGTCCAGCGGCATCGGCGGCGGCGCGCTGCTGCTGCACTGGGACGGCCGTCGCCTGCGCGCCTGGGACGGCCGCGAGACGGCGCCCGCGGCGGCCGGCGAGCGGCTGTTTCTGGGCGCCGACGGTCGGCCGCTGCCGCTGCGGGAGGCGCAGCGCAGCGGCCTGGCGGTGGGC
>CAIKLM010000118.1 GCA_903828235.1 uncultured beta proteobacterium | reverse complement strand
GTCCCGGCAGGGCCGGCGGTGGCGGCGCCAGCCGCACCGGCGCGCGCCGGCCTGCTCTCTCGGCTGCCGCCGCCCAGCGGCCGGTCCCTCGCCGACAGCCGCCGCCTGGACGCGCCCGACCAGGGCATCGTCGTCAAGCCGGCCACGCCGGCGAGCGCGCCGCGCTGACGGCCCCGCTGACGGCCTGGCCGAAGGCCGCGCGGGCGCTCAGCCTGCGCCCTGCCGCAGCGCCTCGCCCAGCCCGCTGAAGCGCCGCGTGCGCCGCGCCAGCGCGCGCGCCAGCAGCGCCGGCTGCGGGCCGGCCAGCGTGAGCCGCTGCCGCGCGCGCGTGATGCCGGTGTACACCCATTCGCGCGTCAGCACCGGGCTGTCCTCGCCCGGCAGCACCAGCGCCACGTGGCCGAACTCCGAGCCCTGGCTCTTGTGCACCGTCATCGCGAAGGCCGTCTCCACCGCCGCCAGCCGCGCCGCGGCCACCGAGCGCAGCGGCCCGCCATCGGCGAACCACACGCGCATCGCACCGCCGTCGGGCGGGCGCAGCACCAGGCCCACGTCGCCGTTGAACACACCCAGCGCGGGCTCGTTGCGCCTCACCATCACCGGGCGGCCCTCGACCCAGCCGTCGGCGCCCTGCCGGCCCAGGAAGGCCTCGGCGAGCTGCCGGTTCAGCGCCACGGTGCCGAAGGGGCCGTCGTGCACGGCGGCCAGCAGCCGAAAGCGGTCGAAGGCGCGCAGCAGCTCGGCCGCCCAGTCCTCGAAGGCCCCGGCCGCGGCCGGCCGCGCGCGCAGCAGGCCGACGAAGGGCCCGTAGCCCTGCGGCCCGCTGGCCAGCGCCAGCAGCGGGCCCGGGCCCGGCGCCACCAGGCGCTGCAGCGCGTCGCCGCCGGCCTGCAGCAGCGCCGTGGCGGCGTCGGCGTCGCCACGGTTGGTGGCCTCGGCCAGCGCGGCGATGGGCCCGTCGAAGCGGTGGCCGGCGGTGAGCGTGACGGTCTGCGGCGCCAGCGGCGAGCCCGGCGCGCACAGCTCGGCCATCACCGCGCCGGCCTCCACCGAGGCCAGCTGGTCGCGGTCGCCCAGCAGCACCAGCCGCGCGCCCGCGGGCAGCGCCTCCAACAGCGCGGTGAGCATCTCGCCGTGCACCATCGAGGCCTCGTCGACGAGCAGCAGGTCCACCGGCAGCGGCTGCGCCGCGCCGTGCACGAAGCGGCGCGTGCCCGGGCGCGTGCCCAGCGTGGCGTGCAGCGTGCGCGCCGGCTGCGCGGCCAGCGTGGCGGCGACGGTGGCGCGCGCCTGCACCAGCGACGCCGGGCCGGGCGCACCGCCCGGGCGCAGCGCCGCCTCGATGGACTGGCGCAGCCGCGCCGCTGCCTTGCCGGTGGGCGCGGCCAGCGCCAGGCGCAGCGGCTCGGCCCCGTGCAACGCCTGCAGCAGCACCAGCACGCGCGCGGCGGTCCAGGTCTTGCCGGTGCCGGGGCCGCCGGTGACCACGGCCACGCGGCCCCGCTGCGCCACCACGGCGGCGCGGCGCTGCGCGTCATCGGCCGGCACGCCGCCCGCGCGCGGCGGGAACAGCGCGTCCAGCAGCGG
>CAIKLM010000117.1 GCA_903828235.1 uncultured beta proteobacterium | reverse complement strand
GGTCGGGGCGGTCGGGGCGGAGGGGGCCGGCCGGGGCGGCTTCGGGGGCCGTGGGGGCCGCTGCTGGGGCTCAAGCCGCTCGGCCGGTGGCGCCGCGGCCGCGGCACTGGCCGGCTTGGGTGGCGGCCCGCCGCGGACCCGGGGCCGGCGCGGGTCGCGGGCCGGCTTGCCGGTCTTGATGGAGAGGGTCGGTCGATCGGCCATGTCGGGATTGGACCATGCGGCCGCGCGCCGCCCCGGCCGCGGCGCTATCGTGGGCCGATGCGTGCCATCGCCCTGCTGCTGTGCTCGACCCTGTGGCTGGCCACCCCGGCGCCGGCCGCGCCGCCGCTGGCACCGGCCACCCAGACCCAGCTCGACCGCGCCGTCATCGACTACGAGTCCGGCCGCATCGACGAGGCCCGCAAGGCGTTCGAGTCGCTGTCGCGCCGCGGCGTGCCCGCGGCCGATTTCAACCTGGCCGTCATGCACGTGAAGGGCCAGCTGCCCGACGCCAGCCCCGCCCGCGCGGACGAACTGCTGCGGCGCGCCGCGCGCGGCGGTTTCGTGCGCGCCCAGGTGATGCTGGGCAAGAGCCTGGAGGACGGCCTGCTCGGGCGGCGCGACCTGCGCGAGGCCCACGACTGGTACGAGCTCGCGGCCGAGGCCGGCAGCGCCGAGGCGCAGCTGGCGATGGGCACGGCGCACTACCTGGGCCGCGGCCGCCCCAAGGACGCCCTGCGCGCCGCGCACTGGTACCGCGAGGCCGCGAAGGCCGGCGACGTCGGCGCCGCGTACATCCTGGCCTCGATGTACGAGCAGGGCGACGGCGTGGATCGCGACCTTCGCCTGGCGCGCTACTGGTACGAGCGCGCCGCGGCGGGCGGCGACGAGGCCGCGCCCTACAAGGTGAAGGAACTCGAGCTTCGCGAGTCGGCGTCCTGAGGCGCGGCTACAGCACCACCTTGACCAAGGGGTGCGTGCTCAGCGTGCGGTACAGCTCGTCGAGCTGCTCGCGGCTGGTGGCCGTGACGGTGATCGTCAGCCCCAGGTAGTTGCCGGCCCTGCTGGGCCGGCGCTCCACGCGCGAGGGGTCGAACGTGGGGTCGAAGCGCGTCGCCACCGCCACGATGGCGGCCTCGAAGCCCTCGACCTGCGCCCCCATCACCTTGATCGGGAAGGCGCTGGGGTAGGTGATCAGGCTGTCGGACGGCGGGAGCGGCATCGTCAGATCGACATCGTCCGCTTGGCGTGCTGGTAGGCCTCGAACAGGCGCGCGTACACCGGGCCGGGCTTGCCGCGCAGCGCGCCGTGGCCCACGGGCTCGCCGTCGATGCGCGTGACGGGCAGCACCTCCTTCGTGGCGCTGCTGAGCAGCACCTCGTCGGCGGCGCGCACCTCGGCCTCCGAGATGGGCTTGAGGTTGTAGGCGATGCCGCAGTCCTCGCAGAGCTCGCGCAGCAGCTCCACCCGGATGCCCTCGAGCACGTGCTCGCTGCGCGGCGGGCCGAGCAGGGCGCCCTCGTGGACGATCCACACGTTGCTGGCGGCGGCCTCGGTGAGCCAGCCGTCGCGGAACATGATGGTCTCGGTGGCGCCGTGGTCGGCCGAGATCTGCCGCGCCAGCACGTTGCCCAGCAGGCTGGTGCTCTTGATGTCGCCGCGCTCCCAGCGGAAGTCGCGCGCCGTCACGCAGGCCACGCCGGCATGGCGCTGCTCGGGCGTGGCCGGCTTCAGCGGGTTGCTCATCATGAACACCGTGGGCACCGGGTTGGCGGGCATCACGTGGTCGCGCGGCGCGACGCCGCGCGTGACCTGGATGTAGACCACCTGGTCGTCCTCCGGGCGCGCCGCCACCAGCTGGCGGCAGCGCTCCAGCCACTGCTCACGCGTGGCCGGCTGCGGCAGCCGCAACTTGGCCAGGCTGCGGTTCAGGCGCGCCAGGTGCTCGTCGAAGCGGAACAGCCGCCGTCCGTACACCGGAACGACCTCGTAGATGCCGTCGCCGAAGATGAAGCCGCGGTCCAGCACCGGCACGCGCGCCTCGGCGAGCGGCAGGAACTCGCCGTTGAGGAAGCACAGGTTGTCGTGGGTCATCGGCAGGGGGATCTCAGGTCGCCGGCTTGTCGGACTTGGCCCGGAGGTTGTCGCGCAGTTCGCGCGGCATCGGCGCGTTGAGGTTCACGCCCTTGGGCGGGATCGGGCTTTGGAACCAGCGCGTGTACAGGCGCTCGAATTCGCCGCTGTCCATCAGGCGCGCCAGCACGCCGTCGACCAGCGCCTTGAACGTGGGGTCGTCCTTGCGCAGCATGATGGCGTAGGGCTCGACCTGGATGGCCTCGCCCACCACCGCCCACTCGGCAGGGTTGGCGGCGCTGGCGGCCAGGCCGTACAGCAGGATGTCGTCCATCGCGAAGGCGTCGGCGCGGCCGCTGCCCACCACGAGCTGGCTCTCGGCGTGGTCCTTGGCGCCCATGAGCTCGAAGCCCAGGTTCCGCTCCTCGTTCAGCGCCCGCATGATGCGGAAGTTGGTCGTGCCGGTGGTGCTGACCACCTTGCGGCCGCGCAGGTCGGCCACGCCCTTGATCGGCGAGCCGGCCTTCACGAGCAGCCGCGTGCCGGTGTAGAAGTAGTTGGTGGCGAAGGCCACCTGCTTGGCGCGGTCGGAGTTGTTGGTGGTGCTGCCGCACTCGATGTCGATGGTGCCGTTCATCAGCAGCGGGATGCGGTTGGCGCTGGTCACGGCCTGCGTCGTGACCTTCAGGTCGGCGCGGCCCGTGGCCTTGCGGACCTCGTCGACGATGCGCTGGCAGATCTCCCAGCCGAAGCCGACGGGCTGCGCCTTGTCGTCGAGGTAGCTGAAGGGGATGGAGCTCTCGCGGTAGGCCACGGCGATGCTGCCGCTGGCCTTGACCTTGTCCAGCGTCTGCGCCCAGGCCGCGGGCAGCAGGGCCAGCAGCGTGGCGGCGAAGGCGCCGCGGGCAAGAACGCGGGCAGGAAGTCGGCTCATGGACGGGCTCCGGATTGGTGTGTGGTGACAGCGCGGACTGTACGGCCGCCGCAGCGCCGTGGCCATTGGTCTTCGCGGGGCGGCCATCGGCGCGGCTTATGCCGGAGCCGTCAGGCCGGGGGGCGCAGCACCTCGCCGAAGGCCTGCGCGAAGTCCAGCGCCAGCCGGCGCGCGTGGGGCCCGGGCGGGCCGGGGGGCAGCAGCGCGAACAGGCCCACCGGCACCTCGGGCACCAGCGGCTGCACCACCAGGTCGGGGCGGCGCGCTGCCGCGGCGGTGAACGAGTCCACCACCGCCGGGCCGAAGCCTTCCTCGGCCAGCACCAGGGCCGTGTGGTGCGTCTGCACGACGATCTCGCCCTCGGCCGCCACGCCGGCGCGCTGCGCCTCCTCGGCCAGCAGCGCGCCCATTGGATCGCGGCCGTCGATGCGGATGAAGGGCTGGCGCGCCAGTTGAGCCAGCGACACGGTGGCGGCGCGCCCGACGCGCCGCCGCGACACGCACACCAGGCGCCCCGTGGCCAGCGGCTGCGACTCCAGCGCCACGGCCGGGGCGCGCCCGAAGACGATGCCCAGGTCGGCCTCGCGCAGGGCCAGCGCCTGCGCGATCTCGCGCGAGTGCAGCGTGCGCAGCACCAGCGGCACCCCGGCGTGCCGGGCGCGGAAGCGGCGCAGCGCCGCCGGCAGCTGCACCACGGCCAGCGAAGGCACCACCAGCACGCGCAGCGGCGCGGTGCGGCCGGCACGCTGGGCCTCGGCCAGGCGGCGCACGGCGTCGACCTGGGCCATCAGCCGGGCCACCTCGGGCTGCAGGGCCAGCGCCTCGGCCGTCGGTTCCAGGCGGTTGCGACGCCGCGTGAAGAGCGCGTAGCCCAGCTGGCGCTCGGCCGACTGCAGCGCCTGCGTCGCCGCGGGTTGCGTCAGGTGCAGCAGGCGCGCCGCGCCGCTGAGCGTGCCCGTCAGCATCACGGCGTGGAAGATCTCCAGGTGGCGGAGCTTCATGCGGGGCTGCGCCTAAGGCCGGCCGCTCACGCGCTCAGCGGATCCACAGCCGGAGCGCGTCCCAGGCGCGGCCCAGCGCGCCGGCCAGCGGCACCGGCTGCTGCACCACCAGGGGCACGCTGGCCACGGGCGTGCCGCCGCCGGTGGCAACCTCGATGCGGCCCACCGCCTGCCCCAGCAGCAGCGGCGCCACCAGCGGCTCGGTGCGGCTGATGCTCACCGCCAGCCGCGCGCCCTCGCCGCGCGGCACCGTCACCACCAGCGCGCCGCTGGCCCCCAGCGGCACCTGCGAGCGCGTGCCCTTCCAGACCGGCACGGTGGTGACGGGCTGGCCGTCGACGAACAGCCGCACCGCGTCCCAGGCCTGCCAGCCCCAGTTCAGCAGCTTCTGGGCCTCGCCGGCGGCCGCCTCGCGGCTGGCCGCGCCCGACAGCACCACGAGCAGCCGGCGCGGGCCGGCGGGCGTCTCGCGCAGGGCCGTGGCCACCACGCCGTGGCCGCCGGTGTCGGAGGCCATCACCGCCAGGCCGTCGATGCTGGCGTCGCGCGCCAGCAGCAGGTTGGGGTTGTCCTGGCGCACGCCCGCGTGCTCGAACCGGCGCTGCGCGAACAGCGGCAGCGCCTCGGGGTGGTCGGTCACCAGGCGCGTGGCCAGGCGGGCGATGTCGCGCACGGTGCTGGTCTGGCCGCTGGCGGGCCCGCCGCCCGGGCCGCCGAACGTGGTCTGCACGAGGCCCAGCGCCTGCGACTGCCGCGCCATCTGCGCGACGAAGGCGTCCACCGAGCCGGACACGCCCTCGCCCAGGGCGACGGCGGCGTCGCGCGCACCCAGCGCGGCCAGGCCGCGCAGCAGCAGGTCTGCCGGCAGCGTGCCCTCGGCGTACATCAGCGGGGCCCCGGGCCGGCGCTCGGCGCGCGCCCGCGGCGAAACGGGCAGCCCGGCGTCCCGCGACAGCCGCCCGGCCTGCAGCGCCGTGAGCACCAGGTGCGCGGTCATCAGCGTCGTGGCCCCGGCGGGGTCGAGCGCGGCATCGGCCTCGCGCTCGGCGAGCACGCGCCCGCTGCTCAGGTCGACCAGCAGGTGCTGCCGAGTGGCCAGCTCGGGCGGCTGCGGCTGGGCCCGCGCTGCTGCCGTGGCCAGCACCAGCACCAGCACCAGCAGCGCCGCCAGCAGCCTGCCCAGCGTCGTGCGCATCAGGCCCGGCGCCTCAGGCCGCGCGCGCCGCCAGCGCGCCGACGGCGATCTGCCGCAATTGCGGCAGCAGGCCGTGGAAGAAGTGGCCGGCGCCGGGCAGCACCGTGACCGGCAGCGACTGCGGGCGCGCCCAGTCGAGCACCGCCGAAAGCGGCACCACGTCGTCGGCCTCGCCGTGCACCACCAGCGTGTCGGGCGGCACCGCGGCGGCCTCGAAGTTGACGACCGCCGGGCCCACGAGCACCAGGCGCTCGGCTGGGGTGCCGGCCTCGGCCAGGTGCCGCGCAGCCTGCGTGGCCACGTAGCCGCCGAACGAGAAGCCGCCCAGCACCAGCGGCTCGCCGGCGGCGCGGAACTGCGCCACCACGGCCAGCGCATCGTCGATCTCGCCGCGGCCGGCGTCCCAGGTGCCGCCCGAGCCGCCGACGCCGCGGAAGTTGAAGCGCACGGCGCGCCATCCGCACTGCACCGCAGCGCGCGCCAGCGTCTGCACAACCTTGTTGTCGAGGGTGCCGCCGTGCAGCGGGTGCGGGTGGCACAGCACGGCCAGCCCACGCGCGGGCGTGCCGGCCGGGGGCAGGTCGATGGCGCAGGCCAGCGCGCCGGCAGGGCCCGGCACGCTGCGGCGCTCGGTGAGCGCGTTCACGCCGTTCAGCGCCCCACGTCGGGCGCCAGGCGCAGCCGCTCGACGACCTCGCCGCCCTTGAGGTGGCGCTCGACGATCTCGTCGATGTCGTCGCGGTCGACGTAGGTGTACCAGGTGCCCTCGGGGTAGACCACGGCCACGGGGCCGCCGGCGCAGCGGTCCAGGCAGCCGGCCTTGTTCACGCGCACGCCGCCGGGCCCGGCCAGGCCCTCGGCCTTGATGCGCGCCTTGCAGTGGTCGAACGCGGCCTGCGCGTCGTGCTGCGCGCAGCAGGCCTCGCCGCTGCCGCGCTGGTTCAGGCAGAAGAAGACGTGATGCCGGTAGTAGCTGCTCATCGCGCCAGATTGTAGGCAGCGCTCCCCGGGCCTCACGGCTCGGCCCGCGACGCTGCCGGCCCGCTCAGCCCAGCGCACGCGGGGGCTGGCCCAGGCGAGCCAGCAGCCAGGCCATGGCCAGCCAGGGCCACAGCCAGCCCAGCCACTGCGCCAGGCCGTGGAATCGCACGAAGCGACCCTGCTCCCACCCTTGCAGGCTTTGCGCCAGGTAGGGGTCGGCGGGCGCCTGCGCCACCACCGCCACCAGCGCGGCCAGTGCCATCAGCCCCAGCCCGCACAGCAGCCGCGGCGGCAACCTCGCGCAGGCCAGGGCCAGCAGCAGGCCGGCCACCAGCGCCGGCAGCGTGCGCGGGCCCAGCCAGGCCAGCGCGTTGTGCGGGCCGAAGTTCAGGGCCGTGGACAAGGTCATCGCGGCCACCCCCAGCGCCAGCGCGCCCAGCGCCAGGCCCACGCGCCGCCAGCCCCGCGGCGTCACCACGAAGGCCACCAGGCAGGGCGCGAGCAGGCCCAGCGCGCTGGCCGCGAACTCGGCCAGCGGTGGCATCTGCAGCAGGCCGTTCGCCGGGGGCTGCAGCAGCGGCTGCAGCGACGAGGCCCAGGAGACGCCCTCCAGCACATCGGCCAGCCACGCGCGCGCCCCGTCGATGCCGTGCCCCAGGGCCAGCGGCGCCGGCGCCGGGAACAGCAGGCCCAGGGGCCACAGCACCAGCAGCGCCAGCGCGTAGGCCGCGTCGCCCGCGAACCAGCGCCGGCGCAGCCGGCCCCAGCGGTCGACCAGGCCTCCGGCCTGCAGCGCCCACGCCAGCAGCGCACCGCCCAGCGCGCCGGCCACGTTGAGCTGGAAGTCGCCCCGCGTGGGCACGCGCTGGGGCACGAAGTTCTGCAGCCACTCGCAGCCGTACGAGAGCAGCGCCGCCACCAGCACCGCCAGCGGCACCGCCACGCGCTGCCGCCAGCCGCTGCGCAGCCCCGCCAGCGCCAGCAGCAGCCCCAGGGGGACGTAGCCCAGGCCGTTGGACCAGATGTCGAAGGCGTCGTGGTGGATGGCCTCGGGCAGCAGCGCCAGGTCCCGTGCCGTGCGCCCGGGCGGCCAGCGCCAGCCCTCGAAGGGGTAGAGGCTGGCGTACACCACCAGCAGCGCATAGGCCAGCGCCAGCCAGGCGGCCGAACTGCGGTGGCGCGCGGTCATGCCGCTGCGCCCCTCAGAAGGGCTTGACGACGACGAGCACCACCGTGCCCGCGAAGGCCAGCACCGAGACCTCGTTGAAGACGCGGAACCAGCGGTGGCTGCGCGTGTTGGCCAGCTGCTCGAAGCGTCGCAGCAGCGAGCGGCAGACGTGGTGGTAGCCGATGACGAGGATCACCAGCGCGAGCTTGGCGTGCATCCAGCCGCCCGTGATGCCGCAGGCCAGCCACAGCCACAGCCCCAGCGCCAGGGCCGGCACCATCAGCAGGCTCGAGAAGCGGTAGAGCTTGCGCCCCATCAGCAGCAGCCGCTCGCGCTCGGCGTGGCTGTCGGCCGGCACCATGGCGAGGTTGACGAAGATGCGGGGCAGGTAGAACAGGCCCGCGAACCAGCTCGCGACGAAGACGATGTGGAAGGCCTTGATCCACAGGTACGCACTGCACATGGCGGCCGATTATCGGGGCTGAAAAAAAGAGGCCCTGGCGCGAAGCCAGGGCCTGCAAGCCTCGTCGCTGTCATCACGCCAAGGCACCTGCTCAGGGAGGAAAAGCAGGGGACGACAACCTCGCGGCTATCATCCGAAATCGACTCTATCAGAACGAACAATTCAGCGCCACGCCGGCCCGCCGGCCGCCTGAAGGAGAAGCGGATGAGCTCGCGAGCACCCTGGCCACCCTTTCCGGCGAGCCGGCCGCGCCGGTTGCGGCGAGACGCCTTCACGCGCGCGCTGGTGCGCGAGGCGCGGCTGGCGCCCGAGGACCTGATCTACCCGGTGTTCGTGCTCGCCGGCAGCGGGCAGGTGCAGGACGTGGCCAGCATGCCCGGCGTGCAGCGCCGCAGCGTCGACGGCCTGTTTGCGGTGGCCGAGCAGTGCGTGGCGCTGGGCGTGCCGGTGATGGCGCTGTTCCCGGTGATCGACCCGGCGCTGAAGACGCCCGACGGCCGCGAGGCGCTCAACCCCGAGGGCCTGGTGCCCACGGCGGTGCGCGAGCTGAAGAAGCGCTTCCCGCAGCTGGGCCTGCTCACGGACGTCGCGCTCGACCCCTTCACCAGCCACGGCCAGGACGGCCTGCTCGACGACACCGGCTACATCCTCAACGACGAGACGGTGGACGTGCTGCGCCGCCAGGCGCTGGTGCAGGCCGAGGCCGGCGTGGACATCGTCGCGCCCAGCGACATGATGGACGGCCGCATCGGCGCGATCCGCACCACGCTGGAGGACGCGGGCCGCATCCACACGCGCATCATGGCCTACAGCGCCAAGTACGCCAGCGCCTTCTACGGCCCCTTCCGCGACGCGGTGGGCAGCGCGAAGAACCTTGGCAAGGCCGACAAGAAGGTCTACCAGATGGACCCCGGCAACTCCGACGAGGCGTTGCGCGAGGTGGCGCTGGACATCGCCGAGGGCGCCGACATGGTGATGGTCAAGCCCGGCATGCCATACCTGGACATCGTGCGCCGCGTGAAGGACGAGTTCCGCGTGCCGACCTTCGCCTACCAGGTCAGCGGCGAGTACAGCATGCTGAAGGCCGCGGCGGCCAACGGCTGGCTCGACCACGACGCGGTGATGATGGAGAGCCTGCTGGCCTTCCGGCGGGCCGGCGCCGACGGCGTGCTGAGCTATTTCGCGCTCGACGCCGCGCGGCTGCTGCGCCAGCGCTGAAGCGCACCGCCGGCCTCGCGCATGCGCGTCTTCCACATCGCCGGCGATCAGTTCCGCGAGCTCGAGGGCCTGCCCGAGGCGCTGCCCGAGGGCGGCTTCCTGTGGGTGGGCAGCGCGCGCCGCGAGTTCGAGGTGCACAGCGCCGACGTGCAGGCCGCGCTGCAGCGCTGGACTGGCGGGCAACTCGTCGACCTGCACGTCTCGGACCTGCTGAACAACCAGCTGCCCAGCCACTTCGACTACACCAGCTGGTACGACGTGATGGTGTTCCGCCGCCTGGCCCCGGGCGCCGGCACCGAGAACCTGTTCGTCGACGACTCGCGCGGCACCCTGGCCAGCGCGCGCAAGGCACTGCAGGGCATCGACACCAGCCCGGTGGGCTTCGCGATCTTCGACCGCGTGCTCGTCACCATTCACCCGGCCGACTGCGCCGTGCGCGAGCACTTCGCCGCGCGGCTGGCGGCCATGGCCGCGGGCCCCGATTCGCGTGGAAGCGCGCGGCTGCCCACCGGCAGCGCCGACCTGATGCTGCGCATGGTGAACCACATGGTCGACAGCTACCTCGACCTGCGGCGGCTGCTGACGCGCCAGCTCGGCTACCTGCAGCAGGAACTGCTCGACCCGCGCAGCCGCTTCGACGACTGGGCCATGCTGCTGGACAGCCGCAATGCGCTGCACATGCTCGAGGACACCTGCGAGGACCAGCGCAGCGCCGTGCAGGAGTGGATCGACGCGATGGACGAGTGGCCCGACGAGCCGGCCAAGGACAAGCGCCGCGAGCGCGAGCTGCTGCGCGTGCGCTCGCGCGATGTGCTCGAGCACATCGAGCGCGTGCTCAGCCACGTGCGGCGCCTCGAGCAGAGCGCCGAGACGGCGGTGCAGATGCACTTCAGCGCCCTGGGCCACCGCACCAACCACATCATGCGCACGCTGACCGCGCTGACGGCCATCTTCCTGCCGCTGAACCTGATCACCGGCTTCTTCGGCATGAATTTCGAGTTCCTGCCGCTGATCCACGACAGCTCCGGCGTGTGGGTGGCCGTGCTGCTGATGACGGTGGTGGTGGTGGGCCTGGTGCTGATGTTCCGGCGCAACCGCTACCTCGGCTCGCGCGGCGAAGGCTGATGCCCGCGCTCACCCCGCGACAGTTCTGGGTGCTCCTGGCCCTCACGCTGGTGTGGGGCCTGAACTGGCCGGTGATGAAGGCCGGCGTCAGCGGGCTGCCCGCGGCGCCCAGCGCCTACCCGCCGCTGACCTTCCGCGCGCTGTCGATGTGGCTGGGCCTGCCGGTGCTGGCGCTGGCGCTGGTGTGGCTGAAGGTGCCGTTTTCGATGCCGCGCCGCCACTGGCGCGAGCTGGGCCTGCTGACCCTGGCCAACATGCTGGTGTGGCACGTGGTGGTGATCATCGGCGTGCAGCAGCTGAGCTCGGGGCGCTCGGCGATCCTGGGCTACACGATGCCGGTGTTCGCCGCGCTGTGGGGGCGCTGGATCTGGGGCGACCGGCTCGCGCCGCAGGCCTGGGCCGGCGTGGCCGCCGCCGGCGGCGGGGTGCTGCTGCTGCTGTGGAGCGAGCTCTCGGCCTTCGGCGGCCAGCCCGACGCCGTGCTCGCCATCGTGGGCGCGGCGGCGGTGTGGGCCTACGGCACGCACCGGCTGCGCCGCAGCCCCATCGACGTGCCGCTGCTGGCCATCGTGTTCTGGATGACGGCCATCACCGCGTTGGCGATGGCGCTGGCCGCGGTGCTGTTCGAGCGCGGGCAGTGGCGCTCGCCGGAGCCGTTGGTGTGGGGCAGCATCGCCTACAACGCCGTGGGCGTGTTCGGCTTCGCGCACGCGGCCTGGTTCTACCTGGCGCGCACCATGCCGCCGGTGGCCAGCTCGATCAGCGTGATGCTGATCCCGGTGCTGGGCGTGTTCAGCGGCGCGGTGCTGCTGGGCGAGACGGTGCACGGCACCGACTGGGCGGCGGTGGCGCTGATCGTGCTGGCGATCGCGCTGGTGCTGCTCAAGCGCTAGAGCGCGCGCCGCCGCGCCAGCGGCGGATGGCGCGCAAAGTAGCGCTGGATGCCGTCGGCGATCGCCTCCACCAGCTGCTGGCGGAAGGCGGGGTCGCGCAGGCGCTGCTCTTCCTCGGGGTTGGAGATGAAGGCCGTCTCCACCAGGATGCTGGGGATGTCGGGCGCGCGCAGCACCGCGAAGCCGGCCTGCTCGACCTGGCGCTTGTGCAGCCGGCCGACGCGGCCGATGCGCTGCAGCACCTCGGCGCCCAGGCTCAGGCTGTCGCGGATCTGCGCTGCCGTGCTCATGTCGGCCATCGTGGCCAGCAGCTGGCGGTCGTGCCCGGCGACCGGGCCAGCCAGGTTGACGCCGCCCACGCGGTCGGCCGCGTTCTCGCGCTCGGCCATCCAGCGCGCGGCGCTGCTGGTGGCGCCGCGCTCCGACAGCACGAACACGCTGGCGCCGCGCGCCTCGCGCCGCACGAAGGCGTCGGCGTGGATGCTCACGAAGAGGTCGGCCTGCACGCGACGCGCCTTGCGCACGCGCTCGGCCAGCGGCACGAAGTAGTCGCCATCGCGCGTGAGCATCACGCGCATCCCGGGCACGGCGTTGAGGCGGTCGCGCAGCGCCAGCGAGACGGCGAGCACCACGTCCTTCTCGCGCAGGCCGGTGGGGCCGATGGCGCCCGGGTCCTCGCCGCCGTGGCCGGCGTCGATGGCCACGATGACCAGACGCTCGACCTTGCGGCGCTCCTCGGGCGTGGCCGGGGGCGGGGGCGGCCGGGGCGCCGGGCTATGCAGCACCGGCGGGGCTGCCGACGCGGCCGGGGCGGGCGCCGTGGGCAGGGCGGCCACGGGTGGCGGGGCCGCGGCGCCCGGCGGCCGGGACTCGATGCGCGCGATGAGCTCGCCCAGCGCGTCCTGCACGGCCTGCGCGGCGCGCTGCTCGGCAGCCTCCTTGTCGCGCACCAGGGCCAGCAGCGGGTCGGCCTCCTGCAGCGGGTACAGGTCGAACAGCAGGCGGTGCTGGTAGGGCTCGACCGGCGCGAGCGCGAACTGCTCGGGCCTCACCGCCTGCTTCAGGTCGAACACCAGGCGCACCACGCGCGGCTGGTACTGCCCGACGCGGACGCCGGCGATGTAGGGGTCGTCGGGCCGCACCTGGCCCACCAGCTCGCGCAGCGCGGCGTCGAGCGCCAGCCGGTCGATGTCGACGACCAGCCGCGGCGGCGCCTCCACCAGCGTGTGCGTGGCCGCCAGCGGCGTGTCGGACTCGATGGTGACCCGCGTGTAGTCGCGCGCCGGCCATACGCGCACCGCCACGATGCCGGCGCCGTGCGCGATCTGCGGTGCCGTGATCAGCAGCACCGTGGTGCCCAGCGCGTCGCGGCGCTTCATGCCGGGGCGGGCCCCCAGGCCTGCAGCAGCGCCTCGCCCCGCGGCGTGGCGGCCTCGGCGCGCACGTCGCGCGCCGCGTCGCCCTGGGGGGACAGGTGCAGGGCAAGGTCGGCCACGGGCAGCACCGCGGCGGCCTTCTGGGGCCACTCCGCGAGCTTCAGGCCCGGCGCCGCGAAGACATCGCGAAAGCCCGCGTCCAGCCACTCGCGGGGGTCGTCGAAGCGGTAGAAATCGAAGTGCGAGATCGCCAGCCCCGGGGCCGGTTCGCCGCCGACGTGGGGCTCGAGCACGCCGTAGGTCGGGCTCTTGATGCGCCCGGCCACGCCCAGCGCCCGCAGCAGGTGGCGCACGAAGGTGGTCTTGCCCGCACCGAGCGGCCCGTGCAGCGCGATGAACGCGTCGTGCAGCGCGGCGAGCGCGGCCGGGTGGCGCGCCAGCCGCGCGGCGTCGGCGGCGCAGGCGGCCTCGTCGGGCCAGTGCAGGGTGCGGGTTGCTAGGATGGTCGGATGCCCGGAGTGCATCTTCAAAGCCCGCAACGCCTCGTCGAACAGCTGCGGGCATGGGGCCAGGAGCTGGGATTTTCCCAGATCGGCATCGCCGGCATCGACTTGTCCACGGCCGAGCAGGGCCTGCTCGACTGGCTGGCGGCCGGCTTCCATGGCGGCATGGGCTACATGGCGCGCCACGGCCTGAAGCGCGCGCGGCCGGCCGAACTGGTGCCCGGCACGGCGAGCGTGATCAGCGCGCGCATGGACTACCTGCCGCGCGAGGCCGTGCCCGATTGGCGCGAGCGCGAGGCGGCCGCGCTGCGCGAGCCCGGGAGTGCCGTCGTCTCGGTCTATGCGCGCGGCCGGGATTACCACAAGGTACTGCGCAGCCGGCTGCAGCGCCTGGCCGAGCGGCTGGCGGCCGAGGTCGGGCCGCTGGGCCATCGCGTCTTCACCGACTCGGCCCCGGTGCTCGAGGTGGAACTGGCCACGCGCGCCGGCCTGGGCTGGCGCGGCAAGCACACGCTGCTGCTGCACCGCGAGCACGGCTCGATGTTCTTCCTGGGCGAGGTCTTCGTCGATCTGGCGCTGCCGCCGGGCGAGCCGGTCACGGAGCACTGCGGCAGCTGCAGCGCCTGCATCCACGCCTGCCCCACCGCGGCCATCGTGGCGCCGTACCGGCTGGACGCGCGGCGCTGCATCAGCTACCTCACGATCGAGCACGACGGTGCCATCGACGAGGCGCTGCGCCCGGCCATCGGCAACCGGGTCTACGGTTGCGACGACTGCCAGCTCGCCTGCCCCTGGAACCGCTGGGCCCGGCGCAGCCCGCTGCCCGACTTCGACGTGCGCCCCGGCCTGGGCCAGGCCACGCTGCGGGCGCTGTGGGCCTGGGACGAGGCGGAGTTCGGGCGCCGGACGGAGGGCAGCGCCATCCGCCGCATCGGCTGGCAGCGCTGGCGCCGCAACCTGGCCGTGGCCCTGGGCAACGCCTGGCGCGAGCAGGGGGACCCCGCCGACGCCCGCGCCCTGGCCGCGGCGCGCGACGGCGCCGACGCCCTGGTGCGCGAGCACATCGACTGGGCGCTCGCGCAAAGGGCGCACCCGACGGCCGGCGCCGGGCGCTGACTTACCATCCGGCGCTCGCGGGCGGCGCCTTTCGCACGGCGAAAACGACGCGATCGCCCGGAACCCCCTTCGGAGTCCATCCCATGCAGAGATCTCGCCTGGCCACGCTGGCCGCCCTCGCCGCCGTGGCCCTGCCGCTGCCCGCCACCGTGATGGCGCAGGCCTTCCCGAGCAAGTCCGTGCGGCTGATCGTGCCCTTCGCGCCGGGGGGCACGACCGACATCATCGCCCGCGTCGTCGCGCCCGGCCTGGGCACGGCCCTGGGCCAGCAGGTGGTGGTGGAGAACCGGGGCGGCGGCGGCGGCTCCATCGGGGCCATGGAGCTGGTCAAGTCGGCGCCGGACGGTCACGTGCTGGGCATGGGCACCGTGTCCACCACGGCCTCCAACCCGGCCATCAACCCGGCCATCGGCTACGACCCGGCGACGGACTTCGTGCCCATCACCAACCTCGCGGCCACGCCCAACGTGATCGCCGTGCACCCGAGCTTCCCGGCCCGCGACTACAAGGGCTTCGTGGCCGAGCTCAAGAAGAACCCGGGCAAGTACAGCTATGCCAGCTCGGGCACCGGCGGCATCGGCCACCTGCAAACCGAGCTGTTCAAGAGTCTGGCGGGTGTGTTCATGACGCACATCCCGTACCGCGGCGCGGGCCCGGCGCTGAACGACACCGTCGCCGGGCAGGTGCCGATCATCTTCGACAACATGCCGTCGGCGCTGCCCTTCATCCGCGAGGGCAAGCTGATCGCCATCGTCGTGGCGGCGCCGCAGCGGCTGGCCCAGCTGCCCAACGTGCCCACCTTCAAGGAAGTGGGGCTCGAGCCGGTCAACCGCATGGCCTACTACGGCCTCGTCGCGCCCAAGGGTACGCCCAAGGCCGTCGTCGACCAGATCGGCGCCGCCGCGCGCAAGGTGCTCGAGGACCCCGGCGTGCGCAAGCGCATCGAGGACACCGGCTCGCTGGTCATCGGCAACACGCCCGAGCAGTTCGCGGCGCAGATGAAGGCCGAGCTGGAGGTGTACCGCGACGTCGTCAAGCGGCAGAAGCTCAAGCTGGAGTGAGCCCGGGGGCGGCGGCGATCGACCCTGCGATCGACCGGTTCTGCGACGCGCTCTGGCTGGAGCACGGCCTCGCGCCGCTGACGCTGGCGGCGTACCGGCGCGACCTGCGGCTGTATGCGCAGTGGCTGCGGCGCTCGGCCGGCCGCGCGCTCGACGCCACGACCGAGGCCGACCTGCTGGCCTACATGGCCGAGCGGCACGCCGCCACCCGCTCCACCACGGCCAACCGGCGGCTCAGCGTGTTCCGGCGCTACTTCCGCTGGGCGCTGCGCGAGCACCGCGTGGCCGCAGACCCCACGCTGCGCCTGCAGGCCGCCCGCCAGCCCTTGCGCGTGCCCAAGACGCTGTCGGAGGCCCAGGTCGAGGCCCTGCTCGCCGCGCCCGACACCACCACGCCGCTGGGCCTGCGCGACCGCGCCATGCTGGAGCTGATGTACGCCAGCGGCCTGCGCGTGAGCGAGCTGGTGTCGCTGAAGACCGTGCACCTGGCGTTGGACGACGGCGTGCTGCGCGTGCTGGGCAAGGGCTCGCGCGAGCGGCTCGTGCCTTTCGGCGAAGAGGCGCGCGCGCGCCTGCTCGACTACCTGGCGCAGGGGCGCGCGGCCATCCTCGGGGGCCAGCGCAGCGAGGCGCTGTTCGTCACCGCGCGCGGCGAGGCCATGACGCGGCAGACCTTCTGGCGCATCGTCAAGCGCGTGTCGCTGCAGGCCGGCGTGACGGTGCCGCTGTCGCCGCACACGCTGCGCCACGCCTTCGCGACCCACCTGCTGAACCACGGCGCCGACCTGCGCGCCGTGCAGCTGCTGCTGGGCCATGCCGACATCGGCACCACCACCATCTACACGCACGTGGCGCGCGAGCGGCTGCGCCAGATGCACCAGAAACATCACCCGCGCGGCTGATGCCCGTGCATGGGGCACGAAAAAGGCCCACGCGGCGGAGCCGGTGGGCCTGGGCGGGCGCCGGTGCGGCGGGCGGCCGCGCCGGCGTGGAGCGCGTTCGCGCGCCCGGTCAGAACACGAAGATCAGGCCGGCGGCGTAGCCGGAAGCCTTCTTCGTGCCGTTGGGCAGCACGATCTTGTCGCTGTCCCACTTGCCGATCTCGGCGTAGGCGTAGGTGTTCTTGAACACTTCCTTGTTCACCCAGCCCTCGATCGAGGTGATCTTGGCGTCCTTGTCGCGGTTGCTGGACAGGTGCGCGCCGATGTTGAAGCCGGCCACCGGGATGTTGACACCCAGCGTCGGACCCGAGCCCGTGCCACCGTCGGCGATCTTGCCGCCCATGGCGTAGCCCACCATCACCTTGGCGGCGCCGAAGTCGTAGCTGCCGGCCACCGAGGCGAAGGCCTTGCCGTCGGACTCGCTCTTCGTCTGGTACGACGCACCCACGCTCAGCGGGCCGGCCGTGTACTTGCCGGCGGCCGAGACCACTGCCTTGGCGTTGGGCTCGCTGCGGCTCAGGTTGTCGCCCTTGGGCTGGAAGCCGAGCTGGGCCACGAAGCCGCCCATGGCGGGGCTGATGTACTGCAGCGAGCGCGACTGGCGGCCCGGCAGCCAGACGCCAACGGCCGAGTAGGCACCGGCCGACACGCCGTTGCTCGCGCCGTTGAAGTCGAAGTCGATCATCTGCTGGAAGGCCACCGAGTCCTGGCGGCCCAGGCGCAGTTCGCCCATGGAGCCCGACAGGCCGAACCAGGCCTGGCGGTTGAAGAACGCGCCGCCGGGATTGACCTCGCCGTCGCTGGTGATGCCACCGGTCTCGAAACGGAAGTTGGCCTTGATGCCCGAACCCACGTCCACCGAGCCCTTGATGCCGACGCGGGTGGTCGAGTTGCCTTCGCTGGAGCCGTTGTCGCCGCCGCTGTGGAAGTCGGCCTTCGACTTGGGCACGAAGGCGTCGGAGTACAGGCTCTTACCGTAGCTGGCGTCGACGAGGCCGTAGATGCTCAGCTGGGCTTGCGCGGCGCCGGCCGTGGCCAGCAGGATTGCGGCGGAAATGGCGGTCTTCTTCATCAGGTGAGTCCTTAGAAACACTGGGGGTTAGGGAACACCCGAAGTCTACGGTGTGGGTTGTCCCGGATCGCCTGACCAAGACGCCAGGCGTGGTGCATCAGCAACAAACGTGCCCGGGCGGGCAATGCGGCGGGCCGTGTCCTGCGCCCGCTCAACGGCCGCGCAGGTGCGCCGGCGCTTCCAGCCGCCGCGCGAGCAGCGACAGCGCCAGCGTCAGTACCAGGTAGACGGCCGAGATGGCCAGGTAGGGTTCCCAGTAGCGGCTGTAGGCGCCCGCCACGGTGCGCGCGGCCAGCGCAAGCTCGGCCAGGCCGATGGCGCTGACCAGCGAGGAGTCCTTGATCAGCGTGATGCCCTCGTTCACCAGCGCCGGCACCATGCGCCGGAAGGCCTGCGGCAGCACCACGAAGCGCATGGCCTGCGCGTGCGTCAGGCCCACGCTGTAGGCGGCCTGCGTCTGCCCGCGGTGGATGCTCTGGATGCCGGCGCGGAAGATCTCGCCAATGTAGGCGCCGGCGTTGAGCGTGAGCGCCAGCGCCCCCGAGAAGAACGCGCCGTGCTCCTGGCGGAAGCTGCGCGCCGCCTCCCCGGCCAGCAGCAGGCCGTGGTCGGGGTGCACCAACGTGGGCATCAGCGCGAAGTGCACGAGCAGGACCTGCACGAACAGCGGCGTGCCGCGGAAGAAGCCGACGTAGGCGGCGACCACGCCGCGCAGCAGCGCCATCGCGCCGCGGCCGGCGGCCGTGGCCGGCGGCGGGCCGTCCTTCGAGCAGCTGACGAGACCGATCACCACGCCCAGCGCCAGGCCGGCGCCGATGGCCACCACCGTGAGCTGCAGCGTGGTGATCAGGCCGCTCCAGAACAGCGGCCCGTAGCCGGCCAGGATCTCCCAGCGAAGATCCACGGCCGGCGTCGCTCAGCGGCCCAGGCTCACTTGCTGGCGGCCGGGGCGGGCGCCGAGGCGGCGGCGGCCGGCGGCGCGCCGAAGTACTTGGCGTAGATCTGGTTGTAGGTGCCGTCGGCCTTGATGGCCGCCAGGCCCTGGTTGAGCTTGCCCAGCAACTCGGCGTTGCCCTTCTTCACGGCGATGCCGTACTGCTCGGGCACGAACTCCTTGTCGGAGACGGTCTTGAACTTGCCGCCCGGGTTGTTGGCCACGTAGTGCGCGATCACGCCGTTGTCGGCCACCACGGCATCGACGCCGCCGCTCTCGAGTTCCTTCAGCGCCAGCGGGGTGCTCTCGAAGCGCTTGATGCTGGTGCTGGTCTTGCCCATCAGCTTGCTCACCGCCTCGTCGCCGGTGGTGCCGGTCTGCACGCCGACCTTGAGCTTCTTGAGGTCGGCGAACTTCGTCACCTTGCTCGTATCCTTCACCGCGATCAGCTGCGCGGCGTCGAAGTAGGGGTCGGAGAAGTCCATCGTCTGCTTGCGCTCGTCGGTGATCGTCACCGCCGAGACGATCATGTCGCGGTCGCCCTGCTGCAGCGTGTTGAAGATGCCTTCCCAGGGCGTGTTGACGAACTTCACCTGGATGCCGGCCTTGGCGGCGATGGCCTGCACGACGTCGATGTCGAAGCCGACGATCTCGCCCTTCTCGTTCTGGCTCTCGAACGGGGCATAGGCGGCATCGGTGCCCACCACGTAGACCTTGGCCGGCGCGGGCGCGGGTGCGGTCGCTGCGGGCGCCGGGGCCGGCTCCTTCTTGCCGCAGGCGGCGAGCATCACGGTGGCGGCGGCAAGGCCGGCGAACTGCAGGAAACGACGGGTGGAAATCATGACAGCGAGTAGGGTCAATGGACGAGGCGGCGAGTGTACTGCCGCCGTCACGCACGAAGCGTGCCGGATGCCGGCGGCCCGTCGAGCGCCTCCAGCTCTGCCGCGCTGAAGCCGGCGGCCGCGCGCGCCGGCCGGTTGAACGGGCCCTTGGGCCTGGGCGCGCCGTGGCGCGCGGCCAGCACGGCGTAGTGGCTCACCGGGTCGAGGCCGTCGCGCTGGCACAGCCAGCGGTACCAGCGGTTGCCGATGGCGACGTGGCCGACCTCGTCGCGCAGGATCACGCCGAGGATGCGCACCGCGGCCTCGTCGCCCGCCCGCGCGAGCTTGTCCTGCATGGGCGGCGTGGCGTCCAGGCCGCGCGCCTCCAGCGTGCGGGGCACCAGCGCCATGCGCGCGGTGACGTCGTGCGCCGTGCGCTCGCACATGGTCCACAGGCCGTCGTGCGCGGCGTGGTCGCCGTAGCGGCAGCCCAGCGTGGCCAGGTGGTCGGCCAGCAGCGTGAAGTGGTGCGCCTCCTCCGCGGCCACGCCGAGCCAGTCGCGGTAGTAGGTCGCCGGCAGGCCCGGGAAGCGCCAGACCGCGTCGAGGGCCAGGTTGATGGCGTTGAACTCGATGTGCGCCACGGCGTGCAGCAGCGCGGCTCGGCCCTCGCGCGTGAAGGGCGTGCGGCGCGGCACCTGCCCGGGATCGACGAGCACGGGGCGTGCGGGCCGCCCCGGCAGCGCGGCCCGCTGGGGCAGCACGGCATCGGTGTCCAGCGCGATCGCGTCGCGGGCCTGGAACAGCGCGCGCGTGGCCGCGGCCTTGGCCGCGGGATCGGCGATCGACAAGGCCTCGAGGGCGGCGGCACGGAGCTCCATCCCTACAATCTTGCCGTATGGCCGTGTACCGACTGGGCGACGACGCCCCGCAACTGCATGCCTCGGCCTGGGTGGCCGATGGCGGCACCGTGATCGGCCGCGTGGCCCTGGGCGAGGACTGCAGCGTCTGGACCGGCGCCGTGCTGCGCGGCGACAACGAGTGGATCACCCTGGGCGCGCGCTGCAACGTGCAGGAAGGGGCGGTGCTTCACACCGACATGGGCTTCCCGCTGGTGCTGCACGACGAGGTCACCGTGGGCCACCAGGCCATGCTGCACGGCTGCTCGGTGGGCGAGGGCTCGCTGGTCGGCATCCAGGCCGTGGTGCTCAACGGCGCGCGCATCGGCCGCGAGTGCCTGGTGGGCGCGGGCGCCGTCGTCACCGAGGGCAAGGTCTTCCCCGACCGCAGCCTGATCCTGGGCGCGCCGGCCAAGGTGGTGCGCGAGTTGACCGACGACGACGTGGCGCGCCTGCGCCTGTCGGCGCTGAGCTACGTCGAGAAGGCGCGGCGACACCGCGACACCCTCTCGCGCATCGCCTGAGCGGAGCGCGTGGACACCTGCCTGAAGTTCCTGTTCGAGGGCCTGCCGGTGCGCGGCATGCTGGTGCGCCTGGAGGGCAGCTGGCAGGAGGCGCTGGCGCGCCGCGCCGAGCCGCACCCGCCCGAGCTGCGCGGCCTGCTCGGCGAGATGGCGGCCGCGGCGGTGCTGATGCAGGCCAACATCAAGTTCAACGGCTCGCTGGTGCTGCAGGTCTTCGGCGACGGGCCCGTGAAGCTGGCCGTGGCCGAGGCGCAGCCCGACCTGGGCTTCCGCGCCACGGCCAAGCTGGTGGGCGCGGTGCCTCCGGGCGCGCAGCTCGAGGCCCTGCTCAACGTGCACGGCCAGGGCCGCTGCGCCATCACGCTGGACCCCAAGGACCGCCTGCCCGGCCAGCAGCCCTACCAGGGCATCGTGCCGCTGCACGGCGACCGCCGCGAGCCGCTGCAGCGCCTGGAGCAGGTGCTGGAGCACTACATGCTGCAGAGCGAGCAGCTCGACACGCGCCTGGTGCTGGCCGCCGACGACCGCGTGGCCGCCGGGCTGCTGATCCAGCGGCTGCCGGTGCAGGGCGAGGGCAACCTCGAAGGGCAGCGCGGCTTGCGCAACGAAGACGAGATCGGCATCCACGAGGGCTTCAACCGCATCGCCATGCTGGCGGCCACGCTCACGCGCGAGGAGCTCGTCGGCCTGGACCCTCAGACCGTGCTGCGCCGGCTGTTCTGGGAAGAGTCGGTGCGCCTGTTCGAGCCGCTGACCCCGCGCTTTGCCTGCACCTGCTCGCGCGGTCGCGTGGCCGGCATGCTGGTCGGCCTGGGCCGCGAGGAAAGCGACAGCCTCATTGCCGAACGCGGCTTGGTCGAGGTGGGTTGCGAGTTCTGCGGCGCGCAGTACCGTTTCGATGCGGTGGACGTGGGCGAGCTGTTCACGCCGGGGCGCGAGCTGCCGCCGGGCAGCGCGCAGGTGCAGTAGCGCCGGGCCGCTGCGGCCTTGCTTCAGGGCGCGAGGCGCGCCGCCAGCATCGCGCGTTCGGCCTCGGGCTCGCAGCACTCACAGGCCCAGCGCGTGGGCGCCGGGCGGCCGGCCGCCAGCCCCGTGAACAGGCCGCCCGCGGGCGCCGCCTTCAGAAGCGGGCGCACGGCGTCGAAAGCCCGCTGCACGCGCTGCTCGCCCTGGCCGGCCACGACGCTGAAGGCCAGGCCGTGGCGGCGCATCAGCGTGCGCAGCAGCGTGTCCACCGGCTCGCGCACCTGCGGGCCGTCGCGCTGGTGGCCGTCGGCCACCCAGGGCAGGTCCAGCGCCGTGAGCAGCGTGACCGCGGCGCTGCGCGCGTGCAGCGCGGCGGCGCGGGCCTGCAGGCCCTCGTCGCCGAAGACCAGCGTGCTGTAGACGGCCGTCATCAGGGCCGTGGTGTCGCACACCACCCAGTCGTGGGTGGCTGCGGCCTCGGCGATGCGCTCGTGCTGCGCGCGCAGGATGGCGTCCTGCTCGTGCGCCCGCGGCGTTCGGCCCTGGGCTTCGCACCACTCGCGCAGCACCTCGGGCACCCAGGCCACGCGGCCGTGACCGCCGCGGCGCAGGCGTTCGGCCAGTGCCGCGGCCAGCGTCGTCTTGCCCGTGCTCTCGGCACCGACGATGGCGATGCAGCGGCCGGCCTCAGCCATGGGCCTGCTCGCGCAGCCGCTGCCGCCACACGCGCCAGCCCGCCACGCTGAGCACCGCAAACAGGGCGTACAGCACCGCTGTCAGCCACAGGCCCTTGTGGGCGAACAGCGCCACGCTCACCAGGTTGACGCCCAGCCAGGTGGGCCAGTTCTCCAGGCACTTGCGCGCCAGCAGCAGCTGCCCGGTGATGCTGGCCGCCGTGGGCAGCGCGTCGAACCAGGGCACGGGGCTGTCGGTGGCGTGGTCCAGCAGCAGCGCGAGCACTACCCACCCGGCCAGCGTGGCGCCGATCACGGGCGCCCAGGCGCGGCGCGGCAGGCGGTGCACCACCAGCGGCGCGCCGTCGGCCCCCGTGCCGCGCAGCCACTGCCACCAGCCCCACAAGGCCACAGCCACGAAGACGAACTGCAGCCCGGCCTCGCCGTACAGCTTGGCGTCGGCGAACAGCAGCGCGTACATCAGCGAACTGGCGATGGCCAGCGGCCACGCCACCCAGTGCACGCGCATGTTGGCAACCACCATGGCCAGCGCCACGGCGAAGGCGACGATCTCCAGGCCCGTCACCGGGCTGCCCCACCAGGTGAACGCGGGCGCCAGCCACGGCCGCGCCGCGGCGAGCAGGGCGTCGAGCATCTCAGCGCGGCGCGGCCGGCGGGCTGGCCGTGCGGGGCGGGTTCAGCTGCACGAAGATCTCGTCGGGCCGCACCATGCCCAGCTCGGCCCGCGCCTTCTCCTCGACCATCTCCAGGCCCTCGCGGAGGTCGCCCACCTCGGCGGCGGCGCGGGCGTTGCGCTCGCGGGCCGCCTCGTTGGTGGCCTGCTGCTCGGCCAGCTGCGCGTGCAGGCTCATCACGTAGGGCAGGTTGCCCTTGCCGAACCACAGGTCGGCCTGCACCACCAGCAGCAGCGCCCCCAGCACCAGCGGCGTCCAGCGCATGGCCGCGGCCCCGGCATCAGCGCAGGTTGTAGAAGGCGCTGCGGCCGGGATAGCTGGCGACGTCGCCCAGGTCTTCCTCGATGCGCAGCAGCTGGTTGTACTTGGCCATGCGGTCGGAGCGGCTCATCGAGCCGGTCTTGATCTGGCCGGCGTTGGTGCCCACCGCGATGTCGGCGATGGTGCTGTCCTCGGTCTCGCCCGAGCGGTGGCTGATGACGGCCGTGTAGCCCGCGCGCTTGGCCATCTCGATGGCGGAGAAGGTCTCGCTGAGCGTGCCGATCTGGTTGATCTTGATGAGGATGGAGTTCGCGATGCCGCGCGAGATGCCCTCCTGCAGGATCCTGGTGTTGGTGACGAACAGGTCGTCGCCCACCAGCTGCACCTTCTTGCCCAGCTTCTCGGTGAGGTGGGCCCAGCCGTCCCAGTCGCCCTCGTGCATGCCGTCCTCGACGCTGACGATGGGGTACTTGTCGCACCAGGTGGCCAGGATGTCGGTCCACTCGGCGTGCGTGAGCGTCAGGCCCTCGCCTTCGAGGTGGTACTTGCCGTCCTTGTAGAACTCGCTGGCGGCGCAGTCCAGGCCCAGCGCGATCTGCGTGCCGGCGGTGTAGCCGGCCTTGTCGATGGCCTCCAGGATGAGCTGGATCGCCGCCTCGTGGCTGCTGACGCTGGGCGCGAAGCCGCCCTCGTCGCCCACGGCCGTGCTCATGCCCTTGGCGTCGATGATCTTCTTCAGCGCGTGGAACACCTCGGCGCCGTAGCGCAGCGCCTCGCGGAAGCTCGGCGCGCCCACGGGGATGATCATCAGCTCCTGCAGGTCGAGGTTGTTGTTGGCGTGCGCGCCGCCGTTGATGACGTTCATCATCGGCACCGGCAGGCTCATGCGCCCCATGCCGCCAAAGTAGCGGTACAGCGGCAGGCCCGATTCCTCGGCCGCGGCGCGCGCCACGGCCATGCTCACGGCCAGCGTGGCGTTGGCGCCCAGGCGGCTCTTGTTCTCGGTGCCGTCGAGGTCGATCAGCGTCTTGTCCAGGAAGGCCTGCTCGGACGCATCGAGGCCCATCACGGCCTCGCTGATCTCGGTGTTGATGTGTTCCACCGCCTTGAGAACCCCCTTGCCGAGGTAGCGGGTCTTGTCGCCGTCGCGCAGCTCGATGGCCTCTCGGCTGCCGGTGCTGGCGCCGCTGGGCACGGCGGCGCGGCCCATGGTGCCGCTTTCGAGCAGCACGTCGCACTCAACCGTGGGGTTGCCACGGCTGTCCAGGATCTCGCGGCCGACGATGTCGACGATGGCACTCATGGGTAGCTTCTTTCTCGACCGGGGGTGGTGCTTGGGGGCGGGCGCCTACACGCCCTCGACGATGACCATGTTGAACATCGCGGTGGCGCCGTCGCGCGCGGCGCGGGCCTTCACGTAGGCGGGGCTGTCGTACAGGGCCTTGGCGGATTCGAAGTCGGGGAAGCGCAGCACCGTCATGCGCGGCGGCTGCCAGTCGCCCTCGAGCACGTGCAGGCGGCCGCCGCGCACCAGGTACTCGCCGCCGAAGGCCTTGACGGCCTCGGGCGCCAGCGCCATGTAGGCCTTGAAGCGCTCGGGGTCGGTGATCTGCGATTCGACGATCAGGTAGGCGGCGGGCATGGGAGTTCCTTTTCTCAGCAGCTGAAGTCGTTCTCGAGGAGCGGCTGGCGCTTGACGACGCGGTCCAGCGCCACGAGCTGCTCCAGCAGCGCCTTCATGTGCCGCAGCGGCACGGCGTTGGGGCCGTCGGACAGCGCCCGCGCGGGGTCGGGGTGCGTCTCCATGAACAGCCCCGCCACGCCCACCGCCACCGCGGCGCGCGACAGCACCGGCACGAACTCGCGCTGGCCGCCCGAGCTGGTGCCCTGGCCGCCCGGCAGCTGCACGCTGTGCGTGGCGTCGAACACCACCGGGGCACCGGTCTCGCGCATGATGGCCAGGCTGCGCATGTCGGAGACGAGGTTGTTGTAGCCGAAGCTCGCGCCGCGCTCGCAGGCCATGAACACGTCGTCGGGCAGGCCCTTGTCGCGCGCGGCGGCGCGGGCCTTGTCGATGACGTTCTTCATGTCGTGCGGCGCCAGGAACTGGCCTTTCTTGATGTTGACCGGCTTGCCGCTCTGCGCCACGGCGCGGATGAAGTCGGTCTGCCGGCACAGGAAGGCCGGCGTCTGCAGCACGTCGACCACGGCGGCGACGGCCTCGATCTGGCTCTCGTCGTGCACGTCGGTCAGCACCGGCACGGCCAGCTCGCGCCGCACCTTGGCCAGGATCTCCAGGCCGCGCTCCATGCCGGGGCCGCGGAAGCTGGTGCCGCTGCTGCGGTTGGCCTTGTCGTAGCTGCTCTTGAAGATGAACGGGATACCCAGCGAGGCGGTGATCTCCTTCAGGAGCCCGGCCACGTCCATCTGGAGCTGCTCGCTCTCGACGACGCAGGGACCGCTGATCAGGAAGAAGGGCCTGTCCAGGCCGACCTCGAAGCCGCAGAGCTTCATGCAAGCACCTTGTCCTGGGGCGCGGCGGTGCTGCCGCCCTGGCGCGCGCGCTGCTCGATCGCGGCCTTCACGAAGCTGGTGAACAGCGGGTGCCCGCCCCAGGGCGTGCTCTTGAACTCGGGGTGGAACTGCACGCCCATGAACCACGGGTGCTGCTCGCGCGGCAGCTCGACGATCTCGGTGAGCTGCTCGGTCTGCGTGAGCGCGCTGATCACGAGGCCCGCCTGCTGCAGCCGCTCGAGGTAGTTCACGTTGGCCTCGTAGCGGTGGCGGTGCCGCTCGGTGACCACGGGGCCGTAGATCTGGTGCGCCAGCGTGCCGGGCTTGACGTCGGAGCTCTGCGCCCCAAGGCGCATGGTGCCGCCGAGGTCGGAGCTGGCGCTGCGCTTCTGGATGCTGCCGTCGCGGTCCTTCCACTCCTCGATGAGCGCGATCACCGGGTGCGGGCACTCGGGCTCGAACTCGGTGCTGTTGGCGCCGGCCAGCCCCGCCACGTGGCGCGCGTACTCGATGGTGGCCACCTGCATGCCCAGGCAGATGCCCAGGTAGGGGATGCGGTGCTCGCGGGCGTAGCGCGCCGCCACGATCTTGCCCTCGATGCCGCGCTTGCCGAAGCCGCCGGGCACCAGGATGGCGTCGAAGGCCGCCAGCTGCCCCACGGTATCGGGCGTCAGCGTCTCGGCGTCGACGTACTCGATCTGCACGCGGGCGTGGTTGTGGATGCCGGCGTGGCGCAGCGCCTCGTTCAGGCTCTTGTACGAGTCCGACAGGTCGGTGTACTTGCCGCACATGGCGATCCGGACCGCGTGCTCGGGGTGCTCGACCTCGTTCACCAGGCTGTCCCAGCGCCTCAGGTCGGCCGGCTTCGTCAGCTGCTGCAGCTTCATGCAGATCAGCTCGTCCAGGCCCTGCTCGTGCAGAACGCGCGGCACCTTGTAGATGGTGTCCACGTCGGGCATGGAGATCACGCCGTGCAGCGCGACGTTGGTGAACAGGCTGATCTTCTCGCGCTCGTCGTCGGGGATGCGGCGGTCGGCGCGGCACAGCAGCACGTCGGGCTGGATGCCGATCTCGCGCAGCTTCTGCACCGTGTGCTGCGTGGGCTTGGTCTTGAGCTCGCCGGCGGCGGCGATGTACGGCACGTAGGTCAGGTGCACGAAGGCGCTGTTCGCGGGGCCGAGCTTCAGGCTCATCTGCCGCACCGCCTCCAGGAAGGGCAAGCTCTCGATGTCGCCCACGGTGCCGCCGATCTCGACGATGGCCACGTCGACCGCCTGCGCCTCGGCGCCGCGGCGCACGAACTCCTGGATCTCGTTGGTGACGTGCGGGATCACCTGCACCGTCTTGCCGAGGTAGTCGCCGCGGCGTTCCTTCTCGAGCACGCTCTTGTAGATCTGGCCCGTGGTGAAGTTGTTGCTCTTCTTCATCCGCGTGGTGATGAAGCGCTCGTAGTGGCCGAGGTCGAGGTCGGTCTCGGCGCCGTCGTCGGTGACGAAGACCTCGCCGTGCTGGAACGGGCTCATCGTGCCCGGATCGACGTTGAGGTAGGGATCGAGCTTGATGAGGGTGACCTTGAGGCCCCGCGACTCGAGGATGGCGGCCAGCGACGCCGCCGCGATGCCCTTGCCGAGCGAGGACACCACACCGCCGGTGACGAACACGAACTTGGTCATGGTGGCGGCCCTGCGCGGTGCTGCACGGGGGCCTTGGTGGTAAAGCGTGAGTATATCGAGCGGGGTCCGCCGGCCGCCTCCGGGGCTGGCCGGCGCACTAGACTCGGCGCGGCGCGCCAGGGTGCCAGCCAGGGCGCCATGGCGACGTGAACCGATGACCGAACCCGACCCCGCTGCCCCTGCGACCGCAGGGCTGTTCGACAGCCCGCTGGCGCAGGCCGTGTCCGCGGCCGGCATCGGCCTGTGGGAGCTCGACCTCGCCAGCGGCCGCGAGTGGTGGAGCGACACCACGCTGGCCCTGTACGGCCTGCCCCCGGGCAGCCCGGCCCCCCGCCGCGAGGCCTGGCGCGAGCACTTCGTGCATCCCGACGACCTGGCCCGCCAGATGGCGACCGCCGCCGAGAGCGAGCGCACGGGCCGGCCCTACGAGTGCGAATTCCGCATCCGCCGCGCCGACACCGGGGCCGTGCGCCGGCTGATCAGCCGCTCGGCCGTGACCCTGGCCGCCAGTCATCGCGTGCTCGGCATCACGCTCGACGTGACCGACCGCCACGAGGCCGAGCGCCGCGCCGTCACGGCCGAGGCGCAACTGGGCCACGCCGCGCGGCAGGTGGGCTTCGGCTTCGGCACGCGCGAGCCCGACGACGAGGGCGGCGAGTGGAGCCCCGAGCTCAAGCGCCTGTGGGGCCTGCCCGCCGATGCACCCACGCCGCGCCGCGGGGAGATCTTCGAGCACATCGTGCCGGCCGACCGCGAGCGGGTGCGCCAGCGCCTGTACACCCCGATCGAGCCCGGGGCGCTGGCCGAGTACAGCTTCGAGGTGCGGCGCGCCGACGACGGCCGGTGCCGCACGCTCACCACGCGCGCCTACACCGAGTACGACGCGGCCGGCCGGCGCGGGCGCACCTACTTCGCCGTCATCGACACCACCGAGCTGCTGCAGCGAGAACGCGAGCTCGCCGACCTGCAGGAGCTGCAGCGCCTGGCCGCCGAGGCGGCGGGCCTGGGCCTGTGGGAGCTGGACCTGCGCAGCGGCCAGCACCGATGGGACGAGCGCACGCGCGCGTTGTTCGACCTGACCCCGGGCGACCCGCCGTTCGAGCGCCACGAGTTCCTGTCGCGGCTGCACCCCGACGACCGCGCGCGCATGGTCGAGGCCGTCGCGGCGGCCGATGCGCGCGGCGAGCCCATCGACATCGAGTACCGGGTCTCGCGCCGCGACGGCGGCTGGCGCTGGCTGCGCGCGCGCGGCCGCGTGCTGGCCGGTGCCGACGGCCGGCCCTGGCGCAGCGTGGGCGTGTGCTTCGAGACCACGGCGCTGCGCCAGGCAGAGGCCGAGCGCCACGCCCGCGAGCTGGCCGAGAACGCCAACGCCGCCAAGACCGAGTTCCTCTCGCGCATGAGCCACGAGCTGCGCACGCCGCTGAACGCCGTGCTGGGCTTCGCGCAGCTGATGGCGCTGGACAGCGCCGACCCGTTGTCGAGCGCGCAGCGCGAGCGGCTGCAGCACGTGCAGGCCGCCGGCTGGCACCTGCTGGCGCTCGTCAACGACGTGCTCGACCTGGCCCGCATCGAGTCGCGCAACGCACCCATGCAGCCCGAGGCCGTGGCGCTGGGGGCAGCGGTCACCGAGTGCATCGCGATGACCGCGCCCCGGTCGGCCGAGGCCGGCGTGGCCGTTCACTGGGACAGCCCCGAGGCGGCGCCGCACGCCGTCTGGGCCGACCCCGTGCGGCTGCGCCAGCTGCTGCTCAACCTGGTGAGCAACGGCGTCAAGTACAACCGCCGCGGCGGCTGGGTGCGCGTGGGCGCCCGGCGCCGCGGCGCGCAGGCCGTGGTGAGCGTGCGCGACAACGGCCTGGGCATCGCGCGGGCGCGGCTGCCGCACCTGTTCCAGCCCTTCGACCGCGCTGGCCGCGAGAACTCGGGCATCGAGGGCACGGGGCTGGGGCTGGCGCTGGTGAAGCTGCTCGTCGAGCAGATGGGCGGTGCGGTCGAGGTCGACAGCACCGAGGGCGAAGGCAGCGAGTTCCGACTGGTGCTGCCGTTGCCGCCGGCCGACGGCGTGCCCAGGCCGCTGGAGTAGGATCGGTCTGCTCGCACGCGGTGCCTGCCGGTCTCGTTCAAGGCCGGTGGGTTCAACGGGAAACCGGTGAGGCGCCTGGCACGAAGCCGGGCCCCAAATCCGGTGCTGCCCCCGCAACGGTGAGCGAGGAGCGTGCCGCACGGATGGCCACTGGTCCTGCACGGGGACTGGGAAGGCGCGGCCCCGCTTGTGGCGCAGCGTTCGACAACGAAGGCTGCCCCACCACTCGCAAGCCCGGATACCGGCCACGCGCGAGGGTCGCTGACGTTGCGGAGGGCAACGGCAGGCGCGTCATGCCCACCGGCCGCGTCCGGGCCAGGCTTGGCGCGCGTGCCTGCGTCTCCTGCCGCCACGGCAGCGTGATTCATCCGTGGGCCGCACGGGGTGGTGCGGCTGGGAGACGCGTCGTGTTCATTCCTATCTGGTCACCGTGCGCGGGTCGTGCCCCGCGCCGGGTGGGCCTTCTGTCCTGGGCTTCCTTGCTGGGCCTGTCGGCGCTGCCGGCGCTGGCGCAGACCGTGGTCGTCACCGGCAGCCGCGAGCCGCTGCCGTTGCAGCGCCTGGCGGCCGACGTCACCGTCATCGAGGGCGACGCGCTGCGCGACACCCGCGCCGACTCGCTGGCCGACCTGCTGCGCCGCGAGGCCGGGCTGCAGCTGTCGCGCAGCGGCGGGCCGGGGCAGAGCTCGGGCCTGTTCATCCGCGGCGCGGCCTCGCAGCAGACGCTGGTGATGGTCGACGGCGTGCGCATCGGCTCGGCCACGCTGGGCAGCACGGCGATCGAGTCGCTGGGCCTGGCCGGCGTCGAACGCATCGAGGTGCTGCGCGGCCCGGGCTCCAGCCTGTTCGGGGCCGACGCGGTGGGCGGCGTGGTCAACGTCGTCACGGCCAGCGGCGACGGGGGCGGCGCGCTCGACGCCCGCGTCGCCGCGGGCGGCTTCGGCGCGCGCGAGGCCTCGGGCGGCTGGCGCGGCCGCGTCGGCCCGCTGAGCCTGGCCGTGGCGCTGGCGCGCGAGCAAGACGACGGCGTCTCGGCCATCGGCCCGGGCGACCGCTTCGGCAGCCACAACCCCGACCGCGACGGCCACGCGCGCGACAGCGCGCAGCTGCGCCTGGGCCTGGAGCCCGTGCCGGGCCAGCGCCTGGGCCTGAGCTGGCTGCGCACGCGGGTCGACGCGCAGTACGACGGCGCGGTCTACCGGCCGCCGACCTTCGCGCCCGACCCCTCGCCGGACTTCCGCACGAAGCTCGACACCGAGGTGCAGGCGCTCGACTGGCGCGGCCGCTTCGGCAGTGGCTTCACGGCCAGCCTGAGGGCCACGCGCAGCATCGACGACAACCGCAGCGGCGCCGCCGGCGAAGACCGCTTCCGCACCGAGCGCCGCGGCGTGCAGGCGCAGCTGGGCTGGCGCCTGGGCGATGCCCTGCGCACGGTGGTGGCGCTGGAGCAGCAGGACGACGAGGCCCGGTCCAGCAGCTACGCCGCCCCGGTGGCGCGGCGCAACCGCGCGCTGGCGCTGGAGGCCACCGGCAGCGCCGGCGAGGCCGCCCGCGTGGCCTGGCAGGCCGACCTGCGCCGCGACGACGCCAGCGACTTCGGGGCCCAGACCACCGGCCGCCTCGGCGGCAGCGCGGCGCTGGGCGGCGGCTGGCGGCTGCGCGCGCTGGCCGGCAGCAGCTTCCGCGCGCCGAGCTTCAACGACCTGTACTTCCCGGGCTACGGCGTGCCGGGCCTGAAGGCCGAGCGCGGCCGCAGCGCCGAGCTGGGCGCCGCCTGGAAGGGCGGCGATGCCGGGTTCGCCGTCACCGCCTGGCGCAACCGTGTCGATGACCTCGTGGCCTACGAGCCCGACGCCACGCGCTGCCCGCCCGGCCCGGCCTACGCCTTCGGCTGCGCCGCCAACGTCGCCCGGGCGCGGCTGTCGGGCACCACGGTGTCGGCCTCGCAGGCGCTGGGGCCGGTGCAGTGGCGCGCGCAGTTCGACGCGCTGCGCGCGCGCGACGGCCTCACGGGCGCGAAGCTGCCGCGCCGCGCCGACCGCCAGGCCACGCTGGCGGCCGACTGGCGCCTCGGCGCGTGGACGCTGGGCGCCAGCGTGCTGCACCTGGGCGAGCGGCCCGACGGCGGCGCCACGCTGGCGGCCGAGACGACGCTGGACCTGTCGGCCAGCTGGCGGCTGGCGCCGGGCTGGCAGCTCACGGCCCGGCTCGACAACGCCACCGACGAAGCCCGCGTGCCGGCGCGCGACTACCAGGGCCTGGGCCGCCAGGCCTGGCTGGTGCTGCGCTGGAGCCTGGGGCCGGGGGCGGCGCGGTGATGGCCGGCCTCGGCCCGCTGGTGCGCGCCGCGGCGCTGCTGCCGCTGCTGGCCTGCGGCGCCGCAGGCGCGGCCATCACGCTGCACGACGACACGGGCACCGCGCTCACCCTGGCGCGGCCGGCCGAGCGCATCGTCACGCTGATGCCCTCGCTCACCGAGACCGTCTGCGAGCTGCAGGCCTGCGAGCGGCTGGTGGGTGTCGACCGCCACTCCGACTGGCCCGCGGCCGTGCGTGGCCTGCCCAGGCTCGGCGGGCTGGAGGACACGCAGGTCGAGCGCATCGCGGTGCTGCGGCCCGACCTCGTGCTGGCGCCGCGTTCCTCGCGCGCGCTGCCCCGGCTGCGCGCGCTGGGCCTGCCGGTGCTGGCGCTGGAGCCGCAGGACGCCGCCGGCACCGCCCGCGTCATCGACACCGTGGCCGCGGCGCTGGGCCGTGAGGCAGCCGGTGTGCAGCTGCGGCAGCGCCTGCGCGAACGCCTGCTCGCCGCCGCGGCGCGCGTGCCGCCGGGCTGGCGCGGGCGCGCGCTGTACGTGGAGGTCGCGTCCACGCCCTACGCGGCGGGCGAGGCCTCGTTCATCGGCGAGACGCTGCGCGCCCTGGGCCTGGCCAACATCGTGCCAGCGTCCATGGGCCCGTTCCCGCAGCTCAATCCCGAGTTCGTGCTGCGCGCGCAGCCCGCGCTCGTGGTGCTGCCGCACGCCTGGGCCGCGGGGCTGCCGCAGCGCCCCGGCTGGCAGCGGCTGCAGGCCGTGGCCGCGGGCCGCGTCTGCGCGCTGGCCGCCGACCCCTGGAACGCGCTCGTGCGCCCCGGCCCGCGCGCCGCCGAGGCGGCCGAGGCGCTGGTGGACTGCCTGGTGGCGCAGCCGCCGCCGGCGCCCTGAACCGGCACGACGCGCCATGAACACCCTGGCCCGCACGTTCGCCACGCCCGGCCGCGCCACGGCGCCGCGGCGCGTGGCGCTGGTGCTGCTGGCCGCGCTCGCGCTGCTGGTCCTGCTGGGCCTGGCCGCCGGCGCCGAGGGCCTGAGCAGCGCCTGGGCCGCCGAGGCGGCGCTGATCGCCGACATCCGCGCCCCGCGCACGCTGGGCGCGGCGCTGGCCGGCGCGCTGCTGGGGCTGGCCGGGGCGGTGTCGCAGGGCCTGTTCCGCAACCCGCTGGCCGACCCCTACCTGCTGGGCACCGCCGCTGGCTCGGGCCTGGCGGTCACGCTGGCGCTGGCCGCCGGTGGCGTGCTGGGCGCGGCCGACGGCCTGGGCCTGGTGGCCGGCGGCTGGCTGGCGCGCCTGGGCCTGTCGGGCGCGGCCTTCGCGGGGGCCCTGGGCGGGCTGGCGCTGACGCTGCTGATGGCGCGCGGCAGTGCGCGGCCGCTCACGCTGCTGCTGGCCGGCGTGGTGGTGGGCGTGCTGCTCACCGCGCTGGCCGACCTGCTGGTGCTGGCCAGCCCCGAGGCGCTGCGCGGCCAGCGCGTGTTCATGATCGGCACCACCAGCTACCTGGGCTGGGACGCGGCGACGGCGCTGGCCGCCGGACTGCTGCTCACGCTGCCCGCGGCGGTGCTGCTGGCGCGCGTGCTCGATGCGCTGGTGCTCGGCGAGGCCAGCGCCGCCAGCCTGGGCCTGGGCCTGCCGAGGCTGCGCCTGGCGCTGGTGGCGCTGCTGGCCCTGGCCACCGGCAGCGCCGTGGCGCAGGTGGGGCTGGTGGCCTTCGTGGGCCTGGTGGCGCCGCACCTGGTGCGGCGGCTGGTGGTGGTGCGCCACGGCGCGCTGCTGGGGCTGTCGGCGCTGGCCGGGGCGGTGCTGCTGCTGGGGGCCGACGTCGCCGCGCGCGTGCTCGTGGCGCCGCAGGAGCTGCCGGTCGGGGTGCTGACGGCCGTGTTCGGTGGCGCCTACCTGCTGCTGCTGCTGTGGCGTCGCGGAGCTGCGGCATGACGGGCGCACCGCCGCTGCAGGCCCGCGGCGTGGTAGCCAGCCTTGGCGGCCGGCGCGTGGTCGACGACGTGTCGCTCACGCTGCACGCCGGGCAGTGGGTGGCGCTGGTGGGCCCCAACGGCGCCGGCAAGAGCACGCTGCTGCAGGTGCTGGCCGGCCTGCTGCCGGCCGCGGCCGGCGAGGTGGCGCTGCAGGGCCGGCCGCTGGCCGCGTGGCCCGCGCGCGAGCGCGCCGCCCGGCTGGCCTGGCTGGCGCAGCAGGGCGAGACCGATGCCGAACTGCCCGCGCGCAGCCTGGTGGAGCTTGGCCGGCTGCCGCGCCACGGCCTGCTGGGGGCACCCGATGCCGCGGACGCCGCCGCCGTGGCCCGCGCCCTGGCCGAGACCGAGACCTCGGCGCTGGCCGACCGCCGCCTGTCGGAACTGTCGGGGGGCGAGCGCCAGCGCGTGCTGCTGGCGCGGGCGCTGGCGGTGGAGGCACCCGTGCTGCTGCTCGACGAGCCCGTGGCCCACCTCGACGCCCCGCACCAGCTGGCGCTGCTGCGCGGCCTGCGCCGCCGCGCGCGCGACGGCGCCGCCGTGGCCGTGGTGCTGCACGACCTGAATCTGGCCCTGGCCGCCGACCGCGTGCTGTTGCTGGCCGAAGGGCGCCTGGTGGCCGACGGCGCCCCGGACGATGCCGCGCTGCGCGCCGCGCTGGAGGCCCGGTTCGGCCACGCCTTCACGGTGCAGCGCACGGCCGACGCCGCGCGCTGGATCGCCGTGCCCGCCCTGTAGCAGGCCCCATGGACGCCCGCCGCGGCCCGCAACGCATCGTCTGCCTCACCGAGGAGACAACCGAGTGGCTGTACCTGCTCGGCGAGGAGCGTCGCATCGTCGGCATCAGCGGCTACACCGTGCGGCCGCGCCGCGCGCGCCAGGACAAGCCCCGCGTCAGTGCCTTCCTCGACGGCCGCATCGACCGGATCGTCGCGCTCGAGCCCGACCTCGTCATCGGCTTCTCCGACATGCAGGCCGCGCTGGCCGACAAGCTCATCCGCGCCGGGCTGGAGGTGTGGATCACCAACCAGCGCAGCGTGGAGCAGATCTTCACCACGCTCAGGCGCGTGGCTGCGCTGGTGGGTGCCGACGCGCGCGCCGAAGCCTGGATCGGCGGGGTGCAGGCGCGCCACGCCGCCATCGCCGCCGAGGCCGCGCGCTGGCCGCGGCGGCCGCGCGTCTACTTCGAGGAGTGGGACCAGCCCATGATCAGCGCCATCCGCTGGGTCAGCGAGCTGGTGGCCATCGCCGGCGGCGACGACGTGTTCCCGGAGCTGGCGCTGCAGTCGCTGGGCCGCGATCGCGTGATCGCCGACCCGCTGGAGCCGGTGCGCCGCGCGCCCGAGCTGATCGTGGGCAGCTGGTGCGGCAAGAAGTTCCGCCCGGAGCACGTGGCCGCGCGCCCCGGCTGGGCCGCCGTGCCGGCGGTGCGGGATGGCCGGCTGCACGAGATCAAGAGCTGCGACATCCTGCAGCCCGGGCCGGCGGCGCTGACCGACGGCCTGGAGCAGCTGCACGCGCTGATGCGCGGCTGGGCGGAGGCCCAGGCGGCATGACCGGCGACCCCGACGCGCTCGCACGCCGCGTGCAGCACCGGCTCGACCACCTGACCAAGCCGCGCGGCGCGCTGGGGCGGCTCGAGGGCCTGGCGCTGCAGGTCGCGCTGTGGCAGGGCACCGAGCGGCCGGCGCTGCGGCAGCCGCAGCTCGTGGTGTTCGCGGCCGACCATGGCCTGGTGGCCCAGGGCGTCAGCGCCTACCCGCAGTCGGTGACGGCTCAGATGGTGGCCAACATGCTGGCCGGCGGCGCCGCGGTGTCGGTGCTGGCGCGGCAGCACGGGCTGACGCTGACGGTGGTCGACTGCGGCGTGGCCACGCCGCTGCCGCCGCACCCGCAGCTGGTGCCGGCGCGCCTGCGCGCCGGCACGGCCGACAGCAGCCGGGCCCCGGCGATGACGACGCAGGAGTGCGAGGCCGCGCTGGCGCAGGGTGCGGCGCTGGTGCAGCGGCTGCCGGGCAACGCCGTGCTGCTGGGCGAGATGGGCATCGGCAACAGTTCGGCCGCGGCGCTGCTGATGGCGCGGCTGGGCGGCCTGCCGCTGGAGGACTGCGTGGGCCGCGGCACCGGCCTGGACGACGCGGGCCTGGCGCACAAGCGCCGCGTGCTGGCGCGCGTGCTCGAGCGCCACGCCGGCGCGCGCGAGCCGCACGCCGCGCTGGCGGCCCTGGGCGGGCTGGAGATCGCCACCATGGCCGGCGCTGCCCTGCAGTCCTGGCGCGAGCGGCGCCTGCTCGTCGTCGACGGCTTCATCGCCACCGCGGCCGTCGCCGCGGCGGCAGCGCTGGTGCCCGAGGGCCACGCGCTGCTGCGGCGTGGCTGCGTGTTCGCGCACGCCTCGGCGGAGAACGGGCATGCGCGCTGGCTCGCGCAGCTGGGCGTGCAGCCGCTGCTCGACCTGGGCCTGCGCCTGGGCGAAGGCAGCGGCGCGGCGCTGGCCTGGCCGCTGCTGGTGTCGGCGCTGCAGATGCTGCAGCAGATGGCCTCGTTCGACGAGGCCGGCGTGGACCGCGCCCGCGCGCCGGCGGCCGGCGACGGGGGCGCCTGATGCACGCGCTGGCCCACGAGCTGCGGCTGTTCCTGGTGGCGCTGCAGTTCCTGACGCGGGTGCCGGTGCGCTTTGCGCGCTGGCAGGACGACTGGCTGCAGGCCTGTGCCCGCCACTTCGCCGGGGTGGGCCTGCTGGTGGGCGGCTTCGCGGCGCTGGTGCTGTGGGGGGCCGCGCATTTCTTCGGCGCGCTGCTGGCGGTGCTGCTCAGCGTGGTGGCCACGGTCTGGCTGACCGGCGCCTTCCACGAGGACGGCCTGGCCGACACCTTCGACGGCCTGGGCGGCAGCGCCGACCGCGAGCGCGCCCTGGCCATCATGAAGGACTCGCGGCTGGGCACCTACGGCACGCTGGCGCTGGTGGCGGTGCTGGCCCTGAAGGTGGCGGCGCTGCACGCGCTGGCCGTGCGCGACCTGCTGGCCGCGCTGGCGCTGCTTCCGCTGGTGCATGCCGTCTCGCGCGCGGCGGCCGTGGTGCTGCTGGCGGCGCTGCCCTACGCGGGCGATGCCGAGCACGCCAGGGCCAAGCCGCAGGCGCAGCGTGCCGACGGGCTGACGCTGGTGGTGACCGCCGGCTGGGTGCTGATTGCGGTGGCTGCGGCCGCGCTGTTCGTGCCGACCGATGCCCTGCTGGCGGCCGCCGTGGCCGCGCCGATGGCGCTGATAGCCATGCGGCGCTGGCTGCGTCGCCGCCTGGGCGGCTTCACCGGCGACACCCTGGGCGCGACGCAGCAGCTGGTGGAGCTGGCGATGCTGCTCGCGGCGCTGGCGGCGCTGTCGCGCTGAGGCGGGCTTCGGTGCCCGAGCTCTGGTGCTGGCGACATCCGCGCGCGCAGGGCGCGGCCGGTCGCTGCATCGGCATCACCGACCTGCCGCTGGACCCGCGCAAGGCCCGGCGCCTGGCGCACCGCATCCGCGCCACCGTGCGCCGCCAGGGCCTGCCGCGCCGCGTGTGGGTGTCGCCGCTGGCGCGCTCGCGGGGCGTCGGGGCGTGGCTGGTGCGCTGGGGCTTCGAGTGCCGCGTGGACGCGCGACTGGCCGAGCTCGACTTCGGCCGCTGGGACGGCCGCCCCTGGACGGCGGTGCCCTGGGCCGAGGTGCAGGCCTGGGAGGCCGACCTGCGCCACCACGCGCCCGGTGGCGGCGAGTGCCTGGCGCAGCTGCAGGCCCGCGTGCAGGCCTTCGTGCGCGAGCGCGACGCCGCCGCCGACACGGCCGTGCTGCTGGTGGGGCACGGCGGCTGGATCACGGCCCTGGGGCAGTTGCCCCTGGGCGCGGGTGCGCCGCAGGGGCCGATCGACGCCGCGCGCTGGCCGCCGCCGCCCCGGCACGGCGCGCTCGTCCGCTGGCCGCCGGCGCCAGCGGCGGTTCATCCGCGCTGAACGACGGCCCGTCGCAAGGCGCTCGCGGCGGCCGCGCGCAGCGGGCCCAGGCCTGCCGCCGGCGCCGCTGCGGGGCAGGGCATCATCGGGTGGTGGACAGCCCCGAATCCCTGATCCCCTGGCTGCGGGTGGCCGTCGAGTCGGCGGCCACCGTGGCCTTCGCGCTGTCGGGCCTGCTGGCCGGGGCGCGGCAGCGGCTCGACGCGGTGGGCCTGTGCTTCGTCACCGGCCTGGCGGCCTTCGGGGGCGGCACGCTGCGCGATGTGCTGCTGGACCGCCGGCCCTTCTTCTGGGTCGAGCAAGCACACTGGCTGTGGGCGCTGCTGGCCCTGAGCGCCGGCGCCATGCTCTTCATGCGGCGCCGTCACTTCGCGATCACCGAGCGCGCGATGCAGTGGCCCGACGCGCTGGGGCTGGGCCTGTTCAGCGCCAGCGGCACGCAGCTGGCGCTGGCGCAGGACCTGCCCGCCATCGTGGCCGTGCTGATGGGGGTGGTGACGGCGGTGTTCGGCGGCGTGCTGCGCGACATCGTGCTCAACGAGATCCCCACCGCCTTCCGCGACCACCGGCCGTACGCCGTGTGCGCCTTCGTCGGCGGCTGGGTGCTGGTGGGAGCGATGACGCTGGGTCTGGGCGAGGGCACGGCGCTGCTGCTGGGCGCCACCACCGCCACCGGCCTGCGCGTGCTGGCGCTGGCCACGGGCTGGCGGCTGCCGGCCTGGGGCGAAGGCCGGGGCTGAGGGAGGCTCAGCTGCGCAGGTGGCAGGCCACCTGGTGGCCATCGCCGGAGCCCGCCACCGCCTTGAGCTCGGGCCGCTGCACGTCGCACAGGCCCTTCTGCGCGATGCTGCAGCGGGTGTGGAAGTGGCAGCCCGAAGGCGGGTTCAACGGGCTGGGCACGTCGCCCTGCAGCATGATGCGCTTGCGCCGGACCTGCGGGTCGGGGATGGGCACCGCCGACAGCAGCGCCTCGGTGTAGGGGTGGCGCGGCGCGGTGTAGAGGTCCTTGGCGCTGGCGATCTCGACGATGCGGCCCAGGTACATCACGGCCACGCGGTCGGAAATGTGCTCGACGACGCTCAGGTCGTGCGCGATGAAGATGTAGGTCAGCCCGAACTGCGACTGCAGGTCCTCGAGCAGGTTGATCACCTGCGCCTGGATCGACACGTCGAGCGCGCTCACGGCCTCGTCGCAGACGATGAGCTTGGGGTTGACCGCCAGCGCGCGCGCGATGCCGATGCGCTGCCGCTGGCCGCCCGAGAACTCGTGCGGGTAGCGCCGCATGTGGTCGGCGTTCAGGCCCACGGTCTGCAGCAGCTCGACGATGCGCGCGTCGTAGGCCTCGCGCGTCTTCGTGAGCTTGTGGATGGTGAGCGCCTCGCCGATGATGGCGCCGACCGTCATGCGCGGGTTCAGGCTCGCATACGGGTCCTGGAAGATGATCTGCATGTCGCGCGCCAGCGCGCGCAGTTCTTCCTTGCCGGCGCCGGTGACGCTCTTGCCCTCGAAGTGCACCTCGCCCGAGGTGGGCTCGATCAGGCGCAGGATGCAGCGGCCGGTGGTGCTCTTGCCGCAGCCGCTCTCGCCGACCACGCCCAGCGTCTCGCCCTTGGCGAGCTCGAAGCTCACGCCGTCGACGGCGTGCACGCGGCCCACTTCGCGCTTGAGCAGCCCGCCGCGCACCGGGAAGTGCTTGACGAGGTTGCGGACCTGCAGCAGCGGGGTGGGCTCGCTCACTGGACTACCCTCCGCGCTGTGCGCTCCGGGATGAGCGCTTGGGAGCGGCCCGGCGCGCTCATGCGGCCTCCGCCAGGAAGCAGGCCACCTTGTGGCCGGGCGCGATCTCGCGCAGCGGCGGGTCGGCCGTCGTGCACGAGGGCTGCGCGAGCTTGCAGCGCGACGCGAAGCGGCAGCCCGGCGCCGGCGCGATCAGCTTGGGCACCGTGCCCGGGATGGCCTCGAGCCGTTGCCGGTGGCCGGCGGCGGTGGCCGCGGTGTCGATGCGCGGGATGCTGCGGATCAGGCCCTGCGTGTAGGGGTGGCGCGGCCGCGCGAACAGCTCGGCCACCGGGGCCTCTTCCACCACCTGCCCCGCGTACATGACGACGACGCGCTGCGCCACCTCGGCCACCACGCCCATGGCGTGGGTGATGAGCATCACGGCCATGCCCAGGCGGTCCTTCAGCTCCTGCATGAGCTCGAGGATCTGCGCCTGGATGGTGACGTCCAGCGCCGTGGTGGGCTCGTCGGCGATCAGCAACTGCGGGCTGCAGGCCAGCGCGATGGCGATCATCACGCGCTGGCGCATGCCGCCCGAGAACTGGTGCGGGTAGTCGTTCACGCGCTTGGCCGGCGTGGGGATGTTCACGAGCTTGAGCATCTCGACCGCGCGCTCGAGCGCCGCCTTCTTCGACAGGCCCTCGTGCAGGCGCACGCTCTCGGCGATCTGCTCGCCCACGGTGAACACCGGGTTCAGGCTCGTCATCGGCTCCTGGAAGACGATGGCGATCTCCTTGGCGCGGATCTTCTGCATCTCGTCCGGGCCCAGCGGCACGAGGTCGCGGCCCTTCCAGAGCACGCGGCCGGCGACGATCTTGCCCGGCGGCATGTCGATCAGCTTCATCACCGTCTTGGCGGTGACGCTCTTGCCGCAGCCGGACTCGCCGACCACGCAGACCGTCTCGCCCTTCTCGATGGCGATGTCGACGCCGTCGACGGCGTGCAGCCAGCCGTCGTCGGTCTTGAAGTGGGTCTTCAGACCCTGGATGTCGAGCAAGGCCATGTGATCAGAGGACCCGGCGCGGATCGAGGGCGTCGCGCAGCCCGTCGCCGATGAAGTTGATGGTCAGCACGGCGATGAAGATGGCCAGCCCCGGGAACAGCGACCAGTGCACGGCGATGTCCAGGTAGTCGCGGCTGTCGTAGAGGATGCGGCCCCAGGTGGGGATGTCGGGCGGGAAGCCCAGGCCCAGGAAGCTGAGCGTGCTCTCGGTGATGATGGCCGCGGCGATGTTGATGGTGGCCGCCACGATCACCGGGCCCAAGGCATTGGGCAGGATGTGCCGCACCACCTGGCGCTGCGTGCTCGCGCCCAGGGCGCGGGCGGCCTCGACGAACTCCTTCTCGCGCAGGCTGAAGAACTGCGCCCGCACCAGTCGCGCCACCGGCATCCAGCTCAGGCCCCCGATGACGAGAACGATGAGCAGGAAGATGCCCACCTCGGGGCCGAAGGCGGCCTTCAAGGGGTCGCGGAAGAAGAACATGAGCAGCAGCAGCACCGGCAGCTGCGGCAGGCTGAGGAAGAGGTCGGTCAGCCACATCAGGAAGGCGTCGACCCCACCGCGCGAGATGCCGGCGACGGCGCCCACGACCACGCCGATCAGGATGCCGGTGAGCATGGCCGCCAGGCCCACCGCCAGCGAGATGCGGCCGCCGTAGAGCATGCGCGCCAGCAGGTCGCGGCCCAGGTCGTCGGTGCCCAGGGGGTGAGTGCCGCCCGGGCCCTTCAGGCGTGCGGTGAAGTCGATGTCGTTGATGCCCACCTTGTAGACCAGCGGGCCCAGCAGCACTGCCAGCGACAGGAGCGCCAGCAGCCAGAGGCTGGCATAGGCCAGCCGGTGGCGCTTGAAGCGCCGCCAGGCCTCGGCCCAGGGCGAGGTGCTCACCGGCTGGCGCACCGCCGCTTCAGCGGTAGGAGATGCGGGGGTCGAGCCAGCCATAGAGGAGGTCTGCGATCAGGTTGAAGGCCACCACCAGGATGGCGAAGACGAAGGTCACCGCCATGATCACCGGCGTGTCGTTTCGCAGGATGCTGTCGATCAGCAGGCTGCCGATGCCGGGGATGCGGAAGATCTGCTCGGTGACGATGGCGCCGCCGAAGATGCCGGGCATCTGCAGCGCCACCAGCGTGACCACCGGGATGAGGGCGTTGCGCACCACGTGCTTGAGGATCACCACGCGCTCCTTCAGGCCCTTGCTGCGCGCGGTGGTGACGTAGTCCAGCCGCACCACGTCGAGCACGCTGGAGCGCACGTAGCGCATCCAGCTGGCGGCCTGGAACAGGCCCAGCACCATGATCGGCATGATGCTCTGCTTGAACTGCGCCACCCACCAGTCCCAGCCCGTGGCGGTGATCTCGCTCTGGAAGACGAACGGGAACCAGCCCAGGTAGATGCTGAAGAACAGGATGAACAGCAGCCCGGTGAAGAAGGTGGGCAGCGAGAAGCCGATGAAGCTCAGCGTGCTGGCGATGCGGTCGAACCAGCTGTAGGGCTTGACGGCGGCCAGCACGCCCACCGGCAGCGCGATGGCCAGCGCCAGCAGCTGGCTCAGGCCGATGATCGCGATCGTCACCGGCAGCCGCTGCCAGATGAGGGTGTCGACGTCGAGCCGGCTGATGAACGAGAAGCCCCAGTCGCCTTGCAGCATGCTGGTCAGCCAGTGCCAGTAGCGCTGCCAGACGGGGTCGTCCAGCCCCAGGCTGGCGCGCAGCTGCATGCGCACCTCGGGCGGCACGTTGGGGTTGGTGGCCAGCTCCTCGAACGGGTCGCCGGGCGCCAGCGCCAGCACCGTGAACAGCACGATGCTGATGCCCAGCAGGCTCGGCACCGCGATCAGCAGGCGGCGCAGGATGTAGGAACCCAAGGCGGGAAGAACCGGGAAGAAGAGGGAAAGAAGGCGCGGCCCGCGTGGGGCGGGCCGCGCCGCGGCGTGCCGGTCAGGCGGTCACGCCTCCTTGAACCAGTGCGGCAGGGCCCACATGTCGTTGTCCCAGCCCGACAGCGGCGCCGCGAGCTTGAGGCCCGCCGCCGACACCCGCGGGCGGAACACCACCGGGATGATGTGGTTGCTGGCGCCGACGAGGTCGTTCATGCGGATGAACAGGGCCGCGCGCTTGACCGGGTCGAGCTCGCTCTGCGCCTGCTGGTGCGCGCGGTCGTACTCGTCGTTCTTCCAGCGCAGGATGTTGCGCTTGGCCCACTTGTTGTCTTTCTGCGCGAACTCCCACGAGCAGTACTGCTCCATGAACAGCTGCGGGTCGGGCTGCGTCATGGTGGTGGTGTACATCTGCATGTCGGCCCAGAACTTGGTGTAGGTGTCCGGGTTGGCGACGTCGCCGCCGAAGAACACCGCCGCCGTCACGCTCTTGAGCTCGAGGTCGATGCCGGCCTGCTGGCAGGCGCTCTTGATGATGGCCTGCGTGTCCTGGCGCGGCTTGTTCACCGAGGTCTGGAACACGAACTTCAGCTTGGTGCCGCCCTTGGCGCGGATGCCATCGGCGCCGCGGGCCCAGCCGGCGGCGTCAAGCAGCTGGTTGGCCTTGGCGACGTTGAACTCGAAGCTCAGGTTGTTGCTGCGGAAGCGCTGCGGGTTGTTCAGGAAGTTGGCCGTGGCCACGCCGGTACGGCCATAGATGAAGTCCATCACGCCCTTGCGGTCGACCAGCAGCGCCATCGCGTCGCGCACGGCCTTGTCGCTGAAGGCCGGGTGGCGGCTGCTGGCGTGCGCGCGCTCGCCCTGGACCTCGTTCCAGGGGTCGGTCACGCTGAGCATGATGAACTCGATGTTGCCGCCGGGCACGATCGTGACCTTGCCGCGGCCGCCGCGCTCCAGGCCCTTGAGGATCTCGTCGGCCACCTGCAGGTTCCAGGCGAAGTCGTACTCGCCGGTCTGCAGCACCGCGCGCGCGGCGCTGGTGGCGTCGCCGCCGCCCTTCATCTCGAGCCGGTCGAAGTGCGGCCGGTTCGGCACGTGGTAGTTCATGTTCGCCTCGGCGAGCACGAGGTCGCCCGGCTTGAAGTCCACGATCTTGTACGGGCCCGTGCCCACCGGCCGCGTGTTGGCCGGCGCCTCGCGCGACTTCGTGCCCATGAAGTCCTTGAACACGTGGCGCGGAATGATCATGCCCACCGTGCCCACGAAGGGCTCGGCCCAGAAGGGCGTGGGCTTCGGGAACTGGATGCGCACCGTGTGCGAGTCGACCTTGGTGACGGTGATGTCGCGGTAGGTGCTGATCCAGCTGGAGCTGGTGGCCGGGTCGCGGTGGTACTCCCAGTTGAAGACCACGTCGTCGGCCGTGAAGGGCTGGCCGTCGTGCCAGGTGACGCCGCGCTTGAGCTTCCAGGTGACGCTGCGGCCGTCGGCCGTGAGGCCCCCGTTGGCGGTGCTGGGAATCTCGGTGGCCAGCACCGGCACCAGGTTGCCGTCGGCGTCCCAGGCGGCCAGCGGCTCGTAGAAGATGCGGGAGCCTTCCTGCTCCTTCGTGCCGGTGGCGAACTGCGGGTTCAGCAGCACCGGGCCCTGCCACCACAGCAGCTTCAGCGTGCCGCCGCCGCCGCGCTTGGTGGGCTTGTACGGGATGGCGGTCTGCGCCTGCGCGATGCCCGCGTGCATCAGCATCATCGAGGCCATCGGCGCCGTCAGGCCCACGCCGACCATGCGCTGGATGAAGCTGCGGCGGGGCAGGGTGCCGTCGCGCACCTCTTCGATCAACTGGCGGATCTCGCGTTCTTGCATGGTGATGCTCTCCTGGCGACAAAGGGGCGGTGCCGCGCCGCCACAGGCGGCCGGGCACCGGGCTGGTGCAAAAGTGGCGCGAATGCTATGCGTTGTGCCGGGCTCGGCCATCGGTGTCGGCCCGTAGCGCCGCGGCGGCGATACTAGGCGGTACCCAAGAGCAAGCGGCGTGCCCTCATGCGGCGCCTGGATGGAATGATGAGTTCCCCGATGAATGACCCTGCTGCGCTCGTTGTCGTACCCCCGGTCGAGCTGGCAGCCCCCGACATCGCCCGTTGGCGAGCGGGCAACACCGGCGTCGACCACGTGCACCGCCTGCGCGCCGACGCCCCCGGCCCCGTGGTGCACGTGCAGGCGCTGACCCACGGCAACGAGATCTGCGGCGCCATCGCGCTGGACTGGCTGCTGCAGCAGGTGCAGGCCGGCTGGCGGCCGCTGCGCGGTACGCTGACGCTGGCCTTCGCCAACGTGGAGGCCTACGCCCGGTTCGACCCGGCCGACCCCTACCCCTCGCGCTGCGTGGACGAAGACCTCAACCGCGTCTGGGCCGACGAGGTGCTGGCGGGCCCGCGCGACAGCCGGGAACTGCGGCGCGCCCGCGCCCTGCGGCCCTTCGTGGACGACGCCGACCGGCTGCTCGACATCCACTCCATGGGCGAGGCCTGCGTGCCGTTGATGGTGTGCGGCACCCAGGACAAGCACGCCGCCTACTCGCGCCGCCTGGGCGTGCCGGGCGTGCTGCTGATCGACACCGGCCACCCGGCCGGCCTGCGCATGGTGGAGCGCGGGGGCTTCGGCGACCCGCGCTCGCCACGCCAGGCCCTGCTCATCGAGTGCGGGCAGCACTGGGAGCGCGCCGCCGCCGACGTGGCCATCGACGCGCTGGTGCGCTTCCTGGGCCTGGAGGGCCTGGCCGACGCCGGCTGGGTGGCCGCCCACACGCGCGTGCCCCTGCCGCCGCGGCAGCGCCTGGTGCGGGTGACGGAGGCCGTCGTTGCCCGCAGCACCGGCTTCCGCTTCCTGCTGCCCACCGAGGGCCTAGGCGTCATCCCCAAGGCTGGCACGACGCTGGCGCAGGACGGCGAGCACCTCTGGCACACGCCCTACGACGACTGCGTGCTGGTGATGCCCGGCACGCACAACCTGAAGCCTGGCGGCACGGCCGTGCGGCTGGGGCGCTACGAAGACTGAGTCAGCCGGGCGGAAGCATCTCGTCCAGCAGCGCCAGCACCGCGGCCGCGGTCGCCTCGGGCTGCTCCATCGGCACCAAGTGGGAGCCTTCCAGCCAGCGGATGCGCCCGTGCGCGAGCGCGCGCGTGGCGGCCAGGCCCACGGTGCGGCCTTCTGCCGATCGCGTGCCGGCCACGTAGGCGATGGGGCAGCCCGGCGGGTGGCGGGCCAGCGTGGCCGACAGGTTGTGGGGCAGCGTGTTGTAGAAGCGCGTCTCCACCTCGCGCCGGAAGGCCAGCCGCACGGCCTGTCCGCCAGCGTCGTCGGGGTCGCGCTCGGTGCCGGTGGCCAAGTAGTCGGCCAGCACGCGGGGGTCCCACACGGCGAAGGCGCGCTTGGCCTGGAAGTGGGCCAGCGCCGCGTCGGCCGAGGGCCAGCGCTCGCGCCGCCGCTGCGACACGCGCCCCGGGCTCACGCGCCGGATGGCGCCGGTGAGCTTGAGCACGTGCAGGCTGTGCGCCTTCCAGCCGGCGACCACGGGCGAATCCAGCAGGACGATGACGCGCGCCAGCCCGGGCCGGCGGGCGGCCGCCAGCAGGCTGAGGTAGCCACCCAGCGAGTGGCCGACCAGGCACACGCGCTGGCGCGGCGCCTGCTCGTCGATGAAGGCCAGCAACTCGTCGCGCACCCGCGGCCAGCCGCTGGTGACGGGGAAGCGCTCGTCGTGGCCGAGCCTGGGCAGCGCCAGCACGCGCCAGCCGGCGGCTTGCCAGGCCTCGAACAGCACCCGGTAGGTGCCGGCCGGAAAGCCGTTGGCGTGGCTGAAGACGATGGTGCGCGTGTCGGGCAGGGCGCGCGTCATCTAGACGATCCGCTCCCCGGCGTTGCCGATCTTGCGCATCGGCTCGAAGCGCGCGCTGCCGGCCATCAGCGGGTGGGTGGCGTCGCCGCCGTCCCAGCGCGGGTCGTCGATGCCCTCGAACACCTCGCGCAGGCGCTGGCCCCAGGTCTCGCGGATCATGCGGAAGTAGGGGTTGTGCTCGTCGATGCACACGTGCTCGTCGCTGGCGAAGCGGCCCTCGCGGTAGACCAGCAGGTCCAGCGGCAGGCCGACGCTGAGGTTGCTCTTGAGCGTGCTGTCCATGCTCACCAGCGCGCACTTGGCGGCCTCGTCGAGCTGCGTGGCGGGGGTCAGCACGCGGTCCAGGATGGGCTTGCCGTACTTGCTCTCGCCCACCTGGAAGAAGCAGGTCTCGCGCGTGGCCTCGATGAAGTTGCCGGCGCTGTAGACGAGAAACAGGCGCATGGCCTCGCCCTTGATCTGGCCGCCGAAGATCATGCTGGCGTTGAAGTCCACGCCGGCGGCCTTCAGCGAGGGGCCGTCCTGCTGGTACACGCGCCGCACCGCGCTGCCCAGCACGCGCGTGGCGTCGAACATGCTCCGGGCGTTCCAGATGGTGATGGGCTCCTCGCCCTCGGCCCCGGGGATCTTCTCGACCTGCAGCACCTCGCGGATGCTCTGGCTGATGCTCAGGTTGCCGGCCGACAGCATGACCATGAAGCGCTCGCCCGGCTGCTCGTAGATCATCATCTTGCGGAAGGTGCTGATCGCGTCGAGGCCCGCGTTGGTGCGCGAGTCGGACAGGAACACGAGCCCGGCGTTGAGCCGGATGCCGACGCAGTAGGTCATGGCGAGGGGGCGCCGCGGCGCGGATGACGCTGTGGAAGACCGCTGAGGTTAGCAGGGCCGCCGCGCCGGCTGGCCGCGGCGGCCGGGGCGCTACAGTCGGCGCCCCTGGCCTGGAAGAGACTGTCCGATGATCGACCGCCGTCAACTCCTCGTGGGCACCGCCGCGGGCGCCGCCCTGGCACGTCCCGCCGCTGCGTGGGCCTCGCCGGCCGCGCCCGTGCCGCCCCGGGCGGCCAAGGTGCCCAAGGCCATCACGCAGCTCGGCCGCACGCGCCAGGACGAGTACCAGTGGATGAAGGACGAGCAGTGGCAGAAGGTCCTGCGCGATCCGTCGGCGCTCAGGACCGACATCCGCGAGCACCTGGTCCGCGAGAACGCCTACTTCGACGGCCTGATGGCCGACACCCGGGCGCTGCAGGAGCGCCTCTTCGAGGAGATGAAGGGCCGCATCAAGGATGACGACGACTCGGTGCCGGAGGCCGACGGCGCCTGGGCCTACTTCACCCGTTTCGAGGCAGGTGCGCAGTACCCGGTGCATGCCCGCATGCCGCGCGACGGTGGCGCCGCAGAGGTGCTGCTGGACGTCGGCGCGCTGGCCGGGAACAAGGCCTTCTACGAGATCGGCGCGGCATCGCACTCGCCCGACCACCGGCTCTACGCCTACGCCGAGGACGACAAGGGATCGGGCATCTACCGGCTGCTGGTGAAGGATCTCGGCAGCGGCCGTCTCGTGGGCCGGCCCATCGAGAACGCCTCGGACAGCTTCGTGTTCTCGCCGGACAGCCGCCATCTCTTCTGGACGCAGCTCGACGACAACCAGCGACCGGTGAAGGTGATGCGCCGGCCCGCCCGAGGCGGGGCCGACGTGGTGGTCTACGAAGAGAAGGACCCCGGCATGTTCCTGTCGGTCGGCGTCACGGCGAGCCGGAACTTCATCCTCGTTGGCGTGGGCAACCAGGAGACCAGCGAGTACCACGTGATCCCGGCCTCCCGGCCGACATCCGCCCCGCGGGTGTTTGCACCCCGAAAGCCGGCCGAGCTGTACACGCCGGTCGACTTTGACGGCGCCTGGTACGTGCACACCAACGCCGGGGGCGCCGTGGACTTCAAGGTCATGAAGGCCCGCCACGGGGCCACGGACCGGGCGCACTGGCAGGAGTTCATCCCGCACCAGCCGGGCCGCTACATCGAGAGCCTGTCGGCCGTGAAAGGCCATCTCATCCGCCTGGAGCGCGCCCAGGCGCTGCCCCGTATCGCCGTGCGCGACCGCGCCGGCCGGGAGCACCTGATCCAGCAGGACGAGGCGGCCTACGCGCTGGCGCTCAGCCACGGCCACGAGTTCGACACCACGGTGATGCGCTTCGTGTACCAGTCGCCGACCACGCCACGCCAGTGGATCGACTACGACATCGCCACGAGGAAGCGAACCCTGCGCAAGACCCAGCAGGTGCCCTCGGGCCATGACGCGTCGCGCTACGTGGCCGAGCGGTTCGTGGTCACCGCGCCGGACGGTGCGGAGGTGCCCGTCACGACGCTGCGGCTGCGCTCGACCGCGCCGCGTGGCGGCGCGCCCGTCCTGCTGTACGGCTATGGCGCGTATGGCGCGGGCACGGAGGCCACGTTCAGCACCACGCGGCTGAGCCTCGTGGACCGTGGCTGGGTCTGGGCCATCGCGCACGTGCGCGGCGGCGACGAGAAGGGCCGCGCCTGGTTCGAGGCCGGGCGCAGGCGGCAGAAGGTCAACACCTTCACCGACTTCATCGCCGTGGCCGAAGGGCTGGTGGCGCGGGGCGATGCGCGCAAGGGCCGCATCGTCAGCTACGGTGGCTCGGCAGGTGGCCTGCTCGTGGGCGCGGTGGCGAACATGGCGCCGGACGGCCTGTTCGCGGGGCACATCGCGGATGTGCCGTTCGTCGACGTGATCAACACCATGAGCGACGCCACGCTGCCGTTGACGCCCCCGGAGTGGCCCGAGTGGGGCAACCCGCTGGAGAGCGCCGACGACTACGACACGATGTGGGCCTACTCGCCTTACGACCAGGTCGCGGACAAGCCCTACCCGCCGATCTTCGCGTTCGGCGGCCTCACCGACAGCCGCGTCACCTACTGGGAGCCGGCCAAGTGGATCGCGCGGCTGCGCGACCGCGCTCCCAGGGGCGGACCGTACCTGCTGAACATCAACATGCAGGCCGGCCATGGCGGCGCATCCGGGCGCTTCAACCAGCTCAAAGAAGTGGCCCGCGACCTCGCCGCGGCGCTGAAGATCATTGGCGACCCGTCGGCGGGCGCGCCGCTGCGCTAGGCGCGCTGGGCGTGCGGCGCTGCCGGTCAGGCTTGCGCCAGTGCCCGGGTTCGGCGCGCAGCGCGCCGGCCGATGGGCTCCGGAAGGGCTTCGACGGGGCAGCCGGGCCGTTCGCGGGGGTCAGCGGTGACCGGATGCGTGCGTGGCGCCCCGGTGCACGGGGGCCGGCCGCGCGCGGCGCAGCGCCGCCAGCCGCTGCCAGAAGCGCGGCTCGTCGGCGCTGGCGAAGTTCACCCGCATCAGCGTGGTGGGCCGCGGCGTGGCATGGAACAGCGTGCCCGGCGCGGTGAGCCAGCCCTCGTCGAGCAGCGGCTGCGCCAGCGCCTCGGTGTCGCAGCCGACGTCGACCCAGCCGAAGAGCCCGGCCGGCGGCGCCACGAAGCGGCAGCCGGCCGCCTCGGCCAGGCGCACAGCGCGCGTGCGCGCCGCGTCCAGCCGCTCCACCAGCCGCTCGGCGTGGCGGCGCAGCAGGCCCTGCGACAGGCAGTCGGCCACGGCGGCCTCCAGCGGCCCGGGGCTGGTGAGCGTGGACAGCAGCTTGGCATCGACCACGCGGTCCACCAGCGACGGCGGCAGCGCCGCGAAGCCCACGCGCCACTGCGGCGCCAGCACCTTGGAAAAGCCGCTGACGGCGATGGTGCGCTTCAGGCCGTCGAGCTGCGCCAGCCGCGTGGCGTGCGGGCTGGCCAGCCAGGCGTAGGTGTCGTCCTCGACGATGAGCAGGTCGTGCGCCTCGGCCAGCCGCAGCACCTGGTGGGCCTGGGCCGGCGTCAGGCTGTGGCCGGTGGGGTTGTGCAGCACCGAGACGGTGACGTACAGGCGCGGCCGGTGCGCCCGCAGCAGCTGCTCCATCGCCGCGAGGTCGGGGCCGCCGTCGCTGCCCGGGCCGCCGCGTGGCACCGGCACCAGCCGCATGCCGGCGCGCGCCAGCCGCGCGAACTCCACCGCCCAGCCGGGCTCGTCGACCATCACCGCGTCGCCCGGGCGCAGCAGCGCGCGCGAGACGAGGTCCAGCGCGTGCGTGGCGCCCACGGTGGTGACGATCTGCGCGGGCGCGGCCGGCACGCCCAGGTCGGCCAGCCGGCGCGAGACAGCGAGCCGCAGCGACTCGTCGCCCGCCGGCTGCCCGTAGCCCAGCCAGCCGGCGGGCTCGCGGCAGACGCGGCGCAGCGCGCGCTGCAGCAGCGGGGCGTCCAGCCAGGCCACGGGCAGCGTGCCCATGCCCGGCGCCGGGCGCCCGTGCTGCACCTGGAACATGCTGCGGATCAGCGCCGTGGCGTCCACCGGCGGGGGCAGCGGCGGCGTGGCGGCGGGGGGTGATCGCCGCGCCGGCTCGGCCGCCGCGTCGCGCACGCAGAAGCCGCGCTGAGGCCGCGCCACCCCCAGGCCGCGGGCCTGCAGCAGGTCGGATGCGCCGACCACCGTGCTCGGGCTCACGCCGTGGCGCGTGGCGGCGTCGCGCACCGAGGCAGGCGCGCGCCC
>CAIKLM010000116.1 GCA_903828235.1 uncultured beta proteobacterium | reverse complement strand
GGCGCCAACATCGTCTCGCTCCCCCGGTCTGCTGCGACCTGCGGAGCTTGGAACACCTCTTCCATTGGACCTCCTTCGTCCTCGAAGGGGGTCAGTTCTCAATGTCGCCAGGGGGTCAGTTTTTCATGTCGCCTGACACGGGCGGTGTCGACGACGACCCGGCACAGGTGGTGCGCACGCTGGGCGGGCGCATGCACGTGCGCTGAGACGAGAGTGCGGCAGCCATGCCGCACGGTCAGTTGGTGTTCTTTTCCGGGTTCCTGGCTGCCGCCGGGGTGTTCGAGCGCTGGGTGGCGAGCTGCCCGCTGCGGCACCACAGCGGCGATGCGCCGGACAAGCGCGACGTGCTGGGCACTTTGACTCTGGGGCTGCTGGCCGGGCACGGCGGCGGGCCCCGGGTACGGGGAAGTCGGCAGATGCGCTGGCTTGCACGGACCTTACATTCGGGGCATGCATGACCTTCCCCACCCCGGAACACCGTCGAGGGAGCTGGCGCGGGCGCCCCGCCGAGCAGTCGCGGCCGGCGCCCTGGCGGCGGGCTGACCCGGGGCCTGCCGCGATGCTGGCCCCCCGCCCCTGGCCCCGCAGCGACTCCGCCCCGCCGGCGGAGCCTGCCCGCGAGCGTGCGCCGGCTGCGGCCACGCTCACCGCTGCCCTGCGCGCCGCGCTCGAGCGCCACGCGGCACGCGCCGCGCTGCGCTGCCACGGCCGCACGCTGCGCTACGCCGAGCTCGACGCCGCCTCGCGCGCGCTGGCCGCCTTCTGGCAGCAGCGCGGTCTGGCCGTGGGGGACCGCCTCGCGGTGATGCTGAGCGGCGGCCTGCCGCTGCCGGTGGCGGTGCTCGCGGCCTGGCGTGCCGGGCTGGTGGTCGTGCCTGTCGATCCCGCCCTGGCCGGCGAGGCCCTGCTGCACCAGCTGCGCGACAGCGGGGCCCGCGCCCTGGTGGCCGACGAGGCCGCCGCCACGGCGCTGGCCCCGGTGCTCGAGGCGCAGCCGCTGCCGCTGGTGGTGGTGGCCGGCGTCGGCGAGCTGCTCGGCCCCATGCGTGCGGCGCTGGTGCGGCGCCGCCAGCGGCCGCGCCCTGCGGCCCCCGCGCTGCCCGGTGCCGTGCCCTTCGCGTTCGCGCTGGCTCGCGGGCGCGTGCTGCCGCTGGCCGAGCACGAGCCCGGCCCCGACGACATCGCCGTGCTGCAGTACACCGGCGGCACCACCGGGGTGGCGCGCGGGGTCGTGTTGCTGCACGGCCAGCTGCTGGCCAACCTGCACCAGGCCGAGCGGTGGCTGCAGCCGGCGCTGGCCGCGCGGCCGCGGGAAGAGCCCTGGATCACCGTCGCCGCGCTGCCGCTGCACCACGTGTTCGGCTTCACGCTGGCGCTGCTGCTCACGCTGCACCGCGGCGGCCAGTTGCTGCTGGTGCCCGACTGGGCCGACACCGACGCGCTGGCTGCGCTGCTGCAGCGCGAGCGCTTTCACCTGTTCCCGTCGCTCAACCCGGTGTTCGAGGCCCTGGCGCGCCACCCGGCCGCCGAGCGCATCGACTGGAGCGGCCTGCGCCTGAGCCTGGCCGGCGGCCTGGCCGTCGACCCCGCCACCGCGATGCTGTGGCTGCTGAAGACCGGCAGCCCCATCATCCAGGGCTACGGGCTGGCCGAGTGCAGCCCCGCCGTCACCTGCAACCGCGTCGACGACAGCCAGTTCAGCGGCCATGTCGGCTACCCGCTGCCCGACACCGAGGTCCGGCTGGTGGACGCCGAGGGCCAGCCCGTGCCGCCGGGGGCCAGCGGCGAGGTCGTCGTGCGCGGCCCGCAGGTCATGGCCGGCTACTGGCAGCGCCCCGACGAAACCGCGCGCGTGATGCTGCCCGGCGGCTGGCTGCGCACCGGCGACCTGGGCCGCTTCGAGCCCGACGGCGCGCTGGTGCTGATCGATCGCCTGCAGGACATCGTCTGGGTGGGCGGCCTGCCGGTGGTGCCCAACCAGGTCGAGGAGATCGTGGAGAACATGCCCGGCGTGCGCGAGTGCGCCGCCGTGGGCGTGCCGCACCCCGAGGCTGGCGAGGTCGTCAAGCTCGTGGTCGTGCGCGCCAACCCGGCGGCCGACCAGCCCACCGAGGCGCAGTTGCGCGCGCACTGCGAGCGCCACCTGGCCGGCTACCAGCGGCCCGTGCACGTGGTGTTCAGCGCCCGGCTGCCGCGCAGCGGCACCGGCAAGGTGCTGCGCCGCGCGCTGCGCGCCGCGCCCTGATGCGGCTGTTCGTCGACACCCCGCTGGCCGCGGGCGCCGAGCTCACGCTGCCCGAGGCCGCCGACCGCCACGCCCGCGTGCGCCGCGTGCAGCCCGGCGACGCGCTGCTGCTGCTCGACGGGCACGGCGCCGAGTGGCCGGCCACCGTGCGCACGGTGGGCCGCAGCGCCATCACGGTGGCGCTGGGCGAGCCGCGGGCGGTAGACCGCGAACTGGCGCGGCCGGTGACGCTGGCGGTGGTGGTGCCGGCCAACGAACGCATGGACTGGCTGGTGGAGAAGGCCACCGAGCTGGGCGCGGCCGCGCTGCAGCCGCTGCAGGCCGAGCGCTCGGTGCTGCGCCTGGCCGGCGAGCGCGCGACGAAGCGCCATGCCCACTGGCAGGGCATCGTGCGCGCCGCCAGCGAGCAGTGCGGGCGCACGCGGCTGATGGCCGTGGCGCCGCTGCGCGAGCTGGGCGAGTGGCTGGCCGCGCTGCCGCCGGCCCCGCCCGGCGAGGCGCGCTGGGTGCTCGACTTCGCGCCCGACGCGCTGGCGCCCGGCGCGGGCGGTGGCCGGCCGGCCGCCATCACCACGCTGTCGGGCCCCGAAGGCGGCCTGGCGCCGGCCGAGCTGGCGGCGGCGCGCGCGGCCGGGTTCCGGCCCCTGACCCTGGGCCCCCGCGTGCTCCGGGCCGAGACGGCGCCGCTGGCATTGCTGGCGTGGGCCGCGTGGATGCCCTAGCCTGGATTTTTCACGAGGCATGAAGTAGGCGACCTGCCTTCGTTGCGCGTTTTCATAGGTATTCGACGTCTATGGAACCGAACCAACGAGGGAGGTCGCCCAATGCCAAAGTGTACGGATCGCAGGATGGAGCTTGG
>CAIKLM010000115.1 GCA_903828235.1 uncultured beta proteobacterium | reverse complement strand
GCGCACGAAGCCGGAGTAGCTGCCCACGGCCCAGGCCGCGGGCGGCTGTGCCGGCAGCGGGCGCGGCGGGCGCAGCGGCCGCACGGGCTGCTGGTCGGCCCAGCGCGTGCGCGGGGGTTCGGCGCCGTCGCCGTCGCCGTCGCCGTCGCCATCCCCGGCCCCCGGCCAGGCGGGCACGAGCCGGGTGTGCGGCAGCGCGCCGGCCCAGCGCTCGACGGCCGCCGCCACGGCCGCGTCGTCCAGGGTGTCGTCGCCGCTGACCAGCCAGCCCAGCGCGCTGCGGTGCCAGGTGGGCTGGGTGCCCTTGCCGTTGACCTGCAGCGCCGCGGCCACGCCCAGCCACAGCGCGTGCTCCGCACGCGTCAGCGCCACGTACAGCAGCCGCAGCGCCTCGCGCGCCTGCTCGGCCTCGTCGGCCGCGCGCGCGGCGGCGTCAGGCGCGAACACCACCGCGCGCCGGCCGTCCGCCACCGTGGCCTCGTCGGCCGGCTGCACCACGAAGGCCGGTGAGCGCGGCCGCGACGCGAGCGACGCGAACGGCACGCACACCACGCGGTACTGCAGGCCCTTGCTCTTGTGCACGGTGACGATGGGCACGAGGTCGGCGTCGCTCTCCAGGCGCAGCAGCTGCTCGTCGGGCGCGGAGTCGCCCTCGGCCGACTCGTCGATCTCGCGCGCCAGCCAGCGCAGCAGCTCGGCCTCGCCGGGTTGGTGCTCGGCAGCGGCCTGCAGCAGCTCGGCCAGGTGCAGCGTGTTGGTGAGCGCGCGTTCGCCACCGGGCCGCGCACAGCGATCGGGCGCCACCAGCGTGTGCAGGGCCTGGCGCAGCGCCGCCAGCACGCCCTGCTGCCGCCAGGCGGCGCGCAGCGGCAGCAGCTGCTCCACCCAGGCCTCGAAGCGCGCGTCGTCGTCGGCCAGCGCGCACAGCTCGTCCAGCGGCAGGCCCATCCAGGCGCTGGCCAGCGCGGCGCGCACGGCGCGGCCGTCGGCGGGATCGGCCACGGCGCGCAGCAGGCGCAGCAGGTCGGCGGCCTCGGGCTCGGCGAACACCGAGTCCTTCTCGGACAGGTACACCGAGCGCACCGCGCGAACGCCCAGCGCGCGGCGCACGGCGTCGGCCTCGGCCTTGTTGCGCACGAGCACGGCGATGTCGCGCGGGCGCAGCGCCCGCTCGGGCTCGGCGGCGTCGCGCGGGTCGTGGACGCGGGTGCCCGGGTCGGACAGCCAGGCCACGATCTGCTCGGCGCAGGCCGCGGCCAGGCGCAGCCGCGCCTGGCCCGTGGGGTGCGCGCCGCGGTCCAGCGCCACCGTCAGCGGCGGCATCGGCGCACCGGCCACGGTGATGCGGTCGGCGCGGCCGCGCGCGCGCACGGGCTGGAACGGCAGGCGCGGGCGGCCCGCGTCGTCGGCGCCGAAGCGGAACGCGCCCTCGGGTTGGCGCTCGGCCTCGGCGCGCTCGAACACGGCGTTGACGGCCGCCACCAGCTCGGGCGTGGAGCGGAAGTTGGTGTCCAGGCCGTGCACGCGCGCGCCGGCGGCCTGCCGCGCGCGCAGGAAGCCATGGATGTCGGCGCCGCGGAAACGGTAGATCGACTGCTTGGGATCGCCGATCAGCAGCAGCGTGCGCCCGGGCTCGTCGTGGCCGAAGCCCCAGAGGCGCTCGAACAGCGCCATCTGCACCGGCGAGCTGTCCTGGCACTCGTCGACCAGCGCCACGGGGTAGCGATCGAGCACCTGCGCGCGCAGCCGGGCCGCAGCCTCGCCGCGCTGCGCGGGGTCGAGCGCGTCGGACAGGCGGCGTTGCAGGTCGGCGAAGCCGGCCAGGCTGGCACGCCGCTTCTGCGCCTGCAGGCGGGCGCTGACCTGGGCGTGGGCGTGGCGCAGCAGCGCGGCGCGCAACGGCTCTCGCCGATCCAGAGCCTCTTGCAGAGCGGCGTAGTCGCTCAACTCGACAGGCAGTTCCGACGCCCGGCCGGGCTTGAACGCCGCCTGCACGGTGGCCGGCAGAAGCCTCTCGCGGCCCTTCTTCAGATCGAAGTCCTCGGCATCGGGGTCCAGAGCCCAGGCCTCGATCTTGTCGAGCCAGCCCTTGACCCAGTTCGGGCGGATGACCTCGCCATCGAAGTCGGAGCGACCCGACACCGTGCGCGGCGCAAACCAGGCGCGCAGTGCCTCGCATCGATCCACCCAGCCCGCCTTCAGCGCACGAAGCTCGGTCATCTTGCGTCGGCACAGCGGCTCCAGCCCTTCATCGCCAATCGCCAGGCGCGCATCGCCCAGCTTGAGCAGCGGGCCGAGCTGCTGCTCCAGCGCCTGCACGTCCTTCCACTGCGCCAGCACCCGCGCCAGCGCATCGCCGTCCAGCGGGTAGACCTCGGCGCGCCACCAGTCGCGCAGCGCCTGCCGGCGCAGCTCGCTCTCGTCGGCCACCAGCTCCTCGTCGAAGCGGCTGCCGCTGTCGAAGGCGTGCTCGCGCAGCACGCGCTGGCACCAGGCGTCGATGGTGTGCACGGCGGCCTCGTCCATGGCGTCGGCGGCGCGCGCCAGCAGCCGCGCCGCGGCCTCGCGCTCCGCCGCGCCGGGGCGGGCCTGGACCAGCGCGCGCAGCAGGGCGTCGGCCGGTTCGTCGTCCGCGGTCGCGCGGAAGGCGAGTGCGGCCTGCGCCAGGCGCTCGCGGATGCGCTCCACCAGCTCGCGCGTGGCGGCCTGCGTGAAGCTCATCACCAGGATCTCGCGCGGGTGCAGCGGCCGCGCCACGCCGTCGCCCAGCACCAGGCGCAGCACCAGCGCGGCCAGCGTCCAGGTCTTGCCGGTGCCGGCGCTGGCCTCGATGACGCGGCTGCCGCGCAGCGGCAGCGTGACGACGTCCAGCCGCTCAGTCATCGGCGCTCCCGTCGTCGTCGTCAGGAGCCACGGCGTCGGGCAGTGGCTCGATCACCAGCGTCGCCAGCCAGGCGGCCAGCAGGCCGTAGAGCTGCGTTGTCACGGCCACGAAGCGCGGCTCGTCCGCCAGATCGGCCCAGCTGGGGTACAGGCGCGCCAGGTGCGGGTCTTCGACCTCGCCGCGCTGCCGCTCGCTGCCCTCGTAGGCAACGGCCGGCCGGCCCTCGGCCAGCCAGGCCAGGCCAGTCTTCAGCGCCGTGGGCCAGGGGCCGTCGTCGCCGGTGCCCTCCAGCCAGGCCGCGGCCAACGTGGCGAGCTGTGCCCGGGCCACGTCTTCGGGCACCGGCGGGGCCGTCACGATGCGGTCGGTGCCCAGCACCTGCAACGTGCACGGGTGGCCGCTCGCGGACAGGGCGAGCTGCTCGAGCCAGGGCTGCACCAGCGGGTCGGCGCGCGGCGGTGGCTTCGACTTGCTGCCCTCGGTGACGCGGCTCGCGCTCAGGCGCAGCAGCTGCGCCCGGCCGTCGGCACCGGCCAGCCAGGGCAGCAGCCCGGCGTCGAGCCGCAGGGGCTCGCCGCGGCCCGGCAGCGCCAGGGCCACGGCCAGCGGCGCACGCCCGGCCGGCACCGTCAGCCCGGCGCGCCGCGCCGACCAGGCCGCGAGCACCG
>CAIKLM010000114.1 GCA_903828235.1 uncultured beta proteobacterium | reverse complement strand
GTGATCGATCCCGAGGCCTTCGAGCGACACGGCGTCGAGGCCGCGCCCACCTTCCTGCTGACCATCGGCGAGGACGCCCCGCCCTGCAGCGCCACCACCTGCACCGTGCCGCGCCCCTTCATCTCGGTGTCGGGTGACGTGGGCCTGGACTACGCGCTGGAGCACATGGTCCGCCGCCATCCCGGCACCGGTGCGGTCGCAGGTCCCTACCTCTCTCGGCTGCGCTCCCGATGAAGAACCTGCAGCCAGCAGTGGCACAAGTAGCAGCACTAGCAGCCGCCGTCGTGCTGCTTTCTCTGTCCACGCCGCCCGCCCATGCGCAATCCTTGTCCGACGCCTTCAACCAGGGCGCAGCCATGGGGCGCTCCGGCAACGCCGCCGCCCGCACCCAGATCAACCCAACCACCGCCCAGGGCACGGTGCCCGGCTACACCAGCAGTCCGCCGCAAGCCTCCTACTTCGGCAGTGCCGGGCTGGGCTCGCAGGCAGCCGCTGCCACCAGCGCCTGCGCGGCAGCCGGTAACGGCAACACCACCGGCGCGCAAGCCTGCAACGCGGTGAACTTCTCGCAGACCAACCCGACCCTCCGGCCCACCTTCAGCATCGCCCCGAACGATCCGCTGCTCACCCGCGCCCGGACCATCACCGCCGACCCGCAGAGCATTGCCGGCAACATCGCCGGCACCTACAGCGGCTGCAGCGTGCAGACCACCACCACGCCGGACCGCTTCGAGACGGCGCTGTGCCACCAGTACCGCACCACCGAGACGCTCACCTGCGACAAGGTGCTCATCGTCACACCGGTGCTCACGCCCGGCTGCAGCGACGGCGAGTTCCTCACCCGCGTCACCGCCGACCCCTGCCCGGCCTGCATCGACTACCTGGCCTTCGATTTCAGCTGTGCGGTCAACAGCTACCGCATGCACGCTTTCACCATCGACAAGGGCAGCGGCGAGGTCTACATGGACCTCGGCAGCCAGAGCGTGCCCGGCGCGCTCAACACCCAGATCCCGAAGACGCCCGGCCCGAGCCGGATCGACGGCTTCTACTGCTACCAGACCTTCTACAGCCAGTCGTGCACCGGCGCGAACTGCAGCATCGGCGCCTGGTTCGCCAACCCCTGCCAGGGCACGAGCTTCGAGGGGATGAGCACCTTCGCCATGCCCACCCGCGTGAGCTTCACCGACACCTGGGACAACCAGTGCAGCGCACTGGAGGCGCGCGCCCGATGAAACCGCTTCGCCTCGCCCTCGCTGCGATAGCGGCAGTAGCAGCAATAGCAGCCTCGCCCGCCTTCGCTGCCGACTGCGTCAAGGACGCCGAGGTCTGCGTCGAAGGCCCCGCCACACGCATCATCAGCGGGCACCCGGTCTACCGCGACTGCTGGCGGACCACCGCGTCCTACAGCTGCCTCGCCGCCCGCAGCAACGACGACTGCCAGCCCCTGCGCGACCGTGGCTGCAGCCAGGTCGGCTCCACCTGCGTGGAGACCACCCCGCAGGGCCTGTGCACGGTGTTCGAGCAGGCCTGGCAGTGCAAGACTGCCAGCGGCACCAGCAGCACGGTCACCAACTGCGGCGACCGGCGCTTCTGCCTGGACGGCAACTGCTTTGACACGTCGCACACGCCCGACCCGGACTTCGCCCGCGCTGTCGCCGGCCTGGAGATCCAGCGCGAGGCCGGTCGCTACGTCGACCCCGACACGCTCGAAGTCTTCAAGGGCTTCGACAACCGCTGCCGCAAGAAGCTCTTCGGCCTGGTGAACTGCTGCAAGGGCGGTGGAAGCAGCGGCTCGCTCTTCAGCACGATGTCCCTGATCTCCGGTGCCGGCGGTCAGGCCATCGGCGCGGTGGGCTCGAGCTACACCTACGACGCGCTCTTCGCGGCCGACGCGCCGGACATGGTGATCGCCGGCTTCGAGGCGCTCTTCGGCGCGGGCGGCGGCAGCTCGGCGCTGGCCGGGCTGATCGCGGGCGAACTGTCGGTGGGCTCGTTCATGACCTCGCTGGTGCCCGGCCCGTGGACGATCGCCATGCTCGCCATCCAACTCTCGGGGCTGCTGTCCTGCGAGCAGGCCGAGCAGGTGCTGGCGATGAAGAACGACAACCGCCTGTGCCACAGCGTCGGCAGCTACTGCTCGCGCAAGGTGCCCATCCTCGGGACCTGCCTTGAGACCACCCAGAGCTACTGCTGCTTCAACTCGCGCCTGGCCCGGGTGCTCAACGAGCAGGGTCGCGCCCAGCTCGGCCGCGGCTGGGGTGGCGCGAAGAACCCCGACTGCGCGGGGTTCAGCCTCGCGCAACTGCAGACGCTCGACTTCTCGCGCATGGACCTCACCGAGTTCTACGCCGAGATCGCCCCGACGCTGCCCGACGTCGGCGC
>CAIKLM010000113.1 GCA_903828235.1 uncultured beta proteobacterium | reverse complement strand
GGTGGTGGAGAGGAGGAGGATCGAACTCCCGACCTTCGCATTGCGAACGCGACGCTCTCCCAGCTGAGCTACCCCCCCACGCGAGCCCGCGACTATAGCATCGCGAACCGCGCGGTGGCGCGGCCTGCGGCGGGGCGGCGTGCGCTCGCTACCATGGGGGCCCGCCCCGCTGGCCCAACCCACAGGAGCACGACCCCGATGCGACCCCGCCTCGACGACCCGGCCTGGCTCGAACAGCAGTACGACAACCGCGCCCGCGTGCCCGATCACCCGCGCATCCTCGGCAACTGGGCGCAGGCGTCGGCCCATGTGCGCGCGCAGTCGCCCGCGGCGCGGCTCGACGTCCCCTACGGCCAGGGCCTGAACGAGACGCTCGACGTCTTCCCGCCCACGCAGCCGCAGCCCGGCGGCACGCCGGTGCTGGTGTTCATCCACGGCGGCTACTGGCGCTCGCTCGACAAGAGCGACTTCTCGTTCGTCGCGCCCGCCTTCAACGCCGCCGGCGCGCTGGTGCTGGTGCCCAACTACGCGCTGTGCCCGGCCGTCACCATCGAGCACATCGCGCTGCAGATGGCGCAGGCGGTGGCCTGGGCCGTGGACCACGCGGCCGAGCACGGCGGCGACCCCGCCCGCATCGCGCTGGTGGGCCACTCGGCCGGCGGCCACCTGGCCACCATGCTGCTGACCTGCCGATGGAAGGAACTCGACCCCGGCCTGCCCGCGCAGCCGCTGGCGGGGGCGCTGTCGATCTCGGGCCTGTACGACCTCGAGCCGCTGCGCCACACGCCCGGCGTGCAGCGCGACCTGCGGCTCACGCCCGCGGCGGTGGCCCGGCTGTCGCCGGCCTTCTTCCCGCGGCCCAAGGGCACGCGCCTGTACGCCGTGGCGGGCCTGGACGAGAGCGACGAGTTCCTGCGCCAGAACGCGCTCATCCGCGACGTCTGGGGCCCCACGGCCGTGCCGGTGTGCGAGACGCTGCCCGGCCTGAACCACTTCAGCGTGCTCAACCCGCTGGCCGACCCTTCGAGCCGCCTGCACGACCTGGCCCTGCGCCTGCTGGGGCTGCGCTGAGCCCGGGGGCCATGCGGGCGAACCCGGACTATGGTGCGGATTGAAGCTTTGTATTGCCCTTGACGCGCCGCTGCAGTAGCGTCAACGGGCTGGTGCCGGCCCCGCGCGTGAGGGGCTGGCGCCTGGTTCCCCCACCCTTCCTGAGGAGCAAGCCATGGGACTGAAAGGCTCGAAGACCGAGCAGAACCTGAAGGACGCCTTCGCCGGCGAATCGCAGGCCAACCGCCGCTACCTGTACTTCGCAAACAAGGCCGACGTGGAAGGCCAAAACGACGTCGCCGCGCTGTTCCGCAGCACCGCCGAGGGCGAGACGGGCCATGCCCACGGTCACCTCGAGTTCCTCGAGCAGGGCTCGGGCGACCCGGCGACCGGCCTGCCCATCGGCAGCAGCCGCCAGAACCTGATGGCCGCCGTGGCCGGCGAGACGCACGAGTACACCGACATGTACCCGGGCATGGCCAAGACGGCGCGCGACGAAGGCTTCGACGAGATCGCCGACTGGTTCGAGACGCTGGCCAAGGCCGAGCGCTCGCACGCCAACCGCTACCAGAAGGCGCTCGACGCCCTGGTGGACTGAACCCGGCGCACGCCGCCCGGCGCGGCCGTCCGCACAAGGGGCTTCGGCCCCTTGTTCGTTGATGCCGCCCCACACCCACCCCGCCCACACCGAAGGCCGCCCACCATGCGCGAAGGCAACCTCCAAGCCCCGACCCGCCACCCCATCGACTGGAAGAACCCCGACTTCTTCGACGAGGGCAAGCTGATGGCCGAGATGGAGCGGGTGTTCGACATCTGCCACGGCTGCCGCCGCTGCGTGAGCCTGTGCCAGAGCTTCCCGAACCTGTTCGACCTGGTCGACGCCACCGAGGACGGCGAGGTGCACGGCGTCAAGAAGGTCGACTACTGGAAGGTCGTCGACCAGTGCTACCTGTGCGACCTGTGCTACATGACGAAGTGCCCGTACACGCCGCCGCACGAGTGGAACCTGGACTTCCCGCACCTGATGCTGCGCGCCAAGGCGCAGAAGTTCCGCCGCGGGCAGGTGGGGGCGGCCGAGCGGCTGCTGGCCAGCACCGACGTGCACGGCCAGTTCGCCGGCATTCCCATCGTGGTGGAGGCGGTCAACCGCGTCAACGCCACCGGCTTCATGCGGCGGCAGCTGCAGCAGCACCTGGGCGTGCACCCCGAGGCCTGGATGCCGACGCTGGCGCCGCAGCGCTTCCGCTGGGGCCGGGCCATGAACGACACCACCTGGCCGGTGGTCAACGGCACGCGCACGCCGGGCAAGGTGGCCATCTTCGCCACCTGCTACGTCAACTACAACGAGCCCGGCATCGGCGAGGACCTGATCAAGCTGCTGGAGCACAACCGCATCCCCTACGAGATCGTCGAGAAGGAGCAGTGCTGCGGCATGCCCAAGCTCGAGCTCGGCGACCTCGACGCCGTCGAGAGCAGCTGGAAGGCCAACATCCCGGTGCTGGCGCGCTACGCCCGCGAGGGCTGGGCCATCGTCAGCGCCATCCCCAGCTGCACGCTCATGTTCAAGCAGGAGCTGCCGCTGATGTTCCCGGACGACGCCGACACGCAGCTCGTCAAGAAGGCGATGTTCGACCCCTTCGAGTACCTGATGGCGCGCCACAAGGACGGGCTGCTGCGCACCGACTTCAAGGCCGCGCTGGGCCGCGTGAGCTACCACATCCCCTGCCACGGCCGGGTGCAGAACATCGGCCGCAAGACGGAAGAGATGTTCAAGCTCATCGGGCAGACGGTCGAGGTCAAGCTCAACACCGTGGAGCGCTGCAGCGGCCACGCCGGCACCTACGGCGTGAAGGAGCCCTACCACCCGGTGGCCATGAAGATCGGCAAGCCCGTGTTCAAGGCCATGGCCCGCGACGAGCCCGACCACATCAGCAGCGACTGCGCGCTGGCCGGCCACCACATCGCGCAGGGCATGCAGCAGCTGGGCACGCCGGCCCGCGACCTTGCCCACCCGCTGACGCTGGTGCGCATGGCCTACGGCATCGCCTGAGCCCCGTATTCACCGTTCGATGGAGACCCCCGCCATGAGCACGATCGCCCGTGACAGCCTGCTCACGCTCGAGGCCTACGCGAAGCTGCGCAAGACCGCGCGCGCCGAGGCCATCGCCCACCGCAAGCGCCGCAGCGTGGCGCTGGGCGAGCACATCACGCTGCAGTTCGAGGACGAGCAGACCATCCGCCGCCAGATCCAGGAGATGCTGCACATCGAGAAGATCTTCGACGAGGAAGGCATCCAGAGCGAGATCGACGCTTACGCGCCGCTGGTGCCCGACGGCAGCAACTGGAAGGCCACGATGCTGATCGAGTACCCCGACCCGCACGAGCGCAAGCGCGAGCTGGCGCGGCTGATCGGCGTGGAGGACCGCATGTTCGTCGAGGTCGAGGGCCACGCCCGCGTGTATGCCATCGCCGACGAGGACCTGGACCGCGAGAACGAGCACAAGACGAGCTCGGTGCACTTCGTGCGCTTCGAGTTCCCGCCGGCCCTGCGCGAGGCCATCCGCGCCGGCGCGGCCGTCAAGCTGGGCTGCGACCACACGAACTACCCGGCCCACGTGAGCATCGCCGCGGAGACGCTGGCCCTGCTGGCGGGCGACCTGCGCTGAGCCCCGGCGCCGCCGCAGGCCGCGGGCGCGGCGGCGCCACAATCCCGGCATGACCCAGCTTTCTCCCGTCGTCGCCGGCCTGTGGAAGATGCACCAGTGGCCGCTCGGCGCGCAGGGCCGGCTGCGCTGGATCGAGGGCGCTGTCGAACTCGGCATCACCAGCTTCGACCACGCCGACATCTACGGCGGCTACTCGGTGGAGGCGCTTTTCGGCGAGGCGCTGGCGCTGGCGCCGGGGCTGCGCCAGCGGCTGCAGATCGTCACCAAGTGCGGCATCCGGCTGCCGCACCCGGCGCGGCCGGGCCTGGCCGTCAAGCACTACGACAGCGGCGCGGCACACCTGCAGGCCAGCGTCGACGCCTCGCTGGCGGCGCTGCGCTGCGGCCACATCGACCTGCTGCTGGTGCACCGCCCCGACCCGCTGACCCACCCCGACGAGATCGCGCGCTGCTTCGAGCGGCTGCGCGCCGCCGGCAAGGTGCGCGAGTTCGGCGTCAGCAACCACACGCCGGCGCAGTTCGCAGCGCTGCACCGGCGCATCGCGCTCGTCACCCACCAGGTCGAGTTCTCGGCGCTGCAGATGAAGGCGCTGGCCGACGGCACGCTGGAGCAGGCCGCCGACCTGGGCCTGCCGCCGATGATCTGGAGCCCGCTGGGCAGCGGCCGGCTGATCACCGGCGATGACGAGCACGCGCGCCGCCTGCGCGCCGCGCTGCAGCCGCTGGCCGAGGCCGACGGCGTGAGCCTGGCCACCGCCGCGCTGGCCTGGGTGATGCGGCACCCGAGCCGGCCGCGGCCCATCACCGGCAGCGGGCGCCTCGAGGCCCTGGCCGAGGCCGTGGCCGCCACCCGGCTGGTGCTGGACCGCGAGGCCTGGACCTCCGTCTGGCGCGCCAGCATGGGCCACGACGTGCCGTGACGGGGCCCGTGCCGGCCGCGACGGACGGCGCCGCGTCGCCGCCCCCGGCCCCTGCGGGCGGCGGCGGGCCGCCGCTGTCGGCCGTGGTGGCCGGCTTCGTGGCCGTGCTGGTGGGCTTCACCAGCTCGGTGGCCATCGTCTTCCAGGCCGCGGCGGCGCTGGGCGCCACGCCGGCGCAGACGGCCTCGTGGATCTGGGCCCTGGGCCTGGGCATGGGGCTCACCAGCCTGGGCCTGAGCCTCAAGTACCGCATGCCGGTGCTCACCGCCTGGAGCACGCCCGGCGCGGCGCTGCTCGTCACGGCCGGCGCGGGCGTGCCCATGGCCGAGGCCGTGGGCGCCTTCGTCGTCTGCGCCGTGCTCATCACGCTGGCCGGCGCCACCGGCGCCTTCGCCCGCGTGATGGACCGCATCCCGCAGGCGCTGGCCGCCGCGCTGCTGGCCGGCGTGCTGGCGCGCTTCGCCTTCGACGCCTTCGCAGCGCTGCCGCGCGAGCCGGCGCTGGTGGGCGCCATGTGCGCGGCCTTCGTGGCCGGGCGGCGCTGGTGGCCGCGCTACGCCGTGCCGGGCGTGCTGGCGGTGGGCATGGCGGTGGCGGCGGCGCAGGGCCGGCTGCACTTCGGCGGCGTCGAGTGGGCGCTGGCCACGCCGGTGTTCACGATGCCGGCCTTCAGCGTGGCGGCGCTGGTTGGCATCGCGCTGCCGCTGTTCGTCGTCACCATGGCCTCGCAGAACCTGCCGGGCGTGGCGGCGCAGCGCGCGGCGGGCTACGCGGTGCCGGTGTCGCCGGCCATCGCCACCACGGGCCTGGCCACGCTGGTGCTGGCGCCCTTCGGCGCCTACGCGCTGAACCTGGCGGCCATCACCGCCGCCATCTGCATGGGCCGCGAGGCCGCGGAAGACCCGGCCCGCCGCTGGTGGGCCAGCGCCGCGGCCGGCGTGTTCTACGTCTTGGTCGGCCTGTTGGGCGGCGCGGTCGTGGCGCTGCTCGCGGCCTTCCCGGCGGCCCTGGTGCTGGCGGTGGCGGGGCTGGCGCTGCTGTCCACCATCGGCTCGGCGCTGGCCACGGCCACGCGGGACGAGGCCGAGCGCGAGGCCGCGCTGGTGACCTTCGTCGTCACCGCCAGCGGCATGGCGCTGCTGGGCATCGGCAGCGCGTTCTGGGGCCTGGTGGCCGGCGTGCTGGTGCGGCTGGCGCTGCGCCGCTGACAGGGCCAAGCCGCCTGTGCCACAGTCGCGCGCCTGGAATGGAGTTGACCGCTTGAAGCTGCTGTTCGTTGCCGACCCGCTGGAGTCGTTCAAGACCCACAAGGACTCGACCTTCGCGATGATGCGCGAGGCCGCGCGCCGCGGCCACGCGCTGATGGCCTGCGAGCCCAAGGACATCCGCTGGCTGCGCGGCGAGCCGGTGACCGCCTTCGTGCGCGACATCGCCCTCACCGGGCGCAGCGGCTACGGCGTGCACGACTGGTTCACCGCCGCGCAGCAGCCGCCCGACGAGCGCCCGCAGGCGCTGAACGGCGTCGAAGCCGTGCTGATGCGCAAGGACCCGCCCTTCGACAGCGAGTACTTCTACGCCACGCACCTGCTGGGGCAGGCCGAGCGCGAGGGCGCGCGCGTGTTCAACAAGCCCGCGGCGCTGCGCGACCACCCGGAGAAGCTGGCGATCCTGGAGTTCCCGCAGTGGATCGCGCCGACGCTGGTCACACGAGACGCCGCCGACGTGAGGCGCTTCCACGCCGAGCACCGCGACATCATCTGCAAGCCGCTGGACGGCATGGGCGGCATGGGCATCTTCCGCGTTGGCCCCGACGGCATGAACCTCGGCGCCATCGTCGAGACGCTCAACCGCGACGGCGCGCAGACCCTGATGGTGCAGCAGTACCTGCCGGCCATCGCGCAGGGCGACAAGCGCGTGCTCGTCATTGGCGGCCGGCCCGTGCCCTTCGCGCTGGCGCGCATCCCGCAGGGCGGCGAGGTGCGCGGCAACCTGGCCGCCGGCGGCAAGGGCGTGGCGCAGCCGCTGACCGACGCCGACCGCGCCATCGCCGAGGCCCTGGGTCCGGTGCTGGCGGCGCGCGGCCTGCTGCTGGTGGGGCTGGACGTCATCGGCGACCGCCTCACCGAGATCAACGTGACCAGCCCGACCTGCTTTGCCGAGATCGCCGAGCAGACCGGCTTCGACGTGGCGGCGATGTTCATCGACGCGCTGGAAGCCGCCGTGGCCCCAGGAGACCCCCGATGACCATGACGCCCGCGCTGCAGCAGCTGCTCGACGCCGAGGCCGGCTTTGCGCCCGACTACGGCGGCGGCCTGGCCAACCACCGCCCGATGGCGCTGCACGCGCTGGCCCGGCTGGGCGCCGACGACGCCCGGCTCGAGGCCTTCGCGCGCCATTACGAGCCGCGCCTGGCCGCGGCCGCGCCGCCCCAGCCCTGGCCGGCGGGCATGGCCTGGGCCGACCGGCTGGGCCAGGCCGAGGCCTGGCCGCTGTACCGCGACCTGTTCGCGCAGTGGCTGTATCACGAATCGCCCAGCGAGATGCTGCCGCAGGTGCTGCCGCGGCTGATGCTGGGCGCGGGCGGCGCGGGCTTCCACGGCCTCATCCGCACCGCGCACGCGGCGGCCGCGGGGCACCGCGCCGAGCTGCGCGACGCGCTGGCGGCCTGGGCGGCCTGCTGGCTGCCGCTGGGGCAGGCACGGCCCGACGCGCAGCCCACCACCGACGACCCCGAAGTGCTGCTGCGCCAGCTGCGCGCGGTGCGTGCCGGCAGCGGCCTGATCGTCGACGGCCTGCAGGCCGCCGCGCAAGCGCGCGGCTTCGACGCGCTGTGCGCGCGGCTGGCGCTCGGCCCGGGCACGCTGCCGCAGCTGGCGCGGCTGGCGGCCAAGGCCTACGCCGCCAGCGGCAACTTCGCGGTGCTGCACCTGGTGACGAGCGCGCTGGCGATGCACGAGCTGACGCGCTTCCTCGACCCCGAAGAGCCCGAGAAGGCACAGGCCGCGCTGGCGGCCTACTGGCGCGCCTTCGCGGCCACCGTGTCCTCAGCCGGCATCGTGCCGCGGCCGGCGCTGGCGCCGCCGCCCTGGGCGCAGCTGGTGCAGGCGGCCTGCGCCAGCGACGACGACCACGCCATCAAGCTGGTCGACGCCTGCGTGCAGTGGCAGGCCATCGACCCCGACGGCCCCTGGCAGGCGGCGGCGGCGCGGGCGCTCGCGGGCTGATCGGCCGCCGCCGCCGGCCGCGCCGGCCGCGCCGACAATCCGCCCATGGCCCTTCTTTCCCTTGCCGACGCGCACCTCGCGTTCGGCCACGTTGCGCTGCTGGACGGCGCGTCCCTGTCCATCGAGCCTGGCGAGCGCCTGGCGCTGATCGGCCGCAACGGCACGGGCAAGTCCTCGCTGCTGAAGATCCTGGCCGGGCTGGACAAGCCCGACGACGGGCTGCTGTCGCTGCAGCAGGGCCTGCGGCGCGTCTACGTGCCGCAGGAGCCTGAATTCGCACCGGGTGCGAGCGTCTTCGACGCTGTGGCCGAGGGCGTGGCCGAGGCGCGGGCGCTGCGCGAGCGCTTCGAGGCCCACGCCAGCCTGCAGGGCGAGCCGGGGTCCAGCCCGGACGGTGATGACCTCGACGCCGTGCAGACGCGCCTGGAGGCCCTGGACGGCTGGACCTGGGAGCAGCGCGTGGCCGAGAGCCTGGAGCGGCTGCGCCTGGACGGCGACGCGCGCGTCGACGCGCTGTCGGGCGGCACGCGCAAGCGCGTGGCCCTGGCCCGCGCGCTGGTGGCCCGGCCGGAGCTGCTGCTGCTCGACGAGCCCACCAACCACCTCGACGTGGCCGCCATCGAGTGGCTGCAGGATCTGCTGGTGGCCTGGCGCGGCGCGCTGGTGGTCGTCTCGCACGACCGCGCCTTCATCGACGCGGTGGCCACGCGCATCGTCGAGCTCGACCGCGGCGTGCTGCGCAGCTACCCCGGCCGCTTCAGCGCCTACGAGGCCACCAAGGCGCGCGAGCTCGAGGACGAGGCCCTGGCCAACGCCCGCGCCGACAAACTGCTGGCCCAGGAGGAGGTGTGGGTGCGCAAGGGCGTGGAGGCCCGGCGCACGCGCAGCGTGGGCCGCGTGGGGCGCCTGGAGCGGCTGCGCAAGGCGCGGGCCGAGCGGCGCGACGTGCTCGGCCGCGTGCGGCTGGAGCTGGAGGCCGGGCTGCCGCCGGGCAAGATCGTGGCCGAGCTCACCGACGTGTCGATGCGCTTCGCCCCCGAGGGCCCGCCGCTGGTGGACCGCTTCACCGCCACCATCCTGCGCGGCGACAAGGTCGGCCTCATCGGCCCCAACGGCAGCGGCAAGACCACGCTGCTGAAGCTGATCCTCGGCGAGCTGCAGCCCACCGCCGGCAAGGTGCGCCAGGGCACGCGGCTGCAGGTGGCCTACTTCGACCAGATGCGCGCCGGGCTCGACCTCGACGCCACGCTGGCCGACACCATCAGCCCCGGCAGCGAGTGGATCGAGCTCGGCCAGCCGCCCAAGGTGACGCGCAAGCACGTGATGAGTTACCTGAGCGACTTCCTGTTCGCCCCCGAGCGCGCCAACTCGCCGGTGCGCACGCTGTCGGGCGGCGAGCGCAACCGGCTGCTGCTGGCGCGCCTGTTTGCGCTGCCGGCCAACGTGCTGGTGCTCGACGAGCCCACCAACGACCTCGACATCGACACGCTGGAGCTGCTGGAAGAGCTGCTGCAGGCCTTCGAGGGCACGGTGTTCCTGGTCAGCCACGACCGGCGCTTCCTGGACAACGTGGTCACCAGCACCATCGCCTGGGAGGGCGACCCGGCCTTCGGCGGCCGCCCGGGCCTGTGGCGCGAGTACGAGGGCGGCTACGAGGACTGGAAGCGCCAGCGCGAGCGCGCCCGCGTGGCGCCACCGGCGCCGGCCCCCGCGCCCAGACCCGCCGCCGCGCCCGCACCCGCAGCCGCACCCGCAGCCGCACCCGCACCGGCCGCAGCCAAGGCCAAGCTCAGCTACAAGGAGCAGCGCGAGCTCGACGGCCTGCCCGTGCGCATCGAGGCGCTGGAGGCCGAGCAGAAGGCGCTGCAGGCGCAGCTGGCCGACCCCGCCACCTACGCGCGCGACGCGCAGGCCGTGCCCGCGCTGCACGCGCGCCACGAGGCGCTGGAGGCCGAGCTGATGCAGGCCCTGGAGCGGTGGGAGGCCCTGGCCTCGCGCTGAACCCGCGCCGCGCGTGGGTGGCGCTTTGCGGCGCTGTGCGGCGCCGGCCGCTCAGCCGCGGGCGTCGCGCGCCAGCCGCAGCCCGGTGAACTGCCAGCGTGCCGTGGCCGGGAAGAAGTTGCGGTAGCTGTCGCGCGCGTGCCCCGGCGGCGTGGCCCACGAGCTGCCGCGCAGCACCGTCTGGTCGACCATGAACTTGCCGTTGTACTCGCCCACGGCGCCGTCCCAGGGGCGGAAGCCTGGGTAGGGCGCGTAGGCGCTGGACGTCCACTGCCAGGCGGTGCCGTGGGCCTGCGCCAGGCGGCCCGGCGCCGACGCGACCGCGTGCTCCCACTCGGCCTCGGTGGGCAGCCGCGCACCGGCCCATCGCGCGTAGGCGTCGGCCTCGAACAGGCTGAGGTGCCGCACCGGCGCGTGCGGGTCCGCCGGGTGCCGGCCGTGCGGCGTGAACACGGTCCAGCCGGCGCCCTCGGCGCGCCAGTGCAGCGGCGCTTCGATGCCGTGGGCAGCCACCCAGTCCCAGCCCGCCGCCAGCCACCAGCGCGGCTCGCGGTAGCCGCCGGCGCTGATGAACGCGGCCCACTCGCCCTGCGTCACCAGGCGCGAGGCCAGCGCGTAGGGCTCGAGCCACACGCGGTGCGCGGGCATCTCGTTGTCGAACGCGAAGCCCTCGCCCGCGTGGCCGATGCGCACCAGCCGGCCGTCGAAGGGCACCCAGTGCAGCGGCAGGGGCTCGGCGGTCGGCGGCGGGCCGGGGTGCCAGGCCGGCTGCAGCGGATTCAGCGACAGCAGGTGCAGGAAGTCGGTCGCGATCAGCTCCTGGTGCTGCTGCTCGTGCTGCAGCCCCAGTTCCACCAGCGCGCCCAGGTCGTCGTCGGCGCCGGCTTCGGCGCCCTGGCGCGCCAGCAGCGCCGCCATGCGGGCGTCCACGTCGCGCCGGTAGGCCAGCACCTCGGCCAGCCCGGGGCGGGTGACGAGCCCGCGCTGCGGCCGCGGGTGGCGGTCGCCGACGGCCTGGTAGTAGCTGTTGAACAGCACGCGGTAGGCTGGCTCGAAGGCGCGGAAGCCCGCCTCGCGCGCCTCGAGCACGAAGGTCTCGAAGAACCAGGTGGTGTGCGCCAGGTGCCACTTCACCGGGCTGGCGTCGGGCATGGCCTGCGCCTGGCAGTCGGCCTCCGACAGGCCGCGAACCAGCGCCTCGGTGTGGGCGCGCACGGCGGCGTAGCGGCGGGCGGTGGTCGGTGGCGGGCTCATACGGGACAGGCGTCGTGGCGCGGCTGGAAGGTCGACTCTAGCCAAGGCCCGCCGCGCCTTGCGATGCATCGCGCGGCTGTCGTCGAAACCGCCTAGAGTGGGCCGGTGCCACCACCCCTGCCCATGCCCGAGCCCCGCCTCATCGTCATCACCCGTCCCGACGCCGCCGCGCTGGCCGCCGAGGCCGCCGCGGGCCTGCTGCAGCCGGCCGCGGCCGTGTCGCCCAAGTTCCTGTACGACGCCCTGGGCTCGCGCCTGTTCGACGCCATCACCGAGCTCGACGAGTACTACCCCACGCGCACCGAGGCGACGATCTTCGCCGCGCACGGCGCGGCCATCGCCGACGCCGTGCTCGCCGCCACCGGCCCGGGGCCCGTGCTGGTGGACCTGGGCGCGGGCGACGGCGCCAAGGCCGCGCGCCTGTTCCCGCGCCTGGCGCCGCGGCGCTACGTGGCGGTGGACATCTCCGCCGGCTACCTGCGTGCCGCGCTGCAACGCCTGGCGCGCGAGCACCCGGGCATCGAGATGCTGGGCGTGGCGCTGGACTTTGCCGCGGGGCTGCAGCTGCCCGAGGGCGTGGTGGACGGGCCTGCGCTCGTGTTCTACCCCGGCAGCAGCATCGGCAACTTCGCGCCCGAGGCGGCTCGCACGCTGCTGGCCGACATGCGCCGCGCCAGCCGCGGCGGCGCCGTGCTGCTGGGGGTGGACCTCGTCAAGCCCGCGCCGCGGCTGCAGGTCGCGTACGACGACGCGCTGGGCGTGACGGCGGCCTTCAACCTCAACGTGCTGCGGCGGCTGAACGCGCTGCTGGGCGCCGACTTCCAGCCGCGCCAGTGGCGCCACGTGGCGCTGGTCGATGCCGCGGCCGCGCGCGTCGAGATGCACCTGCAGGCGCGCGAGCCGCTGGTGGTGCGCTGGCCCGGCCACGAGCGCGCCTTCGCCGCCGGCGAGCGCATCCACACCGAGAACGCGCACAAGTGGACGCTGCCCGGCTTCGCCGCGCTGCTGGCCGAGGCCGGCTGCGAGCAGATGCGCCACTGGACGGACGCGGCCGGCGACTTCGCGCTGTTCGTGGCGCGCTGAGCCCCGCATCGCCGACGCCCCGGGGAGCCATGTCGCCGGGGCGATACTGGCGACCCTGGTGCCGGGGCAGCCGTTTCCGACCCTGGATCCGTCCCTTCGAGCAACGCCCATGAACGCCCCCGACCCCATCGTCGCCGCGGACCGCCCCACCGAGCCGCGCCTGACCTCCCTCTCGCACGGCGGCGGCTGCGGCTGCAAGATCGCCCCGGGGGTGCTCAGCGAGATCCTCAAGGGCACGGCCGCAATGCCTATCCCGAAGGAACTGCTCGTCGGCATCGAGACCGCCGACGACGCGGCGGTCTACCAGCTCAGCGACGAGCAGGCGCTGGTGGCGACGACCGACTTCTTCATGCCCATCGTCGACGACCCGTTCGACTTCGGCCGCATCGCCGCCACCAACGCCATCTCCGACGTCTACGCCATGGGCGGCCGGCCCATCCTGGCGCTGGCGCTGGTTGGCATGCCCATCAACGTGTTGAGCACCGCCACCATCGGCCGCGTGCTCGAGGGCGGCGCCAGCGCGTGCCGCGCAGCCGGCATCCCCATCGCCGGCGGCCACACCATCGACAGCGTCGAGGCCATCTACGGCCTCGTGGCGCTGGGCCTGGTGCACCCGCGGCGCCTGAAGCGCAACGCCGACGCCCGACCGGGCGACCTGCTGGTGCTGGGCAAGCCGCTGGGCGTGGGCGTGATGAGCGCGGCGCTGAAGAAGGGCGCGCTCGGCGAGGCCGGCTACGCGCAGATGATCGCCACCACGACGAAGCTCAACACGCCGGGGCCGGACCTGGCCGCGATCGACGGCGTCCACGCGCTCACCGACGTCACCGGCTTCGGCCTGGCGGGCCACGCGCTGGAGATGGCGCGCGGCGCGCGTTGCACCGTGCGCATCGACTGGGCCGCGGTGCCGCTGCTGGACGGCGTGCGCGCGCTGGCGGGGCAGGGCTTCGTCACCGGGGCCTCGGGCCGCAACTGGGCCGGCTACGGGCACGATGTCGATGTACCCGCCAGCCTGGCCGCCGAAGACCGCGCGCTGCTGACCGACCCGCAGACCAGCGGCGGCCTGCTCGCGAGCTGCACGCCCGCGGCGGTGGATGCCGTGCTGGCCACCTTCCGCCGCCACGGCTTCGAGGCCGCGGCGGTGGTGGGCCGCGTCGAGGCCGGCGCGAGCCGGCTGGTGCTGGGCTGAGCACTGCGATGGAGCGCCGCCTCATCAGCTCCGGCTCGCCCTTCGAGGCGCAGATCGGCTACTCGCGCGCCGTCGTGCAGGGCGACTGGGTCTTCGTCTCCGGCACCACCGGCTTCGACTACCGCACGATGCAGATCTCGCCCGACGTGGCCGAGCAGGCGCGGCAGTGCCTGGCCAACATCGCGCAGGCCCTGCACGAGGCCGGCGCGACGATGGCCGACATCGTGCGCGTGCACTACATCCTGCCCGACGCCGAGGACTTCCCGGCCTGCTGGCCCGCGCTGCGCGAGGTGTTCGGCGAGGTGCGGCCGGCGGCCACGATGATCAGCGCGAAGCTGCTCGACCCGCGCATGCGCATCGAGATCGAGGTCACGGCATTGCGCCGGCACGCGGAGGGGCCGCGGTGAGCGGCGCGCTGCAGGGTCTGCGCATCCTGGTGACGCAGGCCGGGGACTTCATGGGACCGGCGCTGTGCGAGGCGCTGGCCGGGCAGGGCGCGCAGGTGCTCGCGAGCGCCGAGCCGCTGGCCGAGCCCGGCGCGGCCGAAGCCGTGGTGCGCGAAGCCGGGCCGATCGACGTGCTGGTGGCCAACCTCGCGATCCGCGCGCCCGCCACGCCGGTGGCCGAGGTGCGCGACGCCGAATGGCGCGAGGTCTTCGCCGCGCTGGTGGACCCGCTGCCGCGCCTGGCCGCCGCGGTCGTGCCGGGCTTCGTGCGGCAGGGCCGCGGCCGCATCCTCGTCGTGGGCAGCGCCTCGGCGCTGCGCGGCATCAAGCGCGCCTCCACCTACAGCGCGGCGCGCGGCGCGCAGCTGGCCTGGGTGCAGGCGGCGGGGGTCGAGCTCGCGCCGCGCGGCATCCGCGTCAACGCCATCGCGCAGAACTTCGTCGACAACCCGACCTACTTCCCGCCCGCCGTGCAGGCTGACCCGCGCTTCCAGGAGCGGCTGTCGCGCGAGGTCCCGCTGGGCCGCCTGGTCTCTGCGCACGAGGACGCGCAGTTCGCCGCCTACCTGTGCAGCCCGGCGGCCGACTGCTTCGTCGGCCAGGTGTTCCCGGTCTGCGGCGGCTGGGTCGCCCGTTGAACCGCCGATCCCGCTGAAGCCCGCGCATGCCCGGCCCGAGCCCGTTCAGCCCCGGCTTCGTCGTCCTGCACGGCAACCGCATCGAGGACCTCGCCGAGGTGGCGCTCGACTGGCTGGCGAGCCACCCGCCGGGCCCGCTCGACGAGGAGACGCTGCTCGTGCCCAGCAGCGGCATGGCCGAGTGGCTGAAGGCTACGATGGCCACGCGGCTGGGCGTGGCGGCGGGCTTCCGCGTCGAGCTGCCGGCGCAGTTCACGTGGCGGGCGTGGCGCGCGGTGCTGGGGCCGGCGGCGGTGCCGGCGGCGTCGCCGCTGGACAAGGTGCCGCTGACCTGGTGGCTGATGCGGCGGCTGCCGCTGCTGGCGCGGCAGGCGGCCTTCGCGCCGCTGGCCGGCTTCCTGGCGGTGGACGACTCGCCGCTGCGCCGGCTGGAGCTGGCCGGCCGCCTGGCCGACCTGTTCGACCAGTACCAGGTCTACCGCCCGGACTGGCTGGCCGACTGGGCAGCCGGCCGCGACCAGCTGGCGCGCGACCTGGCCGACCGCGCGCCGCTGCCGCTGCCCGAGGGCCAGCGCTGGCAGGCGGCGCTGTGGCGCGCGCTGCTGGCCGAGCTGGGCGACGTCGCGGCCACGCGGCCGGCGCTGCACCGCCGCTTCGTCGATGCGCTGAACGCCGCGCCCGCCGGCACGCCGCCGCCGGGGCTGCCGCCGCGGCTGCTGCTGTTCGGCACCACGCACCTGCCGCACACCACGCTGGAGGCGCTGGCCGCGCTGGCGCGCCACGTGCCGGTGCTGCTGGCCGTGCCCGACCCCTGCCGCCACGCCGACTGGGCCCACCGCCCGGCCGATGCCGGCCAGGGCCACCCGCTGCTGCAGGCCTGGGGCCGCCAGTGCCGCGACTTCGTGCGCCAGCTGCAGGCCCACGACGACGGCCAGGCCCGCGCCGAGCAGCTGGGCCTGCTGCGCACCGCGCTGTTCGACGAACCCCCGGGCGTGACCATGCTGCAGGTGCTGCAGGCGCGCGTGCTCGACGACGACAGCGTGCCGCCGGCCGAGCCGCTGCCGCGGCGGCCGGGCGACGGCAGCCTGGTGTTCCACCGCGCCCACGGCCCGATGCGCGAGGTCGAGCTGCTGCACGACCAGCTGCTCGAGGCCTTCGCGCGCTGCGAGTTCGAGCCGCGCGACGTGGTCGTGATGGTGCCCGACATCGATCGCTTCGCCCCCGCCATCGCGGCGGTGTTCGGCCGCTTCGCGCCCGGCGACGCGCGCCACGTGCCCTGGGGCTTGGCCGACCGCCGCGAGCGCGGCCGCCACCCGCTGCTGCGCACGCTGGAGGCGCTGCTGCAGGTGCGCGAGCGGCGCTGGGGCGCCAGCGAGCTGCGCGACCTGCTGGCCACGCCCCCGGTGGCGGCGCGCTGGGAGCTGGGCGACGACGGCGTCGAACAGCTGTGCCGCTGGACGAGCGATGCCGGCGCGCGCTGGGGCCTGCACGAGGCGCAGCGCGCCGCGCTGGGGCTGCAGGCGGCTGGCGCCGTGGGCACCTGGCGCTTCGCGCTCGACCGGCTGCTGATGGGCTATGCCACCGGCGCGCTGCCGCCCGCGGCCGATCCGCCCGGCGGCATCGACCCCTGGCCCGAGGTGGCCGGCGTCGACGCCGCGCTGGCCGGCACGCTGGCCGCGCTGCTGCAGCGGCTCGACGCCTGGTGGGCCGAGGCCGCCGAGCCGCGCCCGCCCGCGGCGTGGCTGCCGCGGCTGCGCGCGCTGCTGGCGGCGATGTTCCGCGCCAGCGACGACCGCGAGAAGACGCTGCTGGCGCAGGCCGACGCGGCGCTGCAGGCCTGGGGCGCCGCCTGCGAGGCCGCCGGCTTCGACGAGCCCGTGGGCCTGGAGCTGGTGCGCGAGGCCTGGCTCACGGGCGTCGACGAGGCCGGCGGCGGCCGCTTCCGTGCCGGCGGCGTCACCTTCTGCACGCTGCTGCCGCTGCGCGCCATTCCGTTCCGCTGCGTGTGCCTGCTGGGGCTGAACGACGGCGAGTACCCGCGCCCGGCCGCGCGCAGCGACTTCGACCTGATGGCCGACCCGCGGCTGGCGCGCCCCGGCGACCGCTCGCGCCGCGACGACGACCGCCAGCTGATGCTCGACGCGCTGCTGGCTGCGCGCGACCGCCTGCACCTGAGCTGGAGCGCCCACCGTGCGCGCGACAACCAGCCGCAGCCGCCCTCGGTGCTGGTGCAGCAGTTGCGTGACGAGGTCGCGGCCGTGTGGGGAAGCGCTGCGCTGGAGGCGATCACGGTGTCGCACCCGTTGCAGCCCTTCAGCCGCGCCTACGTCGAGCTCGGGCCCGACGATCGTCTGTTCACCCACGCCCACGAGTGGCGCCGCCTGCACGAGGCGCCGGCGGCGGGCGCGGTGCCGCCGCCGCCCGCGCCACGCCCGGAGCCGGCCGGGCTGCCGCTCAGGACGCTGGCCGACTTCGTGCGCAAGCCCGTGCAGGCCTTCTTCCGCACGCGGCTGCGCGCCGACCTGCGGCTGGCGGACGAGGCCGTCGACGACGACGAGCCCTTCGCCGCTGGCGGCCTCGACGCCTGGCAGTGGCGCGACGCCGTGCTGCGCACGCTGCCCGACGAGCCTGCGGCCGCCGCGGCGCAGCTGACGCGCACCGTGGCGCGGCTGCGCCGCGAGGGCCGGCTGCCGTGGGGCGCGCCGGGCGAGGCCGTGGCCGCGGCGCTGCAGGCCGAGATGACGCCGGTGCTCGCGGCC
>CAIKLM010000112.1 GCA_903828235.1 uncultured beta proteobacterium | reverse complement strand
GGGCAGGCGGGCCGCCCGCCCTGCCGCAGACGGTGCGGGAGGCGCCGGCTGCGACCAACCCGGGTCTGGAGGTGGCCGGCGCGGCTACACGCAGCACTGCGCCTGCAACGCCGGCAGCGGGCAACGGCATCAGCGCCGGCCGGTGGGTCGTGCAGCAGCAACCCGTCCAACAGCCGAATCAGGGGCCCGGCGGGCCAGAGCGCGCGATGGCGCCTGCGTCTCGCGAACAGGCTTCAAGCACGAACGAAGGCACGGTGAACCTCGGCTCGCTGCGTGGCGTGGTCGAGTTGCCCCCTGAACGCCCTGCGGATTTCGCTCTGGACAGAGTCGCTCCCGAAGCCGTGATGAAGGCGATTGACCAGCTCGAGGCCAATCCCTATCCCGTCAGCGGCCCAGGCTTCGATCGCGCCGCAGAGCCTGTCTTCGGCAACCTGTTCCGCGCGCTGGACGCCCTGGGCTCCCGCAAGCTGACGATGTCTGAACTCCAGGGTCTCCTGGACTCGAAACTCCACGACCCCGGCGTCATCCTGCGTTCGCCCGCGGACTTCAAGCTTGCCTTCGACCCTGCGAAGAGGCTGGCGTCGCCCCATGAGTTCCATCTGTTCTTCGGGGGATTTCGAGGACACACGGGTCCGTCGCTCGAAGCGCCGCTCGCAGGCTGGGGGGGCGAGAACGGCCTGTTCGCGAGAGTGACGGATGAGTTCGATGACCAGACTCCTTCGAACTGGGGTGATGCGAGGGAAATATTCGCGCTCTGGACTGTGAAAGTCTTCAGTCACAAGAACGAGATGTTCGGCCCGGTACCCGACTCGCACTGGGCATCCGTGAAACACGACTTGACGATTGCCGTTGATGAAGGGCTGGATGCAGAGTTGAAAGCCTTTCGCTCGAAAGGTGTCTTTGCCGATCCCCGGTATCGTGAGCTCTATCGTCCCCTGGTCGATCAGTTGAAGACGACGCCGCCGGGTTCGCCTGCGCGTGCCGAAGCGGCAAATCGCCTGGTGGAGAGTTTTCGCGAGCTCGACACCATGCTGCGCAGGGGCGTGCCGATCTCGGGTGCCACGGCGGAAGTCCAGTTGCTCGAAACCTTTCAGGCCTACCTGAAGAAGCATGGCCTGTTCGGCAAGCCCTGGCGGCCCGATGACTCGATCGATTTCGGCGAGATGTACGAGCTGTACATGCAGCTGCACGACACGGGCAAGCTCACGACGCGCGAGCGGGTTCGGAGCGCCGTGGAGAGCATGGGCCTGCAGGCCATGGACTGACCGATGAACCTGCCGGTGCGCGAGCCGGCATCGAACCGAAGACCGCAGCAACATGACATTCACGAGCCGAGTAGTCCCCCTTTCCGTTCCGGCGGTCCCGGGCGCCGCCCATCCGGCCCTGCAGGGCCTGGGCGCGCCGGACGCCTTGCCGGCGTCACCGAGCCCGGGCGCGGCGGTGCCTGGGCCATGGACGCCGCCGGCAGCGGCTGAACAGGTGGCGATGGTCAGGCCCATCGTGAAGGGCCTGCAGTGGGCGGTCCGGAACCCGCGCGTGATGCGTGGGCTCATCAACTGGATCGAGAAGCGGGCAGCGACACAGGCCACGCGCTACCTGGGCAGCGGAGCCGACCGGGTTTGCCTGAAGGCCTGCGGCCAAGCCACCAGGAACGCGATGAGCAAGGCTGCGACTCCTGGCGGGCTGGCCGGCGCGCGAACGCCGCAGGAACTCGCGTCCCAGCTAAACCGCCTGTTCCGAGACGAGTTCGCGAGGGTGTCGAAACAGATCCCGGAGGCCTTGCGCTCCACCTACCAGGCCGCGTTCAACGACGCAATCGAAGGTGGCGTCAAGGCCCTGACGCACTCCTTGCGCACGGCGCTGGTTTCGGGCGCGGCCGGCGTGCTCGGAAAGATCGGCTGGGATGAGGGCTCCAAGCTCCTGCGCGAGGCGAACCGACCGGAAACGCCCGAGGACATTCGCCTGCTGCGAGAGATCCAGCACGAGCTCCGCGACCTTCGGCAGGACATTCCCCGTTCCCCGGCGCGATGACGCCGCGCCCCAGCGCACGGGCGACCCCGGCGATCTCGGCGCCGCAGGCGCCAGGCCGCCGGCGCTCAGCCCACCGCCACCTCCAGCTGCCGGAAGCCCACCCGGCAGCTGCCCACTTCCACGCGCAGCGTGCCCTGGCCCGCCACCAGCAGCGTCAGGAAGCGCTCGTGGCCGTTGCCGCGTGACCAGGGCGAGAAGATCGAGGTGCCGTGCAGCCCGCGTCCCCAGCCCTGAAGGTGGCCCAGTTCGACCACCGTCTCGGTGGGGGCCAGCAGCGTGGCGCCGCCCGCGGCCTGGAACGTTGCGCGCAGCGGCTCGGCGTGCGGCAGGCCGGCCGCCGAGGCCGGGCCGTAGCTGCCCAGATAGCCGTGGTTGGCCACGCGCAGCTCCACGCGCGTGTGGCCGTCCACGCGCTCCTGGCGCAGCACCTGCACGCTCAGCCGCGGCACCAGCGCCGCCACGCGCAGGAAGGCGGCGCTCTGCTGCTCGCAGGTGGCGGCCAGGCGGTCCAGCGGCGGGTTCCAGATGCCGATGCGCGGGTCGAAGCCGCCCACCTCCACCTCGCCGAGCTGCGGGTGCTGAAGCCGCCGCCAGGGGCCGAAGACGCGGCCGCCGTTGTGCTCGCGGTCGAAGGCCGCCAGCGCGCGCAGTTCGGCCCGCGTCAGTGTGGAGTAGTGGTCCACGAAGGGCTTCTTGCGCTCGATGCCCAGCTGCCGGAACAGATCCCACAGCTCCACCACGTAGGCCAGCGCGCCGCGCTGGCGGTAGGCGTACTGCGACAGGCTGCCGTTCACCGGCTTCTCGGGCTGGTACAGGAACTCGTGGAACCCGCTGACCGTGGCGTAGCCCGTGTGCTCGGTCATCCAGGCCTCGACCTGCTGGTACACGCCCAGGTCCTCGGGGTGCAGCTTGCTGTCGGGCTGGTCGGCCAGCGGCCGGATCAGCACGCCGCCGAAGGTGTGCAGGTTCAGCCACACCATGATGTTGGGGTGGCGGCTGGCGAAGTCCATCACCGCGCGCACCTCGGGCGCGCTGCCCGGGTAGTGGCCGGCGCCGGCCTGCTGCGGCTCGGGCGCCCAGGCGTAGCTGAAGTTGCGGTTGAAGTCGTAGGCGTTGTCGCCCAGGAAGCCGGCGTCGGGCACGGTGCGGCCGTCGAAGTTGGCGATGCGGCCCTCGGGGTACAGGCGGAAGAACGGGCCCTCGTCCTCGGGCATGCGCGACACCATCACCGGCGGCACCAGCGGTTGGCCGTCGTCGCCGCGCAGCTCGACGAGGTCGCCGTCGGGGTCGGCCACGCGCAGGTAGGCGGTGCGGCCGTCGCCGTCCAGGTCTTCGGCCACCCAGTGGGCGTGGCCGCGCGCGGCGCGGTCGTCCACCGGGCTGGAGCGCACGTAGCGGCCGCGCGCCAGCACCTCCTCGGCGCCGTCGGGCGACAGGCGCGGGGCGACGTAGAACACCGTCTCGCGCAGCGTCTGCCGCATCGCCTCGGGCAGGGGGCGGCCGCCGGCCGTGGTGGCGCCGCCGTGCAGCGCGATCAGGTCCTCGGCGATGGCCAGCGCCACGCTGGTGCCGCACACCTCGCTGGCGTGCATGTTGCCGTCCACCCAGACGGCCGGGCGCGCGCGGCCGGGCTCGCCGGGGTCGGGGCCGATGGTCAGCAGCGGGATGTCGCGGCCGCCGGCGCTGCGGCCCAGCGAGCCCAGGTGCACGAGGCCGGGGTGCTGCTGCGCCCAGCGCTGCAGCTGCGCGGCGAGCTGATCGTTGTCGATGTACTGGTGTCGGAACACGGCGGCGGCGGGGTGGTGTCGGGGCGCCGATCTTGCCGCAACCCGGCTATGGCGGCGTGCCCATGGCCGCGGCCGGCCGCAGCCGCGTGGTGCGCCACAGCAGCCAGCCCACCACCGACAGGTTGACCAGGTTCCAGGCCACGCCGTTGACGAAGGCCGCGTGGTACGAGCCGGTGAGGTCGAACACCTTGCCCGACAGCCAGCCGCCCAGCGCCATGCCGAACAGCGTGCTCATCAGCACCCAGCCCACCCGCTCGCCGGCCTCGCGCGGGGGGAAGTGCTCGCGCACGATGATGGCGTAGCTGGGCACGATGCCGCCCTGAAACAGGCCGAACAGCGCCGAGATCACGTACAGCGACACCAGCCCGTCGAAAGGGATGAACAGCAGCAGCGCCAGCCCCTGCAGCACCGAGCCCAGCAGCAACGTGCGCAGGCCGCCGATGCGGTCGCAGATGAAGCCGCTGACGAGCCGGCTGACGATGCCGAAGGCCAGCATCAGCGACAGCATCTGCGCGCCCTGCGCAGCGCCGAAGCCGAGGTCGGTGCAGTAGGCCACGATGTGCACCTGCGGCATCGACATCGCCACGCAGCAGGCCACGCCGGCCACGCACAGCAGCGCCTGCGCGCCGCCCATGGGCAGGCCGAAGGGGCGGTCGGACGGCTGCGCGGCCCCGGCGTGGCGCGGCGGCGCGGCCACCGCCGCCGGCGGCCGCGGCCGCAGCAGCAGCGCCAGCAGCGGCATCGCCAGCACGCTGACCGCCGCCAGCACCAGGTAGGCGCTGCGCCAGCCGTGCTGCTCCACCAGCGCCTGCACCAGCGGCGGCCAGATCGCGCCGGCCAGGTAGTTGCCGCTGGCGCAGATGGCCACCGCGATGCCGCGCCGGCGCACGAACCACAGCGAGGTGTCGGCCACCAGCGGCGCGAAGGTGGCCGAACTGCCCAGCAGCCCGATCAGCAGCCCGTGCCACAGCGCGAACGAGCCCACGCTGCCGGCACCGGCCGCCAGCGCGTAGCCGCCGCCCAGCCCGGCCGCGCCCACCAGCACCGGCACCATCACACCGAAGCGGTCGGCCAGCCGCCCCATCAGCACGCCGCCCAGGCCGAAGCCCACCATCAGCAGCGTGTACGGCAGCGAGGCGTCGGAGCGCGCCACGCCGAACTCGGCCTGCACCGCCGGCAGCACCACGGCGATGACGTACATGCCGCTGGAGCCGATGGTCATCAGCGCCAGCACCGCGGCCAGGCGCGTCCAGGCGTAGCGCGAGTCGGCGGCGTGCGTGGCGGGCAGGGGTGCGGCGGCGGGATTCAGCGCGGGTTCTCGGCAGGGGCGGGCCGGGGGCGCCCGCATCGGCCCGATGGTGGCCGCACCCGGCCGGCCTGTCCAGCGGGCGCGTCCCGCCCGATCCGCCTGGTCTGCGCCTTCAGGGGTGCGCTCAGCGCGCGCAGCGGAAGCCGATGTACACCACCGCCGTGTCGGCCGGCTTGGACTGGTGGTGCTCGGCGCGCATGGGCCCGGTGCCGTACCACCACGAGCCGCCGCGCGTGCGGCGCTCGGCGTCGCCGCGCGCGCCGGGCGGATCGTCCACCCACTCCCAGGCGTTGCCGCCCATGTCGAACAGGCCGTTCACGCCCGCCGGCGTGCGCCCGGTGCGGGCATGGCCGTCGCCGCGCGACAGCGCCGCGCCGTGGCGCACGGCGCGCGCCGCGGCCTCGGGGCCGCAGTCGCCCAGGCACTGCGCGCCGCGCGCGCTGTCGCCGGTGGGCAGCGGGTAGCGGCGGCCGCGCTCGAAGGGGGCGGGCGGCTTCTCGCGCTGCTCGGTGTAGGCGGCGCCGGCCCACTCGGCATCGGTGGGCAGCCGGCCGCCGGCCCAGCGGCAGAAGGCCTGCGCCTCGTGCCACGTCAGGTGCACGGCCGGCTCGTCGTCGGCCGCTGCGTAGCCGGGGCCGAAGGGCGCGCGCCAGGTCCAGCCGGGCTTGCTCACCGAGCCGGCCTCGTAGACCTGGCCACCGCCGCGCCGCTCGGCCGCGGTGACGGTGCCGGTGGCCTGCGCGAAGGCGCGGAACTGCGCGATGGTGGTCTCGGTGCGGGCGATCTCGAAGGCACCGACGCGCTGCCAGTCGATCGGGGCGGCCTGCGCGGCGGCCGCCAGCGCGGCCGGCAGCAGGGCGGCCGGCAGCAGGGCGGCGCGGGTTCGGGGGAGCATGGGCATGGTGTTCACTCTAGCCAGCGCCCGCCGCCCGATGCGGCACCATCGCGCGATGACCCTGCCCGATTCGGACTTTGAGAGCCTGCCCGCGCTGGTGGCGCTGCACGCGCGGCAGCGCCCCGACGCACCCGTGCTGGCCTGCGGCGCACGACGCTGGACCTGGCGCGAGCTTGACGAGCGCGTCGACCGCATCGCGGCGTGGCTGCAGTCGCAGGGCCTGGGCCCGGGCGGCACCGCGGCGCTGTGCGCGGCCACCTCGCTGGACGCGGTGGCGGTGTTCATCGGCACCCTGCGCGCCGGTGCGGCGGCCGTGCCGCTGGCGCCCAGCGCCACGCCGGCGCAGCGCGCGGCGATGGCCGCCGACGCGGCCGTGGGCGTGCTGTTCGGCGATGCGCTGGCCGACGACGTGCCCTGGCCGGCCGCGGTGCGCCGCGTGGCCATCGGCGACGACCCCGCCGTGCTCGACGCCACGCTGCCCGCGCCCGGCACGCGGCCACGGCCAGTGGCCATCGAGCCCGCCTGGCCCTTCAACATCATCTACAGCTCGGGCACCACGGGCACGCCCAAGGGCATCGTGCAGCCGCACGCCATGCGCTGGGCGCACATCCGGCGTGCGGGTGCTGCGGGCTACGGCACCGACGCGGTGACCCTGATCGCCACGCCGCTGTACAGCAACACCACGCTGGTGTGCCTGATCCCGACGCTGGCCTACGGCGGCTGCGCCGTGCTGATGCCGAAGTTCGACGCGCTGGGCTACCTGGAGCTGGCACAGGCCCACCGCGCCACGCACACCATGCTGGTGCCGGTGCAGTACCGGCGGCTGATGGACCTGCCCGGGTTCGACCGCTTCGACCTGGGCGCCTTCCGCCAGAAGTTCTGCACCAGCGCGCCCTTCCACGCCGAGCTGAAGGCGGCCGTGCTGGCGCGCTGGCCCGGCGGCCTGACCGAGTACTACGGCCTCACCGAAGGCGGCGGCACCTGCATCCTGCAGGCCCACCTGCACCCGCACAAGCTGCACACCGTGGGCCCGCCGGCCGAGGGGCACGACATCCGCCTCGTCGACGAGGACGGCCGCGAGCTGCCGCCGGGCGCCACCGGCGAGGTCGTGGGCCGAAGCCCGGGCATGATGACCGGCTACCACGGCCGGCCCGAGCTCACGCGCGAGGCCGAGTGGTTCGACGCCGAGGGCCGGCGCTTCCTGCGCACCGGCGACATCGGCCGCTTCGACGACGACGGCTTCCTGGTGCTGATGGACCGCCGCAAGGACATGGTCATCAGCGGCGGCTTCAACGTCTACCCCAGCGACCTCGAGGCCGTGCTGCGCCAGCACCCCGACGTGGCCGACGCCGCGGTGGTGGGCCTGCCCAGCCGCGAGTGGGGCGAGACGCCGGCGGCCTTCTGCGTGCGCCGGCCGGGCAGCACGCTCGAGGCCGGGGCGCTGCGCGAGTGGGTGAACGCGCAGGTCGGCAAGACGCAGCGGCTGAGCGCGGTGCACTGGCTGCCGGAGCTGCCGCGCAGCGCCATCGGCAAGGTGCTGAAGCGGGAGCTTCGGGCGGCGTGGGTGGCCGAGGCACGACCGCCCGATCGACCCCTTGCGCCTTAGGCGTTAGGCTTCGCCCCCGGCATGGACAAGAAGACCCTCAGCGAAAGCGACATCTGCGAGAAGTTCATCCGGCCCGCCATGGAGGCAGCCGGTTGGGACGGCCTGCTGCAGATCTTCCGCGAGTACCCGCTGCGGGCTGGGCGCGTGGTGGTGCAGGGCCGTCGAGCCCGGCGCGACAAGGGCTCCGTGCTGCGGGCTGACTACGCCCTGTTCATCAAGCCCAACATCCCGCTGGCCGTGGTGGAGGCCAAGGACAACCAGCAGGCCGTGGGCGCCGGCATGGGCCAGGCCATCAACTACGCCCGGCTGCTCGACGTGCCCTTCAGTTTTTCGAGCAACGGCGACGGCTTCGTCTTCCGCGACGCCACGCTCGCCGACGGGGTGCTCGAGCGCAACCTCGCTCTCCACGAGTTTCCGTCACCCACCGAGCTGTGGGACCGCTACTGCGCGTGGAAGGGCTGGCCGCCGGCGGTACGGGAGGTTGCCGAGCACGAGTACGCCCCCTCGAAGACCCCGCGCTACTACCAGCTCAACGCCATCAACCGCACGGTCGAGGCCATCGCCGCCGGCCGCCAGCGCGTGCTGCTGGTCATGGCCACCGGCACGGGCAAGACCTACACTGCCTTCCAGATCATCTGGCGGCTGTGGAAGAGCGGCGCCAGGAAGCGCATCCTGTTCCTGGCCGACCGCAACATCCTCGTCGACCAGACCATGGTCAACGACTTCCGGCCGTTCAAGGGCGCCATGGCCAAGCTCAGCCCGCACGCCAAAGGCGTGGAGGTGGTCGACGCGCAGGGCAAGACCACGCTTGAAGAAGTCGATCTCGCCATCCACAAGACCACCAAGCAGGTCAACAAGAGCTACGAGATCTACCTCTCGCTGTACCAGGCCGTGACGGGCAGCGACGAGGCCGACGACATCTACCGCCAGTTCTCGCCCGACTTCTTCGACCTCGTCATCGTCGACGAATGCCACCGCGGCAGCGCCGCCGAAGACTCGGCCTGGCGCCGCATCCTCGACTACTTCAGCGGGGCTGCGCAGATCGGCCTGACGGCCACGCCCAAGGAAACGGCCGACGTTTCCAACATCGACTATTTCGGCGAGCCCGCCTACACCTACAGCCTGCGCCAGGGTATCGAGGACGGCTACCTGGCGCCCTACAAGGTGGTCCGCGTCGACCTGGACAAGGACGCCTTCGGCTGGCGCCCCACTTCCGGCATGACCGACAAGCTCGGCCACGTCATCGAAGACCGTGTGTACACCGGCCCCGACATGAACCGCAAGCTGGTGCTGGAGCGGCGCGACGAGGTGGTGGCGGCCAAGATCACCGAGTACCTGAAGGCCACGAACCGCTACGACAAGACCATCGTGTTCTGCGAGGACATCGACCACGCCGCGCGCATGCGCCAGGCGCTGGCCAACGCCAACGCCGACCTGTGCGCGGCGCAGCCGAACTACGTGGTGCAGATCACCGGCGACAACCTGCTGGGCAAGGCGCAGCTCGACAACTTCATCGACCCCGACAAGACCTTCCCGGTGATCGCCACCACCTCCAAGCTCATGAGCACGGGCGTGGACGCACAGACCTGCAAGCTCATCGTGCTGGACCAGCAGATCAAGTCGATGACGCTGTTCAAGCAGATCATCGGCCGTGGCACCCGGCTGCGCGAGGACCTGGGCAAGACCTGGTTCACCATCCTCGACTTCAAGCGCGCCACCGAGCTGTTTGCCGACCCCGCCTTCGACGGCGACCCGGTGCAGGTGTACGAGCCCCAGGCCGGCGACCCCATCGAGCCCCCGCCCGGTGAGGGCGACGACACCGGCGCCGGTGCCGAATCCGGCCCGCTGGGCCCCGAGCTCAGCGGCCCGGGCGACGGCAGCGAAGCCGCGCGCCGCTACATCGTGGGCGGTAGCGTCAACGTCAGCGTGGCCCGCGAGCGCGTGCAGTTCCTCGACGCCGACGGACGCCTCGTCACCGAAAGCCTGCGCGACTACACCCGCATCAACCTGTCCAAGGCCTACGCCTCGCTCGACGCCTTCCTGCAGGCCTGGAACGCTGCCGAGCGCAAGGCCGTGCTGATCGACGAGCTGGAGCAGCGCGGCGTGTTCCTCGACGCGCTGGCCGACGAAGTGGGCAAGGACCTCGACCCGTTCGACCTGCTGCTGCACGTGGCCTACGGCCAGCCACCGCTCACCCGGCGCGAGCGCGCCCAGCGCGTGAAGAAGCGCAACGTGTTCACCCAGTACGGCCCGGTGGCCCGCCAGGTGATGGAGGCGCTGCTCGACAAGTACGCCGACGAGGGCATCACCACCATCGAGAGCGACGCCGTGCTGCGCCTGCAGCCGCTGGCGGGCCTGGGCTCGCCGGTGGAGCTGGTGCGCGCCTTCGGCGGCCGGCCGCAGTACCTGCAGGCCCTGCGCTCGCTGGAGCAGGCGCTCTACGCCCCCTGATCGGGCCCCGCCCACAAGAACAATAGACACCCGACGACCCGAATGTCCAACCTTTCCCCCGTCATCAAGAGCATTCAAGACGTGATGCGGCAGGACGCCGGCATCAATGGCGACGCGCAGCGCATCGAGCAGATGGTGTGGCTGCTGTTCCTGAAGGTGTTCGACGCCCAGGAAGAAGAGCTCGAACTCACGCGCGACGGCTACAGGAGCCCCATCCCCGAGCACCTGCGCTGGCGCCACTGGGCCACCGACCCCGAGGGCATCACCGGCGACGCGCTGCTCGACTTCGTCAACAACACCCTCTTCCCCCGCCTCAAGGGCCTGGCGGCCGACCCGCAACGCAACCCGCGCGGCTACGTGGTGCGCAGCGTGTTCGAGGACGCCAACAACTTCATGAAGAGCGGCCACCTGTTGCGGCAGGTGATCAACAAGCTCGGCGCCATCGACTTCAACCGCCAGGCCGAGCGCCACCAGTTCAACGACCTGTACGAGAAGATCCTGCGCGACCTGCAGAGCGCCGGCAATGCGGGCGAGTTCTACACCCCGCGGGCGGTGACGCAGTTCATCGTGGACATGGTGAACCCGAAGCTGGGCGAGAAGGTTTTCGACCCCGCCACGGGCACCGGGGGCTTCCTGGTGTGCGCCATCGAGCACCTGCGCAAGCAGACGCGGAACGAGGAAGACCACGCCCGCCTGCAGGCCAGCATCGCGGGCGTGGAGAAGAAGCAGCTGCCGCACATGCTGTGCGTCACGAACCTGATGCTGCACGGCGTGGAGGTGCCCAGCCTCATCGCGCACGGCAACACGCTGGCCCGCCCGCTGCGCGACTACACACCCGCCGAGCGCGTGGACGTGGTCATCACCAACCCGCCCTTCGGCGGCATCGAGGAGCCGGGCATCGAGGCCGGCTTCCCGGCCGACGTGCGTACCAAGGAGACGGCCGACCTGTTCCTGGTGCTCATCAAGCACATCCTCAAGGACGGCGGCCGCGCCGCGGTGGTGCTGCCCGACGGCACGCTGTTCGGCGACGGCGTGAAGGCGCGCATCAAGGAGCAGCTGCTGGCTGAAGTCAACCTGCACACCATCGTGCGGCTGCCGAACGGCGTGTTTGCCCCCTACACCGGCATCAAGACCAACCTGCTGTTCTTCACCAAGGGCCGGCCCACCGAGGCCATCTGGTACTACGAGCATCCGTACCCGCCAGGGGTGAAGAACTACAACAAGACCAAGCCCATCCGCATCGAGGAGTTCGACGCCGAGAAGGCGTGGTGGGGTGACGAGGCCGATGGCTTTGCGGCGCGGGTGGAGAACGAACGGGCCTGGCGAGTGGGCATCGACGTGATCCGCGCGGCGGGCTTCAACCTGGACCAGAAGAACCCGCATGCGGCCGAGGTGGCCAGCCATGACCCGGACGAACTGCTGCGCGACTACGCGCGGCTGCAGCTCGAGGCGCAGGGGCTGCGGGATCAGTTGAAGGGGATGCTGGGGGAGTCGTTGGGGGCGCGGGTGTGAACACGGTGCTGGAGGTCCGAGAGCCAAGTGCGCGAAACCTGACTACTTCGCAGCCCGATGCGCTGCAGCAACTTGACTCTTTGTCGACTGCGCCCGGCGGCGTCGCTCGATTGAGGGAACTGATTCGGGCGCTCGCAGTGCAGGGCAGATTGCTCGGCCAGTCCGAGCCGCGATCTGCGGACTTGCCGCCCGACTGGACTTGGAAGCGGCTGGGTGATCTTGTCGCATCAAGCGAAGCAGGCTGGAGCCCGAGCTGTCCCGAGCAGCCTAGACGCGAAGGCCGCTGGGGCATCCTCAAGGTCAGTGCCGTCTCGTGGGGGGAGTTCGATGCGGCGGCCAACAAGGAGCTTCCGCTCGAACTCCAGCCGAGGCCGCAGTACGAGGTCCAGCACGGTGATTTCCTGCTGTCGCGGGCCAACACGGCCGAGCTGGTTGCCCGGTCAGTCGTCGTGAAGAACCCGCCACCGCGTTTGCTGCTCAGCGACAAGATCATCCGCCTGAAGCTGAAGCAGGAAGTCGATGCGGAATACCTGAACCTCGTCAACAACAGCAGTGCTGCGCGGAGCCACTATCAGGCACTGGCTTCGGGCACGAGCGCGTCGATGAAAAACGTGTCCCGCGAAGTGGTCCTGGCACTTCCGGTTCCGTTACCGCCTCTAGCCGAGCAAACCCGCATCGTCACCCGCGTCGATGAACTGATGCGCCTGTGCGATGCCCTCGAAGAGAAGGGCCGGCTCGAAGCGGAGCAGCACGCCCGGCTGCTGAGCACCCTGCTGGGCACGCTGACCGACAGTGCCACGCCCGAGGAACTGGCCGCCAACTGGCAGCGCGTGGCCGAGCACTTCGATCTGCTGCTGGATCGGCCGGAGGCGGTGGATGCGCTTGAGCAGACGGTGCTGCGATTGGCAGTTCTTGGGTTGCTTGGTCCACAGGACCCATCAGAAGGCAGCGCACAGAACCTGCTCGGCCCCGATGCGAAAGCGAGGCATGACAGCAATGCTGAGGCACCACAGTTGCCGGATGGCTGGGCCTGGGCGTACCTCGGGGAGGTTGCGGACGCACGTCTCGGCAAGATGTTGGACAAGGCAAAGAACAGAGGGCGTCCCAGACCTTACCTTCGAAACACCAACGTTCAATGGCAGCGATTCGAGCTTGACGATGTCAAGCACATGAACCTCGATGAGTCGGAGCTTGAGGAGTTCAGGTTGCGATCTGGCGACCTCCTGATCTGCGAGGGTGGTGAGCCGGGCCGCTGTGCCATATGGCAAGAGAACGAGACGGAGATGTACTTCCAGAAGGCGCTACACCGAGTGAGGCCTCATGCTGGAGTGATGGCGCAGTACATCGCAATCGCGCTGGAGGCTGATGCACTTTCGGGGGCGCTGTCGAGGTACTTCACCGGTGCCACGATCAAGCACTTTGTCGGCCAAGCCCTTGACAGGTACTCGTTCCCGCTTCCGCCAAGCGGCGAACAGCAGCGTATCGTCGCCCGCGTCGCCGAACTCCGCCGCCTCTGCGCCACCCTCCGCCAGCGCCTGCAAGCCCAGCAGGCCACGCAGTCCCGCCTCGCCGAGGCCCTGGTCGAGCAGGCCCTGTCAGGATGATCGCAGCGCCCTTGCTCGACACCCTGCACACCCTGCTGCGCCTGCCGCGCGAGCAGGGCACGGTCGAGTTCAAGAGCAACCTCGACGAGCCGGCCGATATCGGCCGCTACCTCTCGGCCCTGGCCAACACCGCGGCACTGGACCGGCACGACCGCGCCTGGGTCGTGTGGGGCGTCGACGACGCCACACGCCAGGTGCAGGGCACGCGCTTCGACCCCTTCACCCGCAAGGCCCAGGGCAACCAGAGCCTGGTGATGTGGCTGCAGCAGATGACCCACCCGCGGGCCGACTTCGAGTTCCACGAACTGCAGCACGCCCAGGGCCGCGTCGTGCTGCTGGAGATCCACCCCGCCCGCAGCGCGCCGGTGGCCTTCCAGCAGCAGCGCTGGGTCCGCGTCGACAGCCACACCGTGAAGCTGGCCGACCACCCCGACAAGGAAGCCCGCCTGTGGGCCCAGCTGGGGCAGAAGGACGACTGGTCGGGCGAGCTGGTGCCCGGCGCCACGCTGGCCGACCTGGACCCGGCGGCGGTGGACGCGGCACGGCGCCGCTTCGCCGAGTACCTGATCCGCGCCGAGGCCGACGCCAGCCGCCACGAGGCCCTGCGGGCCGAGGCGGCCGCCTGGGACGTGGAGACGTTGCTCAACAAGGCCCGCATCACCAAGCAGGGCCGCATCACGCGCTCGGCGCTGCTGCTGCTGGGCCGCGACGAGGCGGCGCACTTCCTGTCGCCGGCCGACGTCAAGATCAGCTGGATCCTGCGCCAGGCCGACAGCGGCACGCCGATCGCGCTGCCCTTCGGCCCGCCCTTCCTGCTGGCCACCGAGCAGGTGTTCGGCCGCATCCGCAACCTCACGCTGGACGTGATGCCCGATGGCACCCTCTTCCCGACGCCGGTGCCGCAGTACGAGGCCTGGGTGCTGCGCGAGGCGCTGCACAACGCGGTGGCGCACCAGGACTACCGGCTGGGCGGCAAGGTCAACGTCGTCGAGTACCCCGACCGGCTCGTCATCAGCAACCTCGGGCAGTTCATCCCGCCCAGCGTGGCCTGGATGCTGGAGCACCAGTCGCCGCCCGAGCACTACCGCAACCAGTGGCTCATCGACGGCATGATCCGCCTGCGCATGATTGACCAGGCGGGCAGCGGCATCCGGCGCATGTTCGCGCTGCAGCGGCAGCGCCTGTTCCCGCTGCCCGACTACCGCTTCGAGACCACGCCGCAGGGCCACCCCCGGGTGGAGCTGACGCTGCAGGGCCAGGTGCTCGACCCCAAGTTCGCCCGCGCACTGATGGCCCGCAGCGACCTGACGCTGGGCCAGGTGGTGCTGCTCGACCGCGTGCAGAAGGGCCAGCCGCTCAATGCCGATGAGGCGCGCACGCTGCGCGAGCTGGGCCTGATCGAGGGCCGGGCGCCGCGGTACTTCATCTCCGCCAAGGTGGCCGACGCGGCGGGGCAGAAGGCGCGCTACATCCACAACCGGGGCCTGGATGAGGGCTACTACCGCACCTTGGTGCTGGAGTACCTGCAGCGCTATGGCCAGGCCACCCGGGCGGACCTGGACGCGCTGCTGTTGCCCAAGATGCCCGACGTGCTGGGCGCAGCCCAGAAGGCCAACAAGCTGAAGAACCTGCTGCAGGGGATGCGGCGGGCTGGCCTGGTTCACACCCAGGGCCCACGGGCGCAGGCGGTGTGGCGGCCCGGGCCGGGTGAAGCCAGCTTGGATAAATCCGTTGCTGACCGGCCGCCGAACCCGGACGGCGTGCCGTAAGTGCTTGATTCGCTTGATTTCTATCGTCTAGGCCGAGCCCAGATCTAGACAAGCCCACGGTCGCACAACGCACGCTGCGGGCCCTCAACCCCCTTCAGATCCCTGCCCATCATGCTCCTGCACCATGCCCTCTGGCGGGTTGGAGACCCGCCCGCTGCCCTGCCCAGCACCCGACTGGCCAGCGAGCAGCTGCTCGAAGACATGATCGTCCGGGAGCCGCGGCTGTTGTCGGGCGACTGGATGCTGATCGGCCGCCAGGAGATCACGGCCCATGGCGGCCGCATCGACCTGCTGGCCATCGCGCCCGATGGTTCGCTGGTGCTCATCGAACTCAAGCGCGACAGGACCCCGCGCGAGATCGTGGCCCAGGCGCTCGACTACGCCTCGTGGGTGGCCGGGCTGACGGCCGAGCGCATCGTGCAGATCTACGGGCGGTTCTCGGGCGGGCGCAGCCTGGAGGCCGATTTCCAGCAACGCTTCGGCTCGGCACTCGACGAGGATGCGCTGAACCAGGCACACCAGATCGTCATCGTCGCCGCCGAACTGGATGCGTCGACCGAGCGCATCGTGGCCTACCTGAACGAGCGCGACCTGGCGATCAACGTGCTGTTCTTTCAGGTGTTCGAGCACGCGGGGCAGCAGCTGATCAGCCGTGTGTGGATGATCGACCCCGGCGAGACGCAGGCGACTGCCGTGGCGACCGCCTCGGCGGCCCAGGGCGAGAAGGAGCCCTGGAACGGCGAGTTCTATGTCTCGTTCGGCACAGGCGAGCGCCGCAGCTGGGACGACGCTCGCCGCTACGGCTACATCAGCGCCGGCGGTGGGGCCTGGTACACGCGGACCTTGAAGCTGCTGTCACCCGGCGACAGGGTCTGGGTGAACATCCCGCGCACCGGCTACGTGGGCGTGGGTATTGTCGAAGAGGCGGTGCAGCCCGCCAGCAGCTTCAAGGTCCTGACCGACCAGGGTGAAGCTCTGGCGCTCGACGTGCTGACCCATGGCGCCGTCTACCGCGGACAGGCCGACGACGAAGAGAGAGCCGAACAGTTCGTGCGCGTGAAGTGGTTGAGTGCCGTGCCGGCCAGTCAGGCCTTCAACGAGGTGGGGCTGTTCGGCAACCAGAACACGGTCTGCCAGCCGACCACGCCGAAGTGGCGGCACACCGTGGAGCGGCTGAAGGCGGTGTTCAAGCTCGGGCAAGCCTGAGGGGGGGTGACTCAGGCAGATTCCCCTGGGCCGGAGATGGCGCAGATCGAGCCGCCGGTGTCCCCCGGCATGGAACATGGCCCGGTGGATAAGGGCCGCAAGGTGTTCGCCGCGTCGGCGCAGAGATCGTGCGCATGGTCGACGAGGCCGTGCGCCGTGGCCGTGGTGCTGTTCGGCCGTGCAGACCCGCTGGCCCCGCTGCTGCCGCTGCGCGAAGCCCTGCCCCGGAACCCGCTGATCGCGCGCGCGATGTACCGGCGCGGACTCATCGAGCAGGCAGTGCATCGGCGCTCGCCCGAAGGCCGTTGAGCGGCGAAAGCCTGGCTCGACCCTTCAAGCCGCTGCGAGTTTGGCGGCTGCAGGACCAGGGCTTCGCACCAGCGCCGACCCCAGCTGCGCCGACAGCCCCTGCGCGCAGCGCAACAGTTCGCCGGCTGCCGCCCCCTGCGGCCGCACGTCGAAGCCCGCCGTCGCGCCGATGGCCGTGAGCGCCAGCACCAGCTGCCCGCTGCCGTCGAACACCGGCGCGGCCAGGCCGCTCACGCCGACCACGGCCTTGTCGACGACGTGGCTGATGCCGGCGGCGCGGATGGCGTCGAGCTCGGCCTCGAAGGCCTTGTCCAGCGCCGCCCGCCCGCCCTCGGCGCGCAGCGCGGCGCGCACCACCGGCCGCGGCAGGTGGGCCGCGAACAGGCGGCCGCTGGCCGTGCCGCGCAGGCTCATCACCGCGCCGTGGCGCATGGTCACGTGCACGGGGCTGGGCGCCTCTTCGGTGCGCACCACGGTGGCGCCGCGCTCGCCCCACACGGTGATGCCCACCGTCTGGCCCAGTTCGCGCGCCAGCGCCGGCAGCCGCTCGGTGGCCAGGCGCAAGGGGTCCACCTGCTGCAGGCTGATCAGGCCCAGCTGCAGCGCCAGCGGGCCCAGGCCGTAGCGGCCGCTGGCCTCGTCCTGCACGATCAGGCCCAGCTTGCCGAAGCTCACCAGGTAGGGGTGGGCCTTGGCCGGGGCCATGCCGGCCGCCGCGGCGATGTCCTTCAGCGCCATCGGCCGGCCCACGCGGGCCAGCGCCTGCAGCAGCCGGCCGCCAACCTCGATGCTCTGGATGCCCCGTTGCGCCGTCATGCCCTGGTGTTTACACTAAACCAAACGCATTCGACAATATCAAACGCGCACCCTGGAGACAAGCCGCATGAACACCGCCCAGCCCGCCCCCCAGAAGGCCTTCGCCTCGCAGGCCGACCTCGAGGAGAAGAAGGTCAGCTTCACCAAGCTGTCCGACAACGCCTACGCCTACACCGCCGAGGGCGACCCCAACACCGGCGTCATCGTCGGCGACGACGCGGTGATGGTGCTGGACACGCAGGCCACGCCGGTGATGGCGCAGGACGTCATCCGCCGCATCCGCGAGGTGACCGACAAGCCGATCAAGTACGTGCTGCTCACGCACTACCACGCGGTGCGCGTGCTGGGCGCCAGCGCCTACGGCGCCCAGCACGTGATCGCCAGCCAGGACACGCGCGATCTGATCGTCGAGCGCGGCGAGCAGGACAAGGCCAGCGAGATCGGCCGCTTCCCGCGCCTGTTCCGCGCCGTCGAGAGCGTGCCGCCGGGGCTCACGTGGCCCACCATCACCTTCACCGGGAAGATGACGCTGTGGCTGGGCAGCCTCGAGGTGCAGCTGCTGCAGCTGGGCCGCGGCCACACCAAGGGCGACACGGTGGCCTGGCTGCCGCAGCAGAAGATCCTCTTCAGCGGCGACCTGGTCGAGTTCGACGCCACGCCCTACGCGGGCGACGCCTACTTCACCGACTGGCCGGCCACGCTGGACCGCCTGGCCGCGCTGGGCCCCGAGCAGCTGGTGCCCGGCCGCGGCGCCGCGCTGACCACGCCCGAGCAGGTGCGGGCCGGGCTGCAGGGCACGCGCGACTTCATCGCCGACGTGCGCGCCAGCGTCGAGGCCGGGGTGAAGGCGGGGCTGGAGCTGCGCGCCGTCTACCAGCAGACGATGGCCCGGCTGGCGCCCAAGTACGGCCACTGGGTCATCTTCCAGCACTGCATGCCCTTCGACGTGACGCGCTGCTTCGACGAGATGAGCGGCCACCGCGACCCGCGCATCTGGACGGCCGAGCGCGACATCGAGATGTGGAAGACGCTGGAAGGCTGAAGGGGCACGCCATGGGCATCGAGCGCATCCACCACGTGGCCTACCGCTGCCACGACGCGAAGGCCACCGTCGAGTGGTACCGGCAGCACCTGGGCATGGACTTCGTGCTCGCCATCGCCGAGGACCGCGTGCCCAGCACGCACGCCCCCGACCCGTACATGCACGTCTTCCTCGACGCCGGCGGCGGCAACATCCTGGCCTTCTTCGAGCTGCCCCACTCGCCCGCCATGGGCCGCGACGGCAACACGCCCGAGTGGGTGCAGCACATCGCCTTCAAGGTGGGCAGCCTGCAGGAGCTGCAGGCCACGCGGCAGCGGCTGCAGGCCGTGGGCATCGAGGTGGTCGGCCCCACCGACCACACGCTGTTCCAGAGCATCTACTTCTTCGACCCCAACGGCCACCGCATCGAGCTGGCGGCCGACACCGCCACGCCCGAGATGAACGCCCGGCTGGACGCCGTGAAGTGGGCCATGCTCGAGGAGTGGAGCCGCACGAAGCGCGCGCCGCGCCACGCGGCGTGGATGCACCAGAAGGCCTTCGCCACCGACGGCGCGGCGGCCTGACCATGCTGCGCACCTACACCTACCCGCGCTACCCGGCGCCGCGCGCCCCCGAGCTGGACGCGCCGCACCAGCGCCACCACGCGCGCGTGGTGGTGGTGGGCGCCGGCCCGGTGGGGCTGTGCGCGGCCATCGACCTGGCCGTGCAGGGCGTCGAGGTCACGCTGCTCGACGAGGACGACACCGTCAGCATCGGCTCGCGCGGGCTGTGCTACGCCAAGCGCACGCTCGAGGTGCTCGACCGCCTGGGCGTGGGCGACCCGGTGGTGGCCAAGGGCGTCACGTGGAACGTGGGCCGCACCTTCCACGGCGACGCCGAGGTCTTCCGCTTCGACCTGCAGCCCGAGCCCGACCACGAGCGCCCGGGCATGGTGAACCTGCAGCAGTACTGGCTCGAGCAGGTCCTGGTGGAGCGGGCGCTGCAGCTGCCGAACCTGCGTCTGCGCTTCCGTCACCAGGTCACGCAGGTCGAGCCGCAAACCACCGGCGCCGTGCTGCAGGTGGCCACGCCCGAGGGCGCGTTCACGCTGCACGCCGACTGGCTGATCGTGGCCGACGGCGCGCGCAGCCCCATCCGCCGGCAGCTGGGCCTGGAGATGGAAGGCCAGGTCTTCCGCGACCGCTTCCTGATCGCCGACGTGGTGATGAAGACCGACCTCTTCCCGCCCGGCCAGGCCGAGCGCTGGTTCTGGTTCGACCCGCCCTTCCACCCCGGGCAGAGCGTGCTGCTGCACAAGGAGGCCGACGACGTCTGGCGCATCGACTTCCAGCTCGGCTGGGACGCCGACCCCGAGGCCGAGAAGCAGCCCGAGCGCGTGCTGCCGCGCGTGCGCGCCATGCTCGAGCAGGGCCTGGGGCGCGAGGCGCCGGCCTTCGATCTGGAGTGGGCCAGCGTCTATACCTTCCAGTGCCGGCGCATGGCCAGCTTCCGCCACGGCCGGCTGCTGTTCGTGGGCGACGCGGCGCACCAGGTCAGCCCCTTCGGCGCGCGCGGCGCCAACAGCGGCATCCAGGACGCCGACAACCTGGTGTGGAAGCTCGAGGCGGTGCTCGAGGGCCACGCCCCCGAGCGGCTGCTCGACAGCTACACGCAGGAGCGCGGCGTGGCGGCCGACGAGAACATCGTCAACAGCACGCGCGCCACCGACTTCATCACGCCCAAGAGCGGCGCCAGCCGCGCGCTGCGCGACGCCGTGCTGACGCTGGCGCGCGAGCACGCGTTCGCGCGCACGCTGGTCAACAGCGGGCGCCTGTCGGTGCCCACGCACCTGGTGGACTCGCCGCTGAACACGCCCGACTCCGAGGCCTGGGACTGCGCCGTGGCCCCGGGCTCGCCGCTGCCCGACGCGCCCGTGCGCCACGAGGGCCGCGACGGCTGGCTGCTGCGCCACACCGGCGGCGACTTCGTGCTGATGATGTTCGAGCCCGTGCCGGCCGGCCTGGGTGCGGCGCAGCACCGGCTGATCGAGGCCCTGGGCGCGCTGACGCCGCCCGTGCGCACGCTGCTGGTCTGCGAGCGCGACGGCCCGCCCGGGGCGCTGCCCGCAGGCACCACGCTGCTGCTGGACGTGCGCCGCCGCGTCGCCCAGCGCCTGGACGCCAGCCCCGGCAGCGCCGTGCTGCTGCGCCCCGACCAGCACCTGGCCGCGCGCTGGCGCGTGCCCACGCTCAACGCCGTGCAGGCCGCGCTGGCGCGCGCCTGCGGTCACTCCTGAAGCCCGGTTGCCGGTTTTCCCGCTCGCCCTCATGACCACGCCGCACCTCGTCACCACCCCCAACTTCCGGCTCGCCGGCAGCGCGCCGCAGCCGCCCTACGCGCCCGGCGATGCCTTCGTCGAGCAGTTGCTGGCGGCCCACCGCGGCCTGGACGACGCGGCGAGCCAGCAGCTGAACGCCCGGCTGGTGCTGCTGCTGGCCAACCACATCGGCGACCTGGCCGTGCTCGACGAGGCGCTGGCCGTCGCGCGCGCCGGGCTGGGCGGCGCCGGGCCGGAGGCAAGGCCATGACGCGCGACCTGCGCACGCCGCCGCAGGGCGGCTTCGGCAACCACTTCGCCAGCGAAGCCGTGCCCGGCACGCTGCCGCAGGGGCGCAACAGCCCGCAGCGCGTGGCGCACGGCCTGTACGCCGAGCAGCTGTCGGGCAGCGCCTTCACCGCGCCGCGCGCCGACAACCGCCGCAGCTGGCTGTACCGCCGCCGGCCCAGCGTGGTGACGGGCGCGCACCAGCCCTACGCGCAGCCGCTGTGGCTGTCCGGCCCCGGCGGCCCCGGTTCTGACGAGCCACCCGCGCCGCCCGACCCGCTGCGCTGGCACCCCTTCGAGAGGCCGGCCGCGGGCGAGGCGCTGGACTTCGTCGACGGCCTGGTCACCGTCTGCCGCAACGGCGACTCCGACGCGCAGGCCGGTATCGCCGTGCACGTGGTGCGCGCCAACCGCAGCATGGGCCGGCGCGCGCTGGTCAACGCCGACGGCGAGATGCTGATCGTGCCGCAGCAGGGGCGACTGCTCGTCACCACCGAGCTCGGCGTGCTGGACGCGGCGCCCGGGCAGGTGGTGCTCGTGCCGCGCGGCATGGCCTTCAAGGTGGCGCTGCCCGACGGCGAGTGCCGCGCCTACGTGTGCGAGAACCACGGCGCCCCGTTCCGCCTGCCCGAGCTGGGCCCCATCGGCAGCAACGGGCTGGCCAACCCGCGCGACTTCGTCGCGCCCGCCGCAGCCTTCGAGGCCGAGCCCGGCCCTTACGAGATGATCCGCCGCTTCGGCGGCCGCAGCTGGTGCTGCGTGCAGCCCGCCACGCCTTTCGACGTGGTGGCCTGGCACGGCAACCTGGTGCCGCTGTGCTACGACACCGCGCACTTCAACACCATCGGCTCGATCAGCTTCGACCACCCCGACCCGAGCATCTTCACGGTGCTCACCAGCCCGTCCGACACGCCCGGCGTGGCCAACTGCGACTTCGTCATCTTCCCGCCGCGCTGGATGGTGGCCGAGGACACCTTCCGCCCGCCCTGGTTCCACCGCAACGTGATGAGCGAGTTCATGGGCCTGGTGCGGGGCCAGTACGACGCCAAGCCCGAAGGCTTCAGGCCCGGCGGCGCCAGCCTGCACAACGCCATGGTGCCGCACGGCCCCGATGCCGAGGCCTTCGAGCGCGCCAGCGCCGCAGCGCTGCAGCCCGTGAAGCTGGTCGACACGCTGGCCTTCATGTTCGAGAGCCGCTACCGCCTGCGGCCCACGGCCTGGGCGATGCAGCCGGCGCGGCTGGACGCCGCCTATGCCGGCTGCTGGGCCGCGCTGGCCGACCGCTTCGATCCCGCCACCGACCCCGACCCTGAGCTCCCCGCATGAGCACCGCGCCCGCCTTCGTCACCGGCACCGACGCCACGCACGACCCGGCCCTGCGCAGCTGGGTGGCCTCGGCCAACGCGTCCGACACCGATTTCCCGATCCAGAACCTGCCCTATGCCCGGTTTCGGCGCCGCGCGGCCCGCGGCGACGAGCCCGAGCCCTGGCGCGTGGGCGTGGCCATCGGCGACCAGGTGCTCGACCTGCGCGTGGCCATCGAGGTCTGCCCCTGGGAGCCCGAGGTGGCCGAGCACCTGCAGCCCTTGGCCCAGGGCGACCTGGCCGCCTTCATGGCCGCCGGCCTCCCCGCCTGGCGCCTGGTGCGCGCCGCGCTGAGCGAGGTGCTCGCCGAGGGCAGCCTGCGGGGCCCGTTCCTGGAGGACTCGCTCGTGCCCATGGCCGAGGTCGAGTACGCGCTGCCCTGCGCCATCGGCGACTACACCGACTTCTACGCCAGCATCCACCACGCCACCGCGGTGGGCCGGCTGTTCCGGCCCGACAACCCGCTGCTGCCCAACTACCAGTGGGTGCCCATCGGCTACCACGGGCGCAGCAGCAGCATCGTCGTCAGCGGGCAGGGCCTGCGCCGGCCGCTGGGGCAGATCAAGGCGCCCGACGCCACGCCGCCGGTGCTGCGCGAGAGCCGCCGCGTCGACTTCGAGCTCGAGCTCGGTGCGCTCATCGGCCCGGGCAACGCGCTGGGCGAGCGCATCGGCATCGATGACGCCGAGGCCCACCTGTTCGGCCTGGTGCTGTTCAACGACTGGAGCGCACGCGACATCCAGCCCTGGGAGTACCAGCCGCTGGGGCCCTTCCTCAGCAAGAACTGGGGCAGCACCGTGAGCCCCTGGGTGGTGACGATGGAGGCGCTGGCCCCGTTCCGCGTGCCCTTCACGCGGCCGGCGGATCACCCGCAGCCGCTGCCTTACCTGGACAGCGCCGCGCACCGCGCCGGCGGCGCGCTGAGCATCGGCCTGGAGACCTGGCTGCAGACCGAGCGCATGCGCCAGGCCGGCTCGGCCGGCGAGCGGCTGATGGCCAGCGACACCGCCGAGGCGGCGTACTGGACGCTGTCGCAGCTGATCGCGCACCACACGGTCAACGGCTGCAACCTGCGCACCGGCGACCTGCTCGGCAGCGGCACGCTCAGCGGCCCGGGGCCGGGGCAGGGCGGCTCGCTGCTGGAGCTGAGCCAGGGCGGCAAGGTGCCGCTGCAGCTGGCCAACGGCGAGACGCGCACCTTCCTGGAAGACGGCGACACGGTCATCCTGCGCGGCCGCTGCACGGCCCCGGGCCGGCGCGCCATCGGCTTCGGCGAGTGCCGCGGCACGGTGCTGCCGGCGCTGGGCTGAGCGCGCGGGGCGCTTTGGCATCATCGGCGTCCCGGGGGATCTAGGGACACGACTGCGATGAGCTCGGCCGCCAGGCTGTTCGAGGTGTTGCGCGCCGACATGAAGGCCAAGGGCCTGACCTATCGCGAGCTGGCGCAGCGCATCGACATGAGCGAGTCGAGCGTCAAGCGCATGTTCGGCGAGCAGGACATGCCGCTGTCGCGGCTGGCGCAGGTCAGCGAGGCCGTCGGCACCCCCTTCGAGGACCTGCTGGCGCGCGCGGCGCGGTCTACGCCCGAGCTGGCCCGGCTGACGCTGGAGCAGGAGCGGGCGCTGGTGGCCGACCCTCGGCTGCTGCTGGTGGCGATCTGCTGCCTGTCGCAGTGGAGCGTGGAGCAGATGCTGGCCACCTACGCGTTGACGCCGGCCGAGGCGGTGGCGGCGCTGGCGCGGCTCGACCGGCTCGGACTGGTCGAGTTGCGGCCGGGCAACCGCTACCGCCTGGCCGTGGGCCGTTCGTTCCACTGGCGCCGCGAGGGGCCGGTGATCGCCTTCCTGCGCCGGCACGTGGTGGACGAGTTCTTCGATGCCGGCTTCGACGGCCGCGGCGAGGCGCTGGTCACCGTGCACGGGCAGTTGTCGGCGGCCGGCGCGGCGGATCTCGCACAGCGCGTCGGCCAGCTGGCCGGCGCCTTCGTGCAACGGCAGCGCGACGACCAGCGCGACCCGGCCGCGGCCTGCGACGGCTACACGCTGATCGTCGGCCTGCGCTCGTTCGAGCTCAGCGCCTTCACGGCGATGCGCCGGCGCAGCGCTCAGCGCACGATGCCCGAGGGCAGCAGCACCGAGCCGAGGAAGAGATAGACCGAGTTGCCCACCTGCCGGGTGTGGCCGAAGCCCAGGTACATGGGCCCGAATCGGGTCTCGAGCACCGTGAAGATGGAGCCTGCCCGGTGCAGCGAGTTGATTGACGGCGCTTCGCCCGGGCTCTCATTGACCCTTCCTGCTTCCAGCGACAGGCCGACGCGGACCGCGCCCCCCAGCGTGGCGGGCAGTGTCGAGACCTGCCGCGCCAGCACGGCCCGGCCGAAAGCGAGCCGCTCGGCGACCAGGGAGTTCTGTGGCGCCCCCGACAGCCGCAGGAACCCGCCCAGTGCCAGCGGCACCGCGATTGCGAACGAGGTACGCTGGCTCACGCCGTAGACGTGGCCCGCCCACGGCCCGCGGCTGGCTGCAAACAGGCCTTCGACGCGCAGGTCGGACTGGGCGGCGCCGTAGCGTTCGCCGGCCACCGAAAACAAGTGGCCGCGCGTCGGGAAGCCGAGCGAATCCAGCGTGTCGAGGCTGAGGTTGCCGAACCACGAGTTGTCGCGCTTGGAGGGCACCTCCCCGAAGTCGGGGATCGCGAATCGCGCTCGCAGCTGCCGCTGTTGGATGCCCAGTTGGGCCTGGACGCTGTCCCAAAGCTGGCGACCGAGCGCCAGCGATGCGAATGCGTTGGCCGTGCGGACCACGCCTTCTGACCGAAGCGCATCATCGTAGATGGTAAAGACTTCGGTCCGGGTACCGGCGCGAGCGGTGACGAACCAGCGTGAGCCCGCGGCCAGCGGCTGGTACCACTCGGTCTGCACCTCGTTCACGGCGCCGGCCCGCAGCAGCGTGCGCCACTCGCCACCGGCGGCATTGCGACCGCCCAGCGAGTACAGGCCCGACAGCGTGAACTCGCTGCTGCTCGCGAGGTCGGTGGACATATCCAGCCCGAGCCGCAGCCGCCCGCCGGTCAGCGCCGACGAAATCGGCAGCAGGACCACCTCGCGCGACGCCCCCTCGCCCACCAGCACGGCCTCGACGCGCTCGGCGCCGAGCTCGCGCGTCACGCGGTCGGCCGCGTCGCTGAGCGCGCCGGGGGTGATCGGCTGGCCGATCTGCAGGCGCGTGTCGACCGCTTCCTCGAGCGGCCTGCCGCTGCGGTCCAGCGCCTGCACGCGCACGGCCGCCACGGTCGGCGGGCTGGTGGAGAGCGCCGCGTGCAGCGCCGTGCGGCGGCGCTGGTGCTCGGCCCAGGCCTCGGCGCTCACCGACCAGGGCTGGAGCCGCTGCGACTGGACGCGCGCCGCCGCGGCGCCGGCCTCGATGTTGGCGCCGGTGCGGTCGAAGGCCAGGAAGTCCGTGTTGCCCAGGTCGGGCGTGACGAGCACGTCCCGCGGCGTCAGCTCGCGCAGCGAGCGCTGCACGTTCTGTTCGGTCAGGATGCCGATCATCTGTTGCGCCATGCCGAAGGCGCTGGTCAGCACCTCGGGGCCGCCGAGGGGCGTGCCCACGTTGACGGCGATCACCACCTCGGCGCCGAGCTTGCGCGCCAGGTCGACGGGCAGGTTGCGCACCAGGCCACCGTCACCCAGCGGGCGGCCGTCGACCGTGATCGGCGTGAACGCGCCCGGCACCGCCATCGAGGCCCGCATCGCGGTGAACAGCGGCACCTGCAGCGGAATCACCATCTCGCCGTTCAGCATGTCGGTGGCCACGGCGCGATACACCAGCGGCAACTGGTGCACCTGGCGCAGCGACACGGTGGGCGTCAGCCGGCGCAGCAGCCGCTCCACCTCGCTGCTGGTGAAGGCGCCCCCGGGGGGTGCAAGCCCGTCGCGGGTGATGCCGAGCTCGAGCCGCGAGGACACCAGCGCGTCGTCCTCGCGACGGCGCACGCTCAGGGCGTCGCGCGCCGGCCGGTCCTGCAGCACGCGGCCCCAGTCGGTGGCCAGCACGATCCGCTCGAGCTCGGCCACGTCGGCGCCCCCTGCGTAGGCGCCACCGATGATGGCGCCGAAGCTGGTGCCGACGACGATGTCCACCGGCACCCGCAGTTCCTCCAGCACGCGCAGCACGCCGATGTGGGCCATGCCCCGTGCTCCGCCGCCCGAGAGCACCAATGCCACCTTCGGGCGGCTGGTGGCAGCTTGGGTCCCTGGCGGCTGCGCGGCGACATCATGCGGCAGCGCGGTGAGTAGCCATGCGCAAAGGGCCGCGAGCCAGGCGAGCGGCCCCCCCAGGAACACGATCGCGAATCCTGGGCGCGGAGGCTGGGGCAGCTGTGGAGTCATCGGGCGTATGGTATTCACGAGCCGGGCTGCTGCTTGAGCCCTGCGCGGTACGCCCTGGCTCGATGGGTTATCGGCGCACGGTCAGCGTGTTGTAGTCCTGCCCCTGGTGCGGAAGATCGAAGTAGTAGCGGCCGCCGCCCAGCCGGTACAGCGCGCCACAGCTCCACCGGTCGCCCTGCAGCCACAGGCACAAGCCGTCATCGGCGACCCGCCAGCCGCCCTTCCAGCGCAGCACGAGCAGCCGCATCTGGACCGCCAGATCGCCGCCGGGCGTGAACCGGTACGTGAGCCCGCCGTGCACGGCGCTGTCGAGCTGGATGGGGTGTTTGAACAGGGCACCGATCTCGCTCGCGTTCATCCGATGGGCTCCCGCGGGCACTGGGGTGGACGTCGGGTTGACGCAGGCCATCAGCAGCGTCGCCGAAGCCAGCGCAACGAGCCCGTGCAGGCGCTGAGCCATGACGCTCTCGGGTCACTCGAAGCTCAGGGTCTCGGCCGCGGCGCACGACGTATCGAGCGGCTGGCCGGCGAGGAAGGCGTTGACCAGCGTCTGGGCGCAGGGGCTGGCGGTCTGGATCGAGTGCGCCCGCGCCGGGAAGCTCACCAGCGTGCGGTTCGACAGCGTGCTCGCCACCTGCTGGGCCCAGGACGGCGGCGTCGAGGGGTCGAGTGCGCCGGACAGGATCAGCGTCCTCACGGGGCTGTTCAGCGGCTGGAAGTTGCTCGCCGGCAAGTCTCGGCGGAACGGCCAGCTCTGGCAGATGGCGTAGGAGGCTTCGTTCCAGGCGGCGAATACGGGCCGCATGGCCGGACGCACCAGCTGCGCGGCGGCGGCGAGCTCGGCCTGGGTCGTCGTCGCGTTGTCGGCGCACACGACCGACCACACCTGCCCGGCGGCGGGGTTGATCGACGAGTCGAGCCCCGAGCGGGCGAAGAAGACGAGATTGTCCTGTTGCGCACTCGGCAGGCTCGACAGCCCACCGGCCACGAGGTCCTCGAGCAGGGCCACCGCGCTGGGCAGGGACTCCGGCGCGAACAGCACCACCGAGCTCAGCACGCCCACGGCCACCGTCGCGTTGAACTCGCCCGCCGGTCCTCGCGCCCAGGGCAGGGGCTGTGCGTTCAGCTTGTCCAGCAGCGCAGAGACGCGGTTGTCCAGGTTCGGGTAGGCGGCGGCGCAAGCCGGCTGTGCCGCGCAAGCGGCGGCCACCGCCGAGAACGCCTGGTCCAGGGCCGCCCCGGACGTGAGGGCGGGCCGCACGGCCGGCGAGACCACCGAGTCGAGCACCATCGAGTCCACGCCGGCGCCGTGGTTGCGCACCACCGCCAGCGCCCACATGGTGCCGAAGGAGACCCCGTTGAGCACCACCTTGCCGTAGCCCAGCAACTGGCGCAGGTCTTCGAGGTCGGCGGCCATGTCGTCGGTCGTGAAGTGGCGCGGTTGCACGCCCTTGGCGATCAGGCCGTCGGCGCACGACTTCATGCCGGGCAGCGCGGCGAGCAGGGCCGAGGCCGTGTCGCGGAACATCTCCGGGCCCCAGGACACCGCGGGGCACGACAGGGCTGGCGTGGTGGCGATGGACCCGCGCTGCTCGAGCACCACCTCGTCGCGGGGCAGCTTGGCCCCGCCGACGAAGCCGGGGCTCTGGCCGGCCTGGACCGTGGGCACGCTGTCGGCCCACGTTTGGCCCGGCCCGCCGGTCAGGTAGACCACCGGCGGCAGCGCGCCGGGCGTCGCCGGCCTGAACACCGCGAACGGAATGCGCAGTGTCGGCCCGGTCGGGTTCGCGCGGTCCTGCAGCACCACGAGTTCGCCGCAGCGCACGCTGGTGCCGGGCTGCTGGCTCGGGTGCAGCGTGTAGGGGCAGCGCGACTCGTCCAGCCGCGGCACCTGGGTCGAGACGGGGGTGGGGGGCGCGGGGGCGTCGGACGAACCGCCGCCGCCGCAGGCGGTGAGGCCGATGGCGGTGGCCGTGACGGCCAGGCTGGCCAGGACGCGTCGAAGACGGGGATTCGTGTGCATGGGGCGGTGCTCCAGGAGTTGGGACGGGGTGCGCTTGCGGGCTTGGCAGTGCAGGCGGCCGCAGTCTCCGGGTCGCCCGGTCGGGCCACCAAGCGGCGCGCGCTGCGGTGTCGTCCGGCGACACCGGGCGTACCGCCAGCCGGCACCGGCCGCTGCCGCGGTCACGGCGCCGGCGGGTTGCGACGGGCCGCCACGGTCTCTCGCGGCGTGCGCTGCCGGACTCGTCCTCGGCCTGCTGGTGTGGTGCGCAGCTTTGTCCTGTACTCATGGCGAAGCGGTCGCCAAGGTCACCTTGGCACGCGTCACCTTGGCGAGGATGTCCGGGGCGCTGGCCGTCCAGATGAAGGTCTTCGGGTCGACGTTGTGCTGGGCGACGTACAGGTCGACGGCCAGTTCGAGTTCGGCCATGCCGGTGAAGCTGTCGCGGTGGATGCGCTTGTCGCTGATGTCGCGGAAGAAGCGCTCGACCATGTTCAACCACGACGCACCGGGCGGGGTGAAGTGCATGCATGACGACGCGCGGGTGCTTGGCCAGCCAGGCCTGCACCTCGGGATGGCTGTGCGTGGCGTGCTTGTCCACCACCCGGTGCAGTGTCAGTCCCTGGGCGTCTTGCGGTCGATCAGGCGCAGGAACTTCAGCCACTCGGTGTGGCTGTGACGCGGCTGGCACATCGGGCCCACGAGGCCATTGAGCGTGTTCAGCGCCGCGAACAGCGCCGTCGTGCCGTGGCGCTTGTCGTCGTGGGTGAGGGTGCCGGCGCGACGGCCTTCATCGGCAGACCGGGCTGCGTGCGATTGAGCGCCTGGATCCGGCTCTTCTCGTCGCAGCCAGCACCAGGGCGTGCTCGGGCGGGTTTAGATACAGGCCCACCACGTCCAGCAGGCCGTTGCTGCGCCTGACTGTGCGCACCGAGGTGGCACCGCTGCCCAGGTGTTCGGCCAACGTGCGCGTACTCCAGTGCGTGGAGTTGGCCGGCTGCCCGTGCAGCGTGGCGTTCATGCTGCGCGACTCCATCGCCGAGGTCACGCTGGCCGGTCGGCCAGGCCGCGGCGCGTCCTTGCGGAGCGCGTCAATGCCACCTTCAAGGAAGCGCGCCCGCCACAGCGCCACCTTGCGCCGGTCCAGTCCCACCTTGAGGGCGCTCTCCTTGTTGTGCATGCGCTTGGCCGCCAGCAGCACGATGCTGGCGCTCCGCTGAAGCCGAACCGCGATGCGCTTGCGCTGAGACAGCGCCCGCAGTTCACGGCCCGTCAGCTCGGGAAGCAGGGCCGCACGCGAAGCGCTTCCGCAACGATCCTGTCGTGAGCGTCTCTATAGCCTTCCAGCACGTTCGTCCAATCGTTCAGAGCCAACCTTTTCTGCTCGACGTACTGGCCCCGCCCCAGGGAATCGATGTAATCCCGACGTACTTCGTCGGTGATCTGCTTCCAGTAAGTGATGTTCCTCCCGAGGTCTCTGAGGATGGAAGCGACCTTGCCATCGAAAGACGTCACGTTGCGGATACCCGGTGCTCCAGTCGTGATGCTGATCACCTTGAACAGCGCTTCGAATTCCACCAGCGCAGGATACGCCTCAACGTTCTTTCCAACGAGTTCCGGCGCAGTCAGGTATCCCTGAGAGAGGGCAATCCGGCTCAGTGGCAGCACGCCGCATCCGAGCGGAACCGGCTTTCCGGGTGCGGCGTTCGCGGTTGCGGTTGCGGTTGCGGTTGCGAACATCGCAAAGCCCAAGGCCATGAGGACGGACAGGATCGACTTCTTCACGGTTGCTCCTTCAAGAACGTGTTGCGCGCTGCTTATCGGTACCCAGCGCGTAAAGGTGCCAAGCACAATACGCCGCAAGGTTTTGCCGCAGCTTTGTGATGCTTTAATGGGAGTTCCGGATCCCCGGCTCCCCAGCCGTAGAGACCGAAGAACTCCGGGAGCGAAGGCCCCGGTTTCCAGGACAAAGCGCTGCCAAGCCACCGCAAATCCTGGTGTCCGGCGTGGTCCCGCTCGCTGTTTAGGCGCAGCCAGTGACGGCTCCTCCTTGAACATGAGGTCGACGCCGAGCAGTACCCGCACACCGCGGCCATGGCCGCCGAGCTCAAGACTGAAGAGGGCCGGGCGGCCTACCGCTAACGAGAGTGGATCGCCGCCCACCGGCTGGATCAAGAACGTACTGGGCTTTCGGCAGTTCAGCATGAGAGGGCTGCACCGGGTGCAAGCCGATGGCAAGCTCGTGTGCGTGACGCTGAACCAGCGGCGAATGGCGGCGCTCAGCGCAGGCTGAACGGCGGCAACGCACTTGTCAGCCAGACTGGGGCCTCCCCCTTGGATAGAGGATGGAGGGTGCGGACAAACACGCTGGAGCTCCCTCGCGGAGGGGGCTCGGGGAGCCGTGCGTGCAGCCGCAGGCTAGGCCGCCTGCGGCTTCACGCGCAGCGCCCACAGCACGCCGGCCACCAGCAGCACCACGCCCAGCAGCACGCCCGGGGCGGGGGCCTGGCCGCGCAGCGCCAGCGCATAGGCCAGCGCGGCCAGCGTCTCGAAGACGATCAGCTGCCCGGCCAGCGCCGGGGGCAGGCGCTGGCTGGCCTCGTTCCAGCACAGCGTGCCCAGCCAGCTGGCGAACAGGCCGATGGCCAGCATGAGGCCGATGAACTCCCACGCGCGCGGGCCGAAGGGCATCTGCAGCGCGCCGCCGCCGAAGGCCGCGTCGCCGATCCACAGCAGCGCGTAGCCCACCGCCGCCATCGGCAGCGTCACCAGCCCCTGCGCGGTGGCCCAGGCGCTGGGCGAGCGGTCGGCATGCGTGCGCAGCCAGTCGGCGTTGCGGATGGGGTACCAGGTCCAGCAGGCCACGGCACACACCGCCAGCAGCACGCCCAGCCCGTAGCGCGCCAGGTCGACATCGCCCTGGGCCTGCAACCGCGCCAGCTCGGCCTGGTTGACGAAGCCGATGCCCGCGGCGATGAGCGCCAGCGACGGCGCCAGCCGCGCCCACGGCAGCCGGCCGTCGCGCGCGCGCACCGCGGCGCCGCTGCGCAGGTTGGAGACGATGGCGATCACCACCGGCAGCGTGCCGATGATCATCGTGGCCAGCGGCCCGCCGGTCATCTGGATGGCCGCCGCCAGGCACAGGTAGTACAGCAGGTTGCCCACGGCGGAGAGCTTCAGCGCCTCGAACCAGTCGGCGCGCGACAGCCCGCGCAGCGCCTCGCGCGCCATCCAGGCCAGCGGCACGGCGATCAGCCCGAAGGCCAGGTAGCGGCCCACCGCCAGCAGCGCCGGCGGGTACTCGGCCAGCAGGGTGGGCGCGACGAACACCAGGCCCCACATCAGGCCGGCGGCCAGGGCGTAGAGGGTGCCCGTGATCAGGGCGTGGCGGGAAGGCTGCATGCAGGCGGTCGGGCGCGCGACCGCAGCATCGACACCGGGCCAGTACGGGCTGGCGCGATTCTGTCACCGGCCCACAATGCGCCGCTTTCGACACCGGTGCCTGCCCCGATGCCCCCGATCCCGACCTCTCGACCCGTCGGCGCCGCCTGCGCCGCGGCGGCGCTGATGCTGGCGCTGCTGGCCGGCCCGCCGCCGGCCGCCGCACAGGCCGCGCCCGCCGAGCGCCAGGAGCCCGATCGCGGGCCCGCCGCGCGCGCGCTGCACGCGCTGTTCGCCGCCAGCTTCGAGGACAACACGCGCCGCTTCCCCGAGTGGGCCACCTACCGCGGCGACCACCGCTTCGGCGATCGCCTCACCGACGCCAGCCCCGAGGCCCAGGCCGAGGCCGACGAAGCCGTGCGCCGCCGCCTGGCCGAGGCGCAAGCCATCGACCCGGCCGCGCTGTCGCCGCAGGATCGCATCTCGCGCGAGCTGTTCATCGAGGCGCAGCAGCGCCAGCTCGAGCGCGCCGCCTTCGCCGGCTGGCGCACGATGACGCTGGGTGCCCTGGGCGGCCCGCACACGCAGTTCGCCGACCTGCTGGCCGTCAGCCCCGTGTCGCGCGCCGAGCTCGTCGAGAAGACGCTGGCGCGCATGGCGGCCTACCCGCGCCGCATCGACCAGGAGATCGCCAACCTGCGGCGCGGCCTGGCGGCGGGCTGGGTGCCCCCGCGCGAGGTGCTGCAGCGCGTGCTGGCGCAGATCGACGGGCAGATCACCGCCGAGGTCGAGGCCAACCCGCACTACGCGCCCTTCAGGCGCCTGTCGCCGCAGATTCCCGCGGCCGACCGCGAGCGGCTGCAGGCCGCCGCGCGCGAGGCCATCGTGCGCCACGTGGTGCCGGCGCAGCAGCGGCTGCGCACCTTCGTCGAGCGCGAGTACCTGCCGCGGGCGCCGGCCAGCGGCGCGCTGGGCAGCTATCCCGACGGCCGCGCCGTCTACGCCATGCTGGTGCGGCACAACACCACGCTGGAGCTGACGCCGCAGCAGATCCACGACACGGGGCTGCGCGAGCTGCGGCGGCTGCGCGCCGAGATGGACGCCGTGCGCGTGGAGACGAAGTTCCCCGGCGACTGGGCGGCGTTCGTGCAGTTCCTGAACACCGACCCGCGCTTCTTCCACGACAGCCCGCAGGCGCTGCTGGCCGGCTACCGCGAGATCGCCAAGCGGCTCGACGCCGAGATGCCGCGCCTGTTCGCCGAGCTGCCGCGCGCGCCTTACGGCGTGAGCCCCATGCCGGCGCACATGGGCGCGCGCGCCGAGTACTACAACGGCCCGGCGCTGGACGGCAGCCGCGGCGGCACCTTCTTTGCCGACGTGCTGTCGTTCCGCAGGAAGCCCAAGTGGGGCATGGAGACGCTGGTGGCCCACGAGGCCGTGCCCGGCCACCACCTGCAGATCGCGCGGGCCACCGAGCTGGCCGGGCTGCCGGCCTTCCGCCGCAGCGGCTTCGGCTACACCGCCTTCAGCGAGGGCTGGGCGCTGTACGCCGAGACGCTGGGCTTCGAGCTCGGCCTGTACACCGACCCGTACTCGCGCTGGGGCCACCTGCAGTGGCAGGCCTTCCGCGCCGCGCGCCTGGTGGTCGACACCGGCATCCACGCGCTGGGCTGGAGCCGCCAGCAGGCCATCGACTTCATGGTCGAGCAGACCGGCGTCGAGCGCGCCTTCGTCGAGAGCGAGGTCGACCGCTACACCTCGATGCCCGGGCAGGCGCTGGCCTACATGATCGGCAAGCTCAAGATCGAGGAGCTGCGCGACCGTGCCCGTGCGCGCCTGGGCAGCCGCTTCGACATCCGCCGCTTCCACAACGCCGTGCTCGACCAGGGCGCGCTGTCGCTGCCGGTGCTGGAGCGCCAGATCGACGCCTGGATCGAGGCGCAGTCCAAGGCCTGAACGCACACCGGGCAGGAGTCCAGCGATGCCGTACGTCCTTGCCCTCGACCAGGGCACCAGCAGCTCGCGCAGCATCGTGTTCGACGCGCGCGGCCAGGCCGTGGCCGTGGCGCAGCGCGAGTTCGCTCAGCACTTCCCGCAGCCCGGCTGGGTGGAGCACGACGCCGACGAGATCTGGCGCACGCAGCTGGCCACCGCGCAGGAGGCGCTGGCCCGCGCCGGGCTGCACGCGCGCGAGCTGTCCGCCATCGGCATCACCAACCAGCGCGAGACCACCGTGCTGTGGGACCGCGCCACCGGCGAGCCGCTGCACCGCGCCATCGTGTGGCAGTGCCGGCGCAGCGAGTCGCTGTGCGCGCGGCTGCGCGAGGCCGGGCACGCCGAGCGCATCCGCGCGCTCACCGGCCTGGTGGTGGATGCGTACTTCTCGGCCACCAAGCTGGCGTGGCTGCTCGAGCACGTGCCCGGCGCGCGCGCGCGGGCCGAGGCGGGCGAGCTGGCCTTCGGCACCATCGACAGCTGGCTGCTGTGGCGGCTGACGGGCGGCCGCGTGCACGCCACCGACGCCAGCAATGCCTCGCGCACGATGCTGTTCGACATCCACCGCGGCGCCTGGAGCGACGAGCTGCTGGCGCTGCTGGGCGTCCCGCGCGCCGTGCTGCCCGAGGTGCACCCCAGCAGCCACGCCTTCGGCGACAGCGACGCCGCGCTGCTGGGCGCGGCCGTGCCCATCGCCGGCATCGCGGGCGACCAGCAGGCGGCGCTGTTCGGCCAGGGCTGCTTCGAGGCCGGGCTGGCCAAGAACACCTACGGCACGGGCTGCTTCATGCTGATGCACACCGGGCCGCAGGCGCGTGCGTCCCGCCACGGGCTGGTCACCACGGCCGCGGCAGCGCCGCCGGGGCCGCCGCAGTACGCGCTGGAAGGCAGCGTGTTCATCGGCGGCGCGGTGGTGCAGTGGCTGCGCGACGGCCTGAAGGCCATCCAGAGCAGCAGCCAGGTGGAGGCGCTGGCCGCCAGCGTGCCCGACAGCGGCGGCGTGGTCGTCGTGCCGGCCTTCACCGGCCTGGGCGCGCCCTACTGGAACGCGCAGGCGCGCGGCACCATCACGGGCCTGACGCGCGGCAGCACGGTGGCGCACATCGCGCGCGCGGCGGTGGAGAGCATCGCGTTCCAGAGCGCGGCGCTGCTGCAGGCCATGCAGGCCGATGGCGGCGCGGAACTGCCGGTGAAGGAACTGCGCGTGGACGGCGGCGCCTGCGTGAACGACGCGCTGATGCAGTTCCAGGCCGACCTGCTGGGCGTGCCCGTGCTGCGCCCGCGCGTCACCGAGACCACGGCGCTGGGCGCGGCCTTCCTGGCCGGGCTGGCCACGGGGGTGTGGAGCGGCACCGCGGAACTCGCGGCGCTGTGGCAGGCCGAGCGGCGCTTCGAGCCACGGCAGCCGCCGGACTGGGCGGCCGGCCGCATGCAGGCCTGGGCCCACGCGGTGGCGCAGGCCACCGCGTGAGCGCCGGCCGGCGGCTTACTTGACGGCGAAGTCCGCGAGCTGCTTGCCCGCGGCCAGCGCGTCGCGCAGCCACTGCGGGCGCTTGCCGCGGCCGACCCAGGTGTTGCCCTGGCCGTCGGCGTACTTGGCGGCGGCCGGCGCCTTGGGCGCGGCGGCCTTGCGCTTCTTGCGCTTGGCCGGGAAGGCCTTGGCGCCCTCGGCCTTGGCCTTGGCCGTGAGGCCCAGGTCGGCGGCGCTCAGGTTGTAGAACTGGATGGCCTCGCGAATGCGCGTGATGACACCGTCGATCTCGGTGCGGCGCGCCTTCTCGGCCTCGGCTTCCAGGGCCTTGATCTGCTTGACGATCTGGGCGTAGCTTTTGGTCATGTGGCGTGATGTCGGGTGAAACTCCCTGGGTCGCGGTGTCGTGCAATACCCCGCGGCGACTGCTTCTGAATGGATCCGGAACATCGGCGGCTAATGCCGCGGAATCCCGTCCGCCTCTTCGGGCGGCGCGAACCATAACACAGCACGCCTAATGCAATCGCATTTCGCCGCATTTATCGAGCTAATGCGGAAATCAGGGCATAAGCCGGCTCATGACTTCGACGCGATGCCCAGCCGCGGTGTCACGCCCTGCCAGTGGCGGGGGTCGACCCCGTAGAAGCCGCGCAGTTGCCGGTGCAGGGCGGGGTGCGCGGCGGCCAGATCGTCCGGGCGTTCGAAGAACAGTTCGCTGGTGACGGCGAAGAACTCGGCGGCATCGGTGGCGCCATAAGCGTCGATCAGTCCGCCCTCGCCACGGGCCACGCGGCGTTGCAGGGCTTCGAATTCGGCGGTGAATGTGTCGGCCCATTGGCGGCGCCGAACGGCGCCCGGCAGCCAGGGCGCGCCATTGGCCGCGCCGTGTGCCTGGTCGAGCCGGTGGGCGAATTCGTGGATGACGACGTTGCGCCCGTCGTCGGGGTGCGCGGCGCCGTCGAGCACGTCCTGCCACGACAGCACCACCTGACCCAATACTGTTCGGATAGACTAGGTTGGCGCACAATTCAGCCCGTCGCAACGACGGAGCTTGCCCATGGCTCGAACCAAGGCCGTGCTCGGCACAGGCGCGAGGCTCTCGGACTACCTGAGCGCCAGCCTCCTGGCG